>SFMO01000122.1 GCA_004554385.1 Ruminococcus flavefaciens
TCCAAAGGGACTGTGTTCCTTTGGTCAGGTCAAGGGCTGACAGCCCTTGTGGGGTGTGGGGCAAAGCCCCGCAGTTACGAAGCGCCCCGCAAGGGTGAATTCCGAAAACAATCCAGTGAATTGTTTTCGGAAGAGGGACGCTGTGGGTGACTCCCTACAGTGTAGGGAGATGTCAGCATAGCTGAAAGAGGGTACGGGTTCAGACAAATTTAACCGCAAGCAGATATACAAAGACCATAAAGCACCAGCCTCCGCCGAATATCCACCCTGCCATCTTTGCAGAGTGAAACATTTTATCGCAGTATACCTCGCTTACGTTGTCAGAATTGATAAAAACTTCAAAGGTCTCAAAGCGCCCGACAGGAACATACTTTGTATTGAAAAGCGAGATCTTATCATCTCCGACGAGAAGCGTATGCTCAGAGTCCCCTGTACTCTCGTTTGTCAATCTTCCTATGAAGCCCTCCATATCGCACCTGAGCTTTCTCAGCCACGCATCTGCATAATTTAGCACGATAAGTGCAACGCCAAAGAACAGAAAGAAGATGTGCATGAGCTGATTTATACGATCCCAGTCCGAGAAATTCAGACATACCCACACATCGCTGAACGCTCCCCATAATATCGATACAGTGCTCTTGATGCAAAAGCGTCCCACACGCATATTATGTCGGAGATGAGCAGCTCCTGCACCGATAAAAACAATGCCGAGCGCAAGATATATTATCCTTACATCTGCGATATGTGCTAAATACAGCCCGATCCCTACGCAGATAACTACCAATACTGCCTCAAATACCTTCCAGCATAAATCTGTATTGTATCTTACGTCAAGTGCTTCTGCAACTCTTTCGCCTATTTCTTCCGTAGTACAATCGATATAAGCCTTTTTACCCATATTTATTCCCTCATATCATTTGTGCCGCATCATAAAGATGCGGCACATATTTATTAATACTGTTTCAGCTGTAACGCCTCAGAGCGCCGATAACTCCCAGAATGGAGTTCAGCAGTGAAAATGTCAGAGTAACGCTGGAAAGCACTATTCCAGCTACAGCCATGCCCTTTTTGGAGCTTTTCAGTCCCTTTACGCCCATAATGATACCTACTACACCGCAGGGAATACCGATTATAGGGAGACACCAGCCAAGCAGGTTGCACAGTCCGAGAACCAGCGAAGCTATGGCAGGTCCGTCAGGAGACTCATACCGAGGCTGATTGTAGGGGTAATTCATCTGACTGTAGAAATCAGGAGCTCCGTTATAATTGGGAGAGTTGTACTGTCCGTTATTCGGATATCCGCTGTAATTCTGACCGCCGTTATCATAGCCGCCGTACTGGTTATTGCTGTCGGGATAATTACCGTTATTCTGTCCGCCGTTGTTGTCGGGATCATTATTATAGTTATTATCCATAACGGACTCCTTTTACTTAATATCAGCGTGATGAGCCTGAAGAGACTTAACACCGAGGTGAGTATTGTGCTTGATAGCCTTGATACCCTCTGCGCTTGCCTTTGCAGCAGCCATTGTAGTCATATATGGAACTCTGTGCTTGATAGCAGCCTTTCTGATGTAGCTGTCGTCGTGAGCACTTGTCTTGCCTGCAGGAGTATTGATTATCATCTGGATCTCGCCGTTAGCGATCTGGTCAGCGATATTCGGACGTCCCTCATAGATCTTGAAGATCTTGTCGCATGGGATCCCTGCTTCCTTTATCATCTCATAGCTCTTGCCTGTAGCGATAATGTGGAATCCGAGCTCGTTGAAGGACTTAGCGATGTCTATAAGCTCAGGCTTGTCTCTGTCGCATACGCTGAGGAGAACTGTGCCCTCAAGAGGAAGCTTGTTCTTTGTAGCCTCCTGAGCCTTGTAGTAAGCCTCGCCGAAGGAAGGTGAGATACCGAGAACTTCACCTGTTGAACGCATTTCAGGTCCGAGGAGAGGATCTACCTCCTGGAACATATTGAATGGGAATACAGCTTCCTTTACGCCGTAGTGACCGATCTGCTTATCCTTGAGCTCGGGTACGGGTGAAGGTCTGCCTGTGAGCTTTGATGTAATGATATCTGTAGCTATACGGACCATATTGATGTCGCAAACCTTTGATACCAGCGGAACTGTTCTTGAAGCACGGGGATTAGCCTCGAGAACATATACTGTATCGCCCTCGATAGCATACTGCATGTTCATAAGACCGCATACGTTCATTTCTACAGCTATCTTCTTTGTGTACTCCTTGATAGTAGCTACCTGCTTCTCTGTCAGGTTCTTTGAAGGAAGGATACAAGCGGAGTCGCCCGAGTGAACGCCTGCAAGCTCGATATGCTCCATAACGCATGGAACAAAGCAGTGTGTACCGTCGGAAATAGCGTCAGCCTCGCACTCTGTAGCGTGGTTGAGGAAGCGGTCGATGAGGATAGGTCTGTCAGGAGTTACACCAACAGCTGCATTCATGTATACTCTCATCATCTCGTCATCGTGAACGATCTCCATGCCGCGTCCGCCGAGAACGTAGGAAGGACGAACCATTACAGGATAGCCGATCTTGTTTGCGATAGCGATAGCCTCGTCAGCATTTACAGCCATTCCTGCCTCAGGCATAGGAATACCCAGTTTGTCCATCATAGCGCGGAAGTGGTCACGGTCCTCAGCGAGATCGATAGTCTCCGGAGTTGTACCGAGGATATTTACGCCGTACTTCTTGAGGTCATTTGCAAGGTTGAGAGGAGTCTGTCCGCCGAACTGAGCGATAACGCCAACAGGCTTTTCCTTCTCGTGGATAGCGAGAACGTCCTCAAGTGTAAGTGGCTCGAAATAGAGCTTATCAGATGTATCATAGTCAGTAGAAACTGTCTCAGGGTTGCAGTTTACGATAATTGACTCAAAGCCAAGCTTTTTAAGAGCAAGTGCAGCGTGAACGCAGCAGTAGTCGAACTCGATACCCTGACCGATTCTGTTAGGACCGCCGCCGAGGATCATTATCTTTGGCTTTTCAGTGCTTACAGGGCTCTTATCCTCATCAAGGTGGTATGTTGAGTAGTAGTAAGCCGCATTTTCTGTACCGCTTACGTGAACGCCTTCCCAAGCTTCCTTAACGCCAATAGCCATACGTGCATTTCTGATCTCTTCCTCTGTAACATTGAGGATAGAGCTGAGGTAACGGTCAGAGAAACCGTCAAGCTTAGCCTGCTTCAGCACGTCGTTTGCAGGAACAGAACCCTTATTTTTAAGGAGTGCCTCTTCCTCGTCAACGAGCTCCTTCATCTGCTCGATGAAGTACTTCTTTATCTTTGTGAGCTCGTGGAGCTCATCTATTGTAGCGCCCTTGCGGAGAGCCTCGTACATAACGAACTGTCTCTCGCTTGTCGGGAAGCGGAGCTCTGAAAGGAGCTCTTCCTTAGTCATATTGTTGAAGTTCTTGGCAAATCCAAGACCATAGCGTCCTGTTTCCAGTGAACGGATAGCCTTCTGGAATGCCTCCTTGTAGGTCTTGCCGATGCTCATTACCTCGCCGACAGCTTTCATCTGAGTGCCAAGCTTGTCCTCAGCGCCCTTGAACTTCTCGAAAGCCCAGCGAGCGAACTTGATAACGATATAATCACCGTCAGGAACGTACTTGTCAAGACTTCCGTACTTGCCGCATGGAATATCCTTGAGTGTAAGACCGCAGGCGAGCATAGCTGAAACGAGAGCTATCGGGAAGCCTGTTGCCTTTGAAGCAAGTGCAGAGGAACGTGAGGTTCTTGGGTTGATCTCGATAACGACGATACGTCCTGTCTCGGGATCACGTGCGAACTGACAGTTACAGCCGCCGATTACCTCAATGGATTCGATTATTCTGTATGACATCTCCTGAAGAGTCTTCTGAACGTCCTCAGGGATAGTGAGCATAGGTGCAGAGCAGAAAGAATCGCCTGTGTGAACACCGATAGGATCGATGTTCTCGATGAAGCAGACAGTGATCTTGTTGTTATCAGCGTCACGGACTACCTCAAGCTCCAGCTCTTCCCAGCCGAAGATACATTCCTCAACGAGTACCTGTCCAACGAGAGAAGCCTGAAGGCCTCTTGCACAGACTACCTTTAATTCATCTACATTATAAACCATTCCGCCGCCTGCGCCGCCCATAGTATAGGCAGGACGGAGAACTACAGGATATTTCAGCTTTTCAGCTATCTTTACAGCCTCGTCAACAGAGTAAGCTACCTCGCTCTTCGGCATACCGATGCCGAGTTCCTTCATAGCATTCTTGAATTCGATACGGTCCTCACCGCGCTCGATAGCGTCTACCTGAACGCCGATGACCTGAACGTTGTACTTCTTGAGTACGCCTGCCTTGTCGAGCTCCGAGCAGAGGTTAAGACCCGACTGACCGCCGAGGTTAGGGAGGAGAGCGTCAGGACGTTCTTTTTCGATTATCTGTGTAAGTCTTTCGAGGTTAAGTGGCTCGATGTAAGTAATATCAGCAACATCGGGATCTGTCATGATAGTAGCGGGGTTTGAGTTTACGAGAACTATCTCATATCCCAGCTTGCGCAGAGCCTTGCAAGCCTGAGTACCTGAGTAGTCGAATTCGCAAGCCTGTCCGATGATGATAGGACCTGAACCGATTATCATGATCTTGTTAATATCCTGTCTTTTTGGCATATTATACTCCTGACCCGTACACTGAAAGTGTACGTTGATATATTTGCCATGAAACGTCATGGCGCAACTTCTTACCTTATATAATAACATAATCCGAAAAAAATTGCAATACAGAAAATATCTTTTACGACCAGTACAATTTTAGGAAAATTGCAAAATGGGGGCTGTTGAAGTTTGTTTATACAGTTCCCGTAACTAAAGCAGAAAACGGATATTGACGCTGCTGTATTAAAAACAGGCAAATTCTCACACTCAACATTCAATATAAATGCCCATAGTTATATAATGCTATCCAATTTATATAAAAAAAGCAAACTAAAAGCAGTATCCAGTCTATTTATCAATATCTAATTATTATTTCAAGTTGTTTTACTGCACTAACGCAAAACTATAGAATAACGCAGAACAGGCAAAATCCGTTATTTTCGGGATCAATGCCAAAACTTGACACTTTATCCGCATCATGCTATAATGCGTGTACAAGAGGTTCATATGACCCTCTCGCAAGCTTGTGCGAACCTATTCATACAATTATCTGGAGGAATTATTACCATGAAAAAAATTATTTGTTTATCAGCTTCACTCGTATGCATGCTTTCCACTTTCGTAGGCTGCGGCAGCAAAAATGACGACTTCATCGGAAAATGGGAATGCAGTGAGATCATTACAGACGGACAGAGCATCGACAATATGTTAGGCACTCCTGTAAACACTATTTTTCAGATCGAGATCGACAAGGACAACAAGGGCAAGTTTTACTCATCTCTCGTAAACGGCTTCTTGAAAATTGAGGAGCCAATAGACATCACATGGGAGAAAAAGGACAAAAACTCCATCGACTTCACAATAATACCGCCAAAAATAACACCGCCAAAGGGATTCGAAGCATCAGCAACATCCGAATCATTCACTCTCATAAAGGAGGGGGACAAGGTCCTCATAGATTTGTCGGAAGGTTCATCAGACTCAAAGGCATATTTTACTAAGGTCGATAAGTTTACTCCTATTCCCGATGATACAGATATGTCATCCTCATCATCAATGGACACAAGCATAGATGCAGGCAGCTCAAGCGGCGACGCTGATATTGAAGTTATAACAGACTAAATACAAAAAAGGCAGGCACGGTACAACGTGCCTGCTTTTTCTTTTATACACATCATAAATGCTTTGTGCCGGATTGTAAACTATCATCAGCCCTTTTATTTGATTCACATAGTACCTTGATCAGTCGGGCTGTCTCAGCTCGCGCTGCATCTTGCAAGCATTGCAAGAGTGAGGGAAATATTCTCATTATGCACTGCAACGCCTTTCGGAGCGTTGAGGTGTACTGCGGCAAAATTCAGGATAAAGCGTATCCCTGCCTCAGCCATACGGTCACAGACCTCCTGCGCCGCCGTTTCGGGCACGGTGATGATACCTATACGTATATCATTCTCCCTGCAGAAGCTCTCCAGCTCGTTGATATGTCGGACAGGCTTGCCGTTTATAGTGCTTCCAACCCTGTCCTTATTACGGTCAAAGCCGCAGACTATATCGAAGCCGTAAGCCTCAAAGCCGTTATACTCCAGCATAGCCCTGCCGAAGTTGCCCATTCCTGCAACAACTACTCTGTCATGGTTTTCAAATCCAAGGAATCTGCCGATATCGCTCATAAGCTCAGAGGTCATATATCCCACCTTAGGTCTGCCGCCGCTGCTTATGGAAGCAAGGTCCTTTCTGACCTGTACATCGTTCAGCCCGAGAGCCTCTGCGATAGCCGTTGCGGAGATATTACCCTTCTTTCTTTCCTCGGGGAGCGACATGAGATAATTGAAATATACAGGCAGCCTTGAGAGTGTCTGTGAGGTAATACTCTTGTTCATTCTATACCTCCGTCAGAGGGCTTATTTACTCTGCATATACTTATCCATAGCCGCAGCAGCCTTCTTGCCTGCGCCCATAGCGAGGATAACTGTTGCAGCGCCTGTTACAGCATCGCCGCCTGCATAAACGCCTTCCTTAGAGGTAAGTCCGTCCTCGTCAGCGATGATACCGCCCCATTTCTGGGTATCCAGTCCTTCAGTTGTGGACTTGATGAGCGGATTGGGTGAAGTACCGATAGACATGATAACGCAGTCAGCGTCGATGTCAACGAAAGCGCCCTCTATTGGAACAGGCTTAGCTCTGCCCGAAGCGTCGGGCTCTGAGAGCTTCATCTGCTGGCAGTGAATACTCTTTACCCAGCCGTCCTCTGTAGCTTCTATTTCGATAGGATTTGTGAGGAACTTGAAGATTATGCCCTCTTCCTTTGCATGCTCGACCTCCTCTGCTCTTGCAGGGAGCTCAGCCTCTGTACGTCTGTATACTATATACACCTCGGCGCCCAGTCTCTTAGCGCAGCGGGCAGCGTCCATAGCAACATTTCCGCCGCCGACTATAACAGCCTTTGTGCCGGCCTTGATAGGAGTAGCACTGCCCTCCTTGTAAGCCTTCATAAGGTTGATACGTGTGAGGAACTCGTTTGCGGAGTATACTCCGTTGAGGTTCTCGCCCTTGATGTTCATAAATCTGGGAAGACCTGCACCTGAGCCGATAAATACGCTCTCGAAGCCCTCTTCCTTCATAAGCTCGTCAACAGAGATAGTCTTGCCGACAACAGTGTTTGTCTCTACCTTTACGCCAAGAGCCTTAAGGCCGCCTATTTCCTTCTGAACGATGGACTTTGGAAGTCTGAACTCAGGGATACCGTAGGAGAGAACTCCGCCTGCAACGTGGAGAGCCTCAAATATAGTAACGTCATAGCCCTTCTTTGCAAGGTCACCTGCACAGGCAAGGCCTGAAGGACCTGAGCCGATAACAGCAGCCTTGTGACCGTTCTTTGCAGGTATCTCGGGAGCTGTCTCAGGCTGAGCGTTGTGCCAGTCTGCAACAAAGCGCTCTAATCTGCCGATAGCAACGGGCTCGCCCTTGATGCCTCTTACGCACTTACTCTCGCACTGTGTCTCCTGAGGACATACTCTTCCGCAGACAGCAGGGAGTGAGCTTGACTTTGTGATTATCTTGTAAGCCTCTGCGAAATTTCCCTCAGCCACCTGAGCGATAAACGCAGGTATATCTATCTGTACGGGACATCCTGTCGAGCAGGGCTTGTTCTTGCAGTTAAGGCATCTCTTAGCCTCATCTATGGCCTGCTCCACGGTATAACCGAGAGCCACCTCGCTAAAGTTCTTGTTTCTTACGTCGGGAGCCTGTACAGGCATCTCGTTTCTTGTAGCTGACATATTAGGCATATCACTTTACCTCCTTGAACAGATTGCAGGCTTCTTCGTAAGCATGGCGCTCGAAGGGCTTATACATAGCACCTCTTGCCATAGCTTCGTCGAAATCGATAAGATGGCCGTCGAATTCGGGACCGTCAACGCAGGCGAACTTTGTCTCTCCGCCTACTGTCAGACGACAGCCGCCGCACATTCCCGTGCCGTCTATCATAATGGGGTTCATGGAAGCAACAGTTGGTATCTCATATTCCTTAGTGAGACGACAGACGAACTTCATCATGATAAGAGGACCGATTGTGATGACTCTGTCATACTTCTCGCCGCTTTCGATGAGCTTCTTGAGGGCATCTGTTACCAGTCCCTTTTCGCCTGCTGTGCCGTCATCTGACATGAGTACGAACTTAGAGCTTGAAGCCTTGAATTCGTCCTCAAGGATAACTAAGTCCTTGTTTCTGAAGCCGACTATAGAATGCACCTCAACGCCAAGGTCGTGGAGCTTCTTTGCAACAGGGTAAGCGATAGCACAGCCAACGCCGCCGCCTACGACAGCCACCTTTTTGAGGCCTTCTGTCTCTGTAGCTCTTCCGAGAGGTCCGACGAAATCCTGAAGGCAGTCGCCCTCGTTAAGGTGATTGAGCTTTTCTGTAGTAGCGCCTACTATCTGGAAAATAATAGTAACTGAACCGCTCTGGCGGTCAAAATCAGCGATAGTGAGAGGAATACGCTCACCATCAGCGTCTGTTCTTAAAATAATGAACTGTCCGGGCTCAGCCTTTCTTGCTACCTTAGGAGCGTTGATACGCATAAGTGTAACAGTAGGATTGAGGCTTCTTTTCTCAAGAATTTCAAACATAGTCCATACCTTCCTTGCGAATAGATTTACAGCACAGGAGCTCTCTGTGATATCCCCATTGACTCCGACAGATACAGGTGCTGTATTGATATATTCAATATTATATCACACAAAACCATGTTGCACAAATATAACAGCGGAATATCGATATTCCAATATCGATATTCAAGTGGCAAATCCCACCTTGACAATTACCTGACAAAGGCTTGTCAGGGGAGGAAATGTATGGGAATTACAAGAAAAGGCGGCTTAAAGCCGCCTTGGATATTTATGATTTGTACAGTCATGTGACATTCTTTTCAGAAATAGCTTCATGCCAATTCGCATATATCACTTGTATTCTGCAAAGGCACTCTCATTTCTTACCTCATACAGACGATTTACCAGCTTCAGCTCGTTCTCCGAAAGCTTGTGTCCCGAGGTGTAGATGAGCATATCCTTGAAGCTGTTATCGGGAAAGGCACACTTTCTCTGCACCAGACCGTACTTTCCGCAGAGACTCGCAGGCATAGGCGAGTCCAGCATGAATGCCTGAGGCACAGTCAGCAGGAAGTCCAGAGCGCTTCCTCGGTCGTACATACAGACCTTTCTGACAGGAACATCGTCGGGACGGTTTGCGGCATAGAGCTTCTCAACGGCTCCCGGCACATACGGCACCGCGTCATCGCCCTGTCCAAGCTCGGTATAGTTGCAGGAGAGGTCAGCATATGTGATGTGTTCAGCTCCTGCGGCAGGATGCTCGGCGGACATTACTGCAAGCATCTCGAATTCCCAGAGGAGCTTGCTGTCCAGGTTCTTTTCTGCAAGGAAGTCGGTGAAGTACTTCTCGTGGGCTGTGTTATAACGTATAACGCCGAAATCATAACCGTTTTCGCGGACATTCTCGATGGTTCTGAGAGAATTTGTCTCACAGAAGAATATCTCCATATCCTCGGGAGTATTCAGTGAAGCGATATACTCCGAAAAAGCCTTCGATATATAGCCCGTTCTCGGAACGGATATGCGCAGACGGCTGTTTTTCGGCTTATCAGGAGAGTGTATAGCCTCCATATTGTCTATCTGGATAAGTATCTGCTTGGCATAATCAAGAAATTTCAGCCCCTGGTCTGTGGGGATAACGCCCTTTGACGTACGTCTGAATATAGTTATTCCAAGCGTACTTTCAAGCTCTTTGATAGCCTTGCTCAGATTAGGCTGAGCCATGTAGAGATTTTCTGCCGCCTGAGTGATGGAACGTGTCTTTTCTATCTCAACAGCGTATTTGAAGTGCAGTGTATTCATGGTCCAGTCATCCTTTCATGTCAGTTTATACGATGTATCTCAAGTCTCCTTGACTTTGGCTTTTCAGCAGGGGCTTCGGGCTTTTTCAGCTCGGGCATATTGATCTCGGGCTTCTCTGTTACTTCAGCTATTTCCGAAGCCTCAAGAGTTCTTATGGGCACACAGGGATTTCCGGCGGCTACACAGTTTGCGGGAATATCCTTGGTAACAACGCTTCCTGCTCCGATAACTGCATTGTCGCCGATGGTAACTCCGCCTATTACATTAACTCCGCCGCCTATCCAGACATTATTGCCGACTTTTATGGGCTTTGCGTATTCAAGCCCCTGATTTCTGAGATTGGCATCAATGGGGTGTTCTGCGGAATAGAATCCGCAGTTAGGACCGATAAAGACATTATCGCCGAAGACTACCTCAGCACAGTCAAGGATGACCAGATTGTGGTTTGCGTAGAAATTTTCTCCGATGATGATATTATAGCCGTAATCGCAGAAGAAATTCGGCTCGATAACGGTATTCTCGCCTCTCAGGGCAACAAGACTGTCCAGTATCCTCTCGCGCTTCTGAAAGTCGTTGCACTCAACGGCATTGTACTCGGCGCAGAGCTTCTTAGCCTTGATCCTCTCGTTGAAGAGCTCTCTGTCATTTGAATTGTAAAGCTCTCCTGCCTGCTGTTTTTCCTTTTCGGTCATTTTAAACCCTCCATTCATCAATTTATGATCGCGTATCGATGCTTATATTATCTCTTGCTGCCCTTTGAGCCAAAGCTTCCTCCCATTGAAAGGATATTGGTATCAAAGGTATAGCTTATCTTTTCGCCCTGTCTGTAGCGCTTGAGAGCGAGCTGGATAAGTCTTTCCAGAAGCTCTGTATACTTGACGCCCTTTGGTTCCCAAAGGTAGAATGCAAGAGAGCCCGGGATAGTGTTTATCTCGTTTATGTATATCTTTTCTGTAGCCATATCTATCATGAAGTCGATACGGGTAACGCCGTTGAGACCAAGATAGCGGAATGCATCTACAGCAGTCTTTCTGATGAATTCGTCCTGCTCTGTAGTAATGTCAGCAGGTATCTTTCTCTTGAGGGTAGCCATACCCTTGCTGCCGCCCTTTCCGCCGCCGACATACTTCTGGTCATAGCTGAGGATATCGTCGCCGCTTGCCTGTACAGGCTCTTCACATACGGAAGCCTCTGCGGACTCGCTGTCACCTGCAACTGCACAGTTTATTTCCTTGAGCTGAACAACGCATGGCTCAATGAGGATACGGTCAGCAAATTCGAATGCCTCCTCGATAGACTTGATAAGGCTGTCTCTGTCCTTGCCCTTTGAGATACCGACGCTTGAACCGAGATTGATAGGCTTTACGATAACAGGATAACCGAACTTCTTCTCGACCTCCTCAACCATTCTGTCCATTTCGTTTATCTCATACGAGGAGAAACGGCAGCAGTCAAGCACGGGGAAACCTGCGTCCTTGAGGAGTATCTTCATAACGAACTTATCCATACCAACAGCAGAAGCCAGAACGTCACAGCCTACATAGGGCAGATCAAGAGTCTGTAAATATCCCTGAAGAGCGCCGTCCTCGACATTTGTGCCGTGAACGATAGGGAAAGCAACGTCGATATCGGAGATGACATTGGAGCCGAACATCTTCTTTTTCAGGCTCTGAAGCTGTACCTTGCCCTCTGTACTGCGGACAAATACGCACTCTGTTGATTCGCTGAGCAGAGCAGGAATGTCCTTGAAGCTGTTGATGTCCAACATTTTTTCGCTTGTGAAAAATTCGCTCTTTTTGGTCATATAAACGGGGATAATGTTGTACTTTTCCTTATTTATGCTTGCCATAGCCTGAACCGCCGAGATGACTGATACCTCGTGCTCAACGCTTCTTCCGCCGAAAAGAACTGCAAGATTGATCTTCATTGTAATTTCTCCTTTTATTTAATGCATAATTCATAATTCATAATGCATAATTAATTGTATTCGCTTCGCTCATATATTTGATTTCTCGCCGTAAGGCGACACCATAATTATGAATTATGCATTCATAATTATGCATTGATCAATAGTTGTCGGGCAGGTCGTTTTCAAGAAGAACTATCTTCTTCTTGTCTGTCTGATACGCATTTACGTGGGCGAGAGCCTCATTAAGACTGTCCGCAACGAAAACGTTGTTCATATCGTAGCCTGCGTCCTTGATACCGTTGTATATGGGAACTGTCTGGTTCTTGCCAACGAGAACTATATGGTCACAGGCTTTTGCAGCCTCCTGACCGAACTCAAAGTTGAGCTCTTCCTGTTTTGCGCCAAGCTCTACCATACCCGGGGTAACAAGTATGCGGCAGGCATCGAAAAGTCCCAGAACACCCAGTGCTGCGCGGCAGCCGTTTGGATTTGAGTTATATGCGTCGTCGATAAAGGTCATATTTCCGCCCTTGTCGAGAAGCTGTAATCTGTGGGGAACTGCGGCGATACGCTTGACGGGAAGTGTGAGCTTTTCAAGGGAAATGCCTGTGCCGTGAGCGTAGGCGATAGCGCCGAGGACGTTCTGTACGTTGTGCTCACCGAGGAGCTTCATTGAGAAGCGCTGTGTCTCGCCGTTTGGAGCAGTTACCGTGAACTCCGTGCCTCTGTCGGAAACAGAAATATCAGTTGCGCGGTAGTGGTTACCCTCCTGAAGTCCGTAAAGAACTGCATTGGGGTACTCGGGAGCCTTTTTGCGGATAAGCTCGTTGTCGCCGTTGAGGTATATCTTACCGCCCTTAGCCTTAACGTGATCAGCAAGCTCGAACTTGGTATTGAGCACGTTGTCGATAGAGCCGAAAGTCTCTAAGTGCTGAGGACCAACGGAAGTGATGATGCCATCATGTGGATCTGCAATGCCGCAGAGCTCCTTTATCTCGTGAACTCGTCTTGCACCCATTTCACAGATGAAGTATTCGTGAGTAGGCTTTAAGTCGCGGCGGATAGTTATTGTAACTCCCATTGGAGTATTGAAGCTCTCGGGAGTTTTCAGCGTGTTGTACTGAGAATTGAGAAGCTCGTCAAGATAGAACTTCATGCTGGTCTTGCCGTAACTTCCTGTGATACCCACCTTATGAAGTGTGGGGCACTCGGAGAGTATGCGCTTTGCGTCGTTGATGTACCAGTTCTGTACTGCCTTTTCCACGGGCTTGTTGATGAGATTCGAGAGCGGAACAAGTATTGGTGTGAGGTACAGAGCAGAGCCTGCCAGTATATATGGCAGAGCCGTTATGAACCATGCAATTCTTGGATCGTACACGAAAGTTTTTGTTGTTAAGGTAGAAGTATCTTTAACGCTGTGGGCAACAGTGTCTACCTGTACAAATGACTTTCCGTTAAGAATTGCTATGACATAGAATATTGCAATAAGTATGCCGAAGGTTATCATCATGCGCTTCATACGGGCTGTGTACACAAGAGGCTTTTTGAACTTCTTGCCCGGCTTGTTGAGCAGGGCTATTATGGCGTTGAAGAAGCAAAGCACAATTATAAGAGCTGCTGCGAGTCCTTTTTTATGCTGAAATGGAATGAGAAGAAACTGCGCACAGAACAGCACCGCAGGCAGTATATAGCGCCTTGCATTCTTTTTCATCCAGCGTGAATGCTCGGGAGTCTTGTAGCCGTTGAGCTGAAGCATATGGAACTCTCTCAGTCCGAGGAATACCGTTGCAGTCAGCGCAATGACCGCATATATTATCCATAAAACCAAATTCATATTTATCTCCTGATTCAATCTTCTATTTTCATAAAGCTGCACATTACGCGGTTGAATGTGAACTGCTGCTCTAAGAATGAATAATGTCCTGCATTTTCCAGCTTTACAAGACCTGCGTCGGGAATGAGCTTCTCCATTTTCTCGCCGTCGGAAAGCGGTGTGGCAGTATCGTTCACGCCCCATACAAGGAGTGTGGGAGCCTTGATATTGGGCAGATACGGCTCTAAGTCCTCGTTTACCACCTTTACCATTACCTGACGCATCATAGGTGAAGCTGCGGCGTAGTCGGCGCTGCCCATTTTTTTGCGGAAGTTCTCCAGAGCGTCGGGGAATATCTTCTTTACTATGCCCCATGAAAGGACTGTTCTGCCCAGCTTGTAGTAGCGTGTGCGCCAGCTCTTTTTATTGGACTTTGGCGGCATAATGCCTGCGCTGTCCACCAGAATGACCTTAGTTACCTTGAAGGGCAGGTCATCGCGGTTGTGCATCTTGATGATAACGCGTCCGCCGAAGCTGTGACCGAGAAGCATAACTTCCTTTGTATCGTAGTCCTTGAGAAAGTCGATGACGAACTGCACATATGAGCTTACGTCCCATACCTCTTTTGGCTCGTCGCTCTTGCCGAAGCCCGGCATATCCATAGCAACGACCTTGTACTTCTTTGAAAGAAGCTCCATCATATTGGCAAAAAGGGTGATATTGCTGCCCCAACCGTGGAGCAGTACGATAAGGTCGCCCTCGCCCTTTTCTTCGTAGTTTATCTTTAAACCATTAACTGTTTTTATCAACTCTATTATCTCCACATATTTATTTTATGTTATATATCATATACGGCATACAGCCGCAAATATACATATATAATTTATTATATCACTTACGGTATTTATTGTCAACAAAAAAATCGGGCGGCAGTTAAGCCGTCCGAATAACTTCATTATTATTCTTTAACAGTTTTCTGATAGAGTTCCCAGAGGTCGATAGTTTCTGTTTTATCGCGGTAATGGATAGTTAGGGTTGAGCCTTCTTTTACGTCGTTTGTTCCCCATGAATACTGATTAGGGTATTCACCGCGGTCATCAAAAGGCAGCTTTATAACAGGATATATCCAGATATGATAATCGTTTACGCCCTTGTCATTGACGAAATATTCAGTGCGCTCGTTTGTGCAGCTGCAATCGCCCTCGAATTCAAAATCTATCCATTTTTCATTTTTTACTTTTACGCCGTCGGGAATGGGGTAGAAGTCATCGCCGAACTCAGAGCGGTATTCATAAATATAGCTGCCGTCTTTATCACGTTCTTCACTCTCTACGCAGTATGATTTCACTTCCTTTGCAGTCACGGTATAATGCAGCTTATCTGAGCTTATGGGGACAACTCCCCAGAAAACAAACATGAATACACCGGACAGTACGGCGGCTGTGCCGATAACAGCGGCTATGATTTTCAGTGCAGTGCGCTTTTTTACCTTTTTCAGCGGTTTTACGTCCGTTTCGGGGACTTTTATATTATCTTCCTTGTTGTTCATGCTCTCATAGACAGCATTGCATTCCTCGCACTCATGGAGGTGCTTTTCTATTTCTTCGTTGCTGTCCTGAGATGTAAGTTTGTCGCAGTACAGCGGCAAAAGGTCTCTGATTATATTGCATTTCATAAGATCGCTCCTTTCAATGTAGGGGACGGCGAGGCGTCCACCGCTACATAAGCTTCTGTTTGGCACGGTAATAGGTAACTCTTGCCCAGTTTTCGCTTTTGCCGAATATCTCCCCTATCTCCCGGAAGCTCAGCTCCTGCGACGCGCGGAGAAGTATCAGCTCCTTTTCTGTTTCGGGCAGGGAGTGTACCTTTTTCAGCAGCCGCAGTCTGCTGTCGGAGCTCTCTGCCGCTTCGTCGGGACGGAGAGCATTGTCCTCGGTAAGCTCACTCAGCTCCTCGCCCTTGTGTCGGGTGCGTTTTCGGAGCTCTTCAAGCCATGCGTTACGTGCAATTCCGCACAGCCATGTGTATACCGAGCTTTCACCCTTATATTTATTTACGGAGCGGAGTGCACGGTAAAAGGTCTCCTGTGTAAGCTCCTCGGCAGTATCGGCGTTGCCGCACAGAGTCATCAGATAAAGAAAGACCTTTCTGCCGTTTTCTCTGTAGTATTTCTCCATATCCGACGACATCCCACCGCCTCCTCTCCTGAACGTTCACTTATTAGTTGCACGAAAGAGCCGTCCGTTACAGAAAAAATCAAATATTTTCAAATTGACATCGCAAATCTTTCGTGCTATACTGAAAAAGTATTGAATATACGCTATTATAGCATTTTTCGGAGATATTAGCAACAAATTCTCTGTCTTAATTCTCAATTCCGGACTGTAAACTTCTCCTCACTTGCTATTTATATTAATGTATGGTATAATAAAAAGATAGCGACGGAACGCAGACGCTCCGCTGAACGATTACTTCTACTGAGGTGTAAAATGTCAAATAAATATTCTCTCGGCATAGATGTGGGCTCTACCACGGTAAAAACAGTAATTACAGACGCTGACGGAGAAATAGTATACTCCAAATATCAGCGCCACCTTTCAAAGGTCAAGGAGACCGTTACAGACCAGCTGAAGATAATACAGGCTGACCATCCCAATGAGGAATTCACTGTATGTATCACCGGCTCGGCAGGTCTCGGCCTTGCCAATTCCGCAAATATCCCCTTCGTGCAGGAGGTTCATGCGGCTTTTCTTGCTGTTAAGCAGAAGCAGCCCGACGCTGACGCAGTCATCGAGCTTGGCGGCGAGGACGCTAAGATAATCTTCCTTACAGGCGGCGTTGAACAGCGTATGAACGGTACCTGCGCAGGCGGTACGGGAGCCTTCATCGACCAGATGGCTACACTTCTCGGTATAACTGCCGACGAGCTTGACGAACTCTCACTCCACGCCCAGAAAGTCTACCCCATAGCTTCACGCTGCGGAGTTTTCGCTAAATCCGATATACAGCCCCTTCTCAATCAGGGTGCAAGACGTGAGGACGTTGCCGCAAGTATCTTTCAGGCGGTAGTTGACCAGACCGTTTCGGGACTTGCTCAGGGACGTACTATCGAGGGCAAGGTACTTTTCCTCGGAGGTCCGCTGTTCTTCCTCAAGGGATTGAAGAACGCTTTCAAAAAGACTCTCGGACTCGACGAAAAACACGCTGTATTTCCGCCTGAAGCTCCTGTTTTCGTGGCATACGGCTGTGCAATATACGCAGCGTCTGCCGAGGATTCCTTCAAAATAGAGGACATAATCGACAGGATAAGCAATGCAAAGGCTTCTGACGACATCGTCACAGGTGAGCCCCTTTTCCGCTCACACGCCGAGTACGACAAATTCATCGAGCGCCATAAGAAGTTTGACCTTGGATATGCCGATATACGTACATATAAGGGCGACGCTTACCTCGGTATCGACGCAGGCTCAACCACCACGAAGCTTGTGCTCATAACCGATGACGGACGTATGCTCTATAACCACTATTCTTCAAATCAGGGACAGCCCCTTGACAAGATAGCCGACCAGGTAAAGCGTATCTACTCAGCCATGAACCCCGATATAACCATAAAGGGCTCAGCTGTAACAGGCTACGGCGAAGACCTCATCAAGGCAGGTCTTTCCGTTGACCACGGTATAGTTGAGACTGTTGCCCACTTCAAGGCCGCCGCTTACTTCTGCCCCGACGTTGACTTCATCATCGACATCGGCGGACAGGACATCAAGTGCTTCAAGATAAAAAACAAGAGCATCGACAGCATTATGCTCAACGAGGCTTGTTCCTCGGGCTGCGGCTCTTTCATACAGACATTCGCTATGGCTTTAGGCTATGATATTGCGGAGTTCTCACAGCTGGGACTCTTTGCAGAGCACCCTGTTGATTTAGGCTCGCGATGTACAGTATTTATGAACAGCTCCGTAAAGCAGGCTCAGAAGGACGGCGCGACAGTAGAAGACATCTCCGCAGGTCTTTCATCGTCTATTATCAAGAACGCCATATACAAGGTAATTCGTGCCAATTCTCCCGATGACCTGGGCAAGAATATCGTCGTACAGGGAGGAACCTTCCTCAACGACGCAGTTCTCCGCTCATTTGAGAAGGAGCTTGGCAGAAACGTTATCCGTCCTGCTATCTCGGGACTTATGGGAGCTTTCGGATGTGCCCTCTACGCTAAGGAGAGAGCAAACGGCGAGCCCTCAAAGCTCATTTCCGCCGAAGAGCTCGAAAACTTCACATATGAATCACGCTCGGCTAACTGCGGCGGATGTACCGCTCACTGTCAGCTGAACATCATAAACTTCGGCAAGGGCAGACGCTTCATTTCGGGCAACCGCTGCGAAAAGGGCGGCGGAATAGCCAACAGGAACACTGTCCCCAATCTCTACGAATTCAAGTACGACAGTATACTCAATACCGTCAAGACTCATCAGCCCAAGCGTTTCCGCGGTACAGTGGGACTGCCCCTTGCACTGGGATTCTACGAGCAGCTGCCATTCTGGCATATGCTGTTCACAAGCCTTGGATTCAGAACAGTCATCTCTGACGAGAGCTCCCGTGATATGTACTATCTCGGTCAGCACACTATCCCCTCGGATACGGTATGCTACCCTGCAAAGCTCACCCACGGACATATCGAGAATCTCCTCGACAAGGGCGTAGACTTCATCTTCTACCCCTGCATGAGCTACAACATCGATGAGGGCAGCAGTGATAACCACTTCAACTGTCCTGTAGTCGCCTATTATCCGGAGCTTCTCCTTGCCAATAATCCGCGCCTCAACAAGGACAACTTCGTTCACCCATACCTCGACCTCAACATAAAAAAGAACGTCATAAAGGTAATGGGACAGGTGCTGAAGAAATACAACGTCAAGGGCAGGATACCCGACGCCGTAGACAAGGCTTATGAGGCTCTTGATACATACCGCAATACGGTCACACGCAAAGCCTACGAGATAATCGAACAGGCAAGAGCTGAGGGACGCAAGATAATCGTCATCGCAGGCCGTCCCTACCATATAGACAAGGAAATAAACCACGGCATACACAAGCTTGTATCAAGCCTCGGAATGGCTGTTATAACCGAGGACAGCGTGGCAGGTCTTGTAAGGACTCCGAAGCTGGGCGTCCTCAATCAGTGGACTTACCATTCGAGACTTTACCGTGCGGCTAAGTATGTGACTACTCAGCCCGATATGCAGCTCATACAGCTGGTATCCTTCGGCTGCGGCATCGACGCCGTAACAGGCGACGAGGTGAGAAATATCCTCGAAAGCCGCGGAAAGCTCTATACTCAGCTGAAAATCGACGAGATAAACAACCTCGGCGCAGCAAGGATAAGACTGAGAAGCCTTGTTGCTGCTATGGAACAGGCAGAGCAGAAGCCTGCCGCAAAGCCCGAGGTACAGCCCGTGCGGATCCCACAGGCTGTGAAGTAATGATACGGAGGTCATTATGCCCGAATATGCAAAATTTACCGAGGATATGATAAAAACCCATACTATCCTCGTTCCCGATATGCTGCCCATACACTTCAAAATGCTCATATCCATATTTGAAGCAAAGGGCTATAAGCTGGAGCTGCTGCGCAACGACTCACGCTCGGTAGTAGACGAGGGACTTAAAAACGTCCACAATGACGCCTGCTACCCTGCTCTGCTGGTAATAGGACAGTTCATGGACGCGCTGAAAAGCGGCAAGTACGATCCCGACAAGACCGCTCTCCTCATCACTCAGACAGGAGGCGGCTGCCGTGCTTCAAACTATATACACCTGCTGAGAAAGGCTGTTGCCAAGAATTATCCGCAGATACCTGTGGTATCCCTGAATTTCAGCGGACTCGAAAAGGACAGTGCCTTCAGGATAACCGCACCCATGTTCCTGAAAATGCTCTACGCCGTACTCTACGGCGACCTGCTCATGACCTGCTACAACAAGTGCAGAGCATATGAGATAAACAAGGGCGAATCAAAGAAAATGCTGGATAAATGGCATAGAAGACTGTGCAATATCTTCCTGAAGGGCAGCAAGATGTTCCTCAGGACCAAGAAGGTCTACAGGGATATTCTGGACGATTTCGCTTCTATCCCTCTCAGCAGCGAGAAGAAGATAAGAGTCGGCATAGTAGGCGAGATATACGTAAAATATTCTCCCCTTGCAAACAATCACCTTGAGGACTTCCTCATCTCTGAGGGCTGCGAACCTGTTGTGCCCTCTCTGCTCGAATTCGTAATGTACTGCGCCGCAGGAACTTTCAACGACGCAAAGATATACGACCACCCCACCAAGCAGTCCCTGTTCAATAAGATAGGCTATGACCTCATCTACGCAAAGCAGAAGGAACTCATAAACGTAATGAAGGAACAGGGAAGCTTCGAGCCTCTCCATGACTTCGAGTACCTTAGAAAGCTGGCTGACAAGTATATAAATCAGGGCGTAGTTATGGGCGAGGGCTGGCTCATACCGGCGGAAATGGCTGCTCTGGCAAAGTCCGGCGTCGAGAATATCATCTGCACTCAGCCCTTTGGCTGTCTGCCCAATCATATAGTCGCAAAGGGTATGTCACGCGCCATCAAGGAGGACAACCCAAATGCCAATATAGTCGCTATCGACTACGACCCGGGCGCCACAAGAGTCAACCAGGAAAACCGCATAAAGCTCATGCTTGCCAACGCAAGACTCTGAGCCCCATACACAAGGAGCTTTCAACATGATAAAAACAAGAACAGGTCAGGTCATAGAATCAAACGCAAAACAGAACAAGCTTCTGAAAAAACTATACGGAAATGTTTTCGGCAGAGTCCTGCTGAAAACGCTGTCGGCTCCTGCCATTTCAAAAGCCGCAGGCTGCTTTATGGACTCACCGCCGTCAAAGCTGCTCATAAAGCCTTTTATCAGGCGCAGCGGCATCGATACCTCGCAGTATATAATGACGGGCTTCCGCTCGTACAATGACTTCTTCACCCGTGTGGTAAAGCTTGGAAAGCGCCCTATAGACCGCACTCCCGACCACCTCATAAGCCCCTGCGATTCAAAGCTCACCGCCTATAAGATAGGCAGAGACAGCATATTCCGCATAAAGGGCTCACGCTACAGAGTCACCGACCTTCTTCAGAACGACTTCCTCGCAAAGCGCTTCAGCGGAGGATACTGTCTTATTTTCAGACTTGAGGTGGACGACTACCACCGCTACTGCTATATCGATGACGGCACTAAGTCAGAAAACACCTTCATTGCAGGAGAGCTCCACACCGTAAATCCCATAGCTCTTGAAAGATACAATATCTATAAGCGCAACTGCCGCGAGTACACAGTGCTCCATACCGAGAATTTCGGCGATGTGGTACAGGTCGAGGTGGGAGCTATGATGGTGGGCAGGATAGTCAACCACCACGGCGAGGCATCCTTCCGCAGAGGCGACGAAAAGGGTAAATTCGAATTCGGCGGCTCTACCATAGTCATGCTCTTCGGCAGAGACAGTATACGTATAGACGAGGATATACTCCGCAATTCCGCAGAGGGTATCGAAACTGTGGTCAAATACGGTGAAAAAATAGGAATAAAAGCATAAGGACACAGAATACAGGAGATAAAGATGAAAAAAGCCATTATTCTTTTACTTTGCGCTTCAATGCTCGGCACTGTGGGCTGCCTTGAAAAGAAAAAGCCCGAATCAAAGCCGAAAACAATATATTATGACGAAAACGGCAACCCCATAGCCAATCCGCCTGCCAAGGACGGCGAAACTCAGCCCCCTGTACCTACAGAGCCCACAACTCCGCCTCCGACAGCTCCCGAGGGCATCTTTGACGTTGATGTGGTGCGTCAGAACATCTATATCAAAGGGCAGCTCATTGACCTTCCCAAAAAGCTGGGAGAATTTCCCGCAGGCTGGACCTACACTCTCTATGACAGAAAGGAATACAACCTCAAGGAGGGCAGCGGTCTTGCAAAAATGTATTACTGCGGAGAGGAAATGGGCACGGTAATGCTGGAGGACTGCTATGACGGCAAAGAGGCAGAAAGCACAGCATACAGTATCTCCACCCATGAGGAGAACAGCAATATCTACGGCATAACTCCCCATGTTTCCACCGTAGATGACGTAAAAGCACATATCGGCGAGCCCGATGAGGAATTCAACAATGAACGCCCCTTCGAGCATTCATTCAGATACGGCATTTCCGAGGGCGAGGACGAAAAAGGCGTTCTCCGCGCCAATATGCTCAGCGTCTCCTTCGACGAGGACGGCGTAGTTGACCTTGTAAGCGTTTACTATTCCAGAAAATGACAACTAACAGTATACCGGGCCTGAACCACGGACCCGGTATTTTTATGCACTTTCGCGGGGCTGCACCTTTTTTGCGGAATACAGAAAAAATTTCAGCAATCCCCTTGACAAAAGCATTAAGATGTAGTATAATGTGTAAAGTGATTTTGCATTACACCCAAAAGAGGTACGCGAAAAATGGCTAAGGAATTAAAATTCGTAATGCTTCTCGACTGCTACGGAGACCTGCTGACAGACCACCAGCGCAGTATCATGGAGCTGTATTACTGCGAGGACCTCTCCCTTGCGGAGATAGGTCAGCCGCTGGATATTACCAGACAGGCTGTGCGCAGCATCATAAAGCGTACCGAGGACATTCTCCTCAACTATGAGGAAAAGCTGGGCTTCGCCGAAAGGCTCAGAAAAATGCGTGAGTGCTTCCATAATATCGAAGCCGCCGCGGAGCATATCACTGACGAAAATACCAGAAACATCATACTCTCCGAGACCGCTAAGGGCGGAGAGCTTCTGTAAAATATACCAAGGAGGCTCGTCATGGCATTTGAAGGACTTTCCGAAAAACTGAATAACGTCTTCAAAAAACTCAAATCAAGAGGTAAACTGACTGAGTCCGATGTTAAAGAGGCTATGCGTGAGGTGCGTCTCGCACTTCTGGAAGCCGATGTAAGCTACAAGGTAGTCAAGGACTTCGTAAAAAGCGTAACAGAAAGAGCTGTCGGCGAGGAAGTGCTGGCAAGCCTTACTCCTGCTCAGCAGGTCATAAAGATAGTTAACGAAGAGCTGGTATCCCTCATGGGTAACAGCAACGCAAGAATAAATATGGCATCAAAGCCGCCAACGGTCATTATGATGTGCGGACTTCAGGGTTCAGGTAAGACCACCCACGCCGCAAAGCTGGCTAAGCTCCTCAAAAAGGAAGGACACCGTCCTCTGCTTGCTGCCTGCGATATTTACAGACCTGCGGCTATAAATCAGTTACAGGTTGTAGGCGCAAAGGCTGACGTAAAGGTATTCGAAATGGGACAGACCGACCCTGTGGAAATTGCAAAGAAGGCTCTTGCCTACGCCAAGGACTACGGTCACGACATCCTTATCATCGATACCGCAGGACGTCTCCACATCGATGAGGCTCTCATGGATGAGCTGGTAAACATCAAGGCTGAAACTCATCCTGACGAAATAATGCTTGTCGTAGACGCTATGACAGGTCAGGACGCTGTTAACGTAGCTAAGGCATTCGACGACGCTGTGGGTATCACAGGTGTGCTTATGTCAAAGCTCGATTCAGATACAAGAGGCGGTGCGGCTCTGTCCGTACTCTCAGTTACAGGTAAGCCCATCAAGTTCGTGGGTATGGGCGAAAAGCTCGACGATTTCGAGCAGTTCCACCCCGAGAGAATGGCTTCACGTATCCTCGGCATGGGCGATGTGCTCACACTCATCGAAAAAGCCGAGAACGTCATGTCCCAGAAGGACGCTGAAAAGCTCACCAAGAAGTTTAAGGAGAACAAGTTCGATATGGACGACCTCCTTGACCAGATGAAGCAGATCAAGCGCATGGGTTCAATGAAGTCAATACTCGGAATGCTCCCCGGCGTGGGCGACAAGATAAAGGATGCCGATATCGACGACAGCCAGCTTAACAGGATAGAGGCTATGATAACCTCTATGACCAAGGCTGAACGCGCTAAACCGTCTATCATCAACCCGTCACGCAAAAAGCGTATCGCTAACGGCTCGGGTACAAAGGTAGAGGAGGTCAACAGACTCCTCAAGCAGTTCGACCAGATGCAGAAGATGATGAAGCAGTTCACAGGCAAGAGCGGAAAAATGTCGCTCCGCAAGGCAAGAAAGAACTTAGCAGGCATGAACTTCGACAAGCTCACAGGCAAGGGCGGCGGAAATCTGCCGTTCTGACAAAGCTTTCAATGCGGTCTCCCGCCGCTTGAATATATATTCTTTTTTCGGAGGTGAATTTAAATGGCAGTAAAGATCAGACTGAGAAGAATGGGCGCTAAGAAGGCTCCTTTCTATCGTGTAGTAGTTGCTGATTCAAGATACCCAAGAGACGGTCGTTTCGTTGAGGAGATCGGTTTCTATGATCCTACTAAGGAGCCATCTGTTGTTAAGATCGACGCAGATAAGGCTAAGGACTGGATCTCTAAGGGTGCACAGCCTACTGATACAGTAAAGGCTCTCCTCAAGAAAGAGGGAGTTCTTTGATCAAAAGCTTAATGGCTGAGGAGAGACTGCGAGTCTCTGCCTCTGTCCCCAAGCTTACGGAGGTATTATTATGAAAGACTTACTTTATGCTATCGCAGCAGGCCTCGTAGAAGACAAGTCCGCTATCAATATTACCGAGGACGCACCCGATGAAGAGGGCGTTATCGTATTCCACCTTAACGTTGCTCCTGATGATATGGGAAGAGTTATCGGTAAGCAGGGCAGGATCGCAAAGGCCCTCCGTACTATCATGCGCGCAGGTGCAGCAAAGAAGGACCAGAAGGTCTCTGTTACGATCGAATAAGTATCACATAAGCTCCCTGAAAGGGAGCTTTTTTTGTTTAGTTAGTCAATCGACCGTGTTCAAAAATTGCTCACATTTATCTTTTTTTGCTTACTTTTTGTTTACTACTTGACACAATAGGTTATGGGGTATATAATAAATGACGGTATTGGTCCAGGCAAGACACATATCAAAAGCTTTTAGCTTATATACCCTCTCTTATCAGCCCATGCAGCACTGCATGGGCTTTTTCCTTTGTACTGATATTTGGTCATTCTGACGGCTCTGAGATAATATTTTGCAGTAAAATCCGCATTTTTTGCAAAATAATCGCCAAAAATAATGAGCTAATGTAGAATTTGCACAATTAGTGTTGACTTGTGTGTATATTAATGCTACAATATATAATGTATAGATATAGATAATCTGTTATTTTGTTAAAAAATAACAGAAGGGCGATGTAATTACGGAGCTGCTCCCTCTCCTCCGCAGCTCCGAAAAAGGAGTTGGAAAGGAATGAAACTTAAATCCACAAAAAAACTGCTCTCCGTTTTCCTATCAGCTTGTATGGCGCTCCCGATCATAACAAGCGGAGCTCCGATACCAAGTCTGGTAACGGAAAATACTGCGGCGGCAGCCGGGTATCCACACGATGACGACCTTGTCCTGCGTTACAATACTCAGGCAGGTAACGTCAACACCGACAACGCTTTCAATAACGACGAATCCTTCTACAAGGCGCTCCCTCTGGGCAACGGACGCATCGGCGCAATGGTCTACGGAAACTGCCCCAACGAGCTGATCGACATCAATGAGTGTACCGTTTGGAGCTCAGGTCCCGGCAGCAACAACAAGGAGGGCGGCGGAAATCACATCAAGGAAATACAGGACCTTATCAAAAACGGCAAATACAACGATGCCAACAGCCTTGTAGGCAGATACCTCATCGGCGGCGGAGAGGCCAAGTACCAGAAGGTCGGAGCACTCAGGCTCAACCTCGGCCATGAGAATGTGTCGAATTACTCCCGTACCCTTGATATGAACGACGCCGTTGCACGTACTGAATATACGGCAAACGGCAAGAAATATACACGCGAGACATTCGTGAGCTATCCCGATCAGGTCATGGTGACCCGAATAACCTGCGACAGCCCGAAATCGGTCTCCCTTACAGCAGGCTATGACGGACTCCTCAACGGCAATGTGACAACCGACGGCAATGATACCCTTACTGCCAATGGTCACGGCGACAAGGACCTCTGGATAGACGGCGCTGTATACTACTCCTCACGGAGCAAGGTCATCCCCGACGGCGGCAGTATCAGCGCAGGCAGCGGCAAGGTCAGTGTATCAGGCGCTGATTCCGTGGTCATTCTCACTTCCGTCCGCACTAATTTTGTGGACTACAAAACCTGCAACGGCGACGAAAAGGGCGGTGCGGCGGCTGACATCAGGAACGCCGAAAAGCTTTCCTTTGATACTCTCTATGAACACCATATCGCCGATTATCAGGAGCTGTTCAAACGTGTGGACATAGAGCTCGGCGGAGATACCTCCGCTATCCTCAGCAAGACCACTCCGCAGAGAATAGCCGAATTCGGCTCATCAAACGACCCCAAAATGGTTGAGACTCTCTTCCAGTACGGCAGATACCTGATGATAAGCGCCTCCCGTGACGCTCAGCCCATGAATCTTCAGGGCATATGGAACAAGTACTCCTCGCCTGCGTGGGGCAGCAAGATGACCTCGAATATCAACTACGAAATGAATTACTGGCCTGCATTCACCACCAACCTTGCTGAGTGCTTCAAGCCCTTCGCGCAGAAGTCAAAGGGTCTGGCAGAGGCAGGAAATGTCACCGCAAGAGTGAATTACGGCATACAGAATGGCTGGGTACTTCACCACAACACCGACCTCTGGAACAGGACAGGCGCTATCGACGGCGCGTGGGGACAGTGGCCGACAGGCGGCGCATGGGTATCAAATATGCTCTATGACGCCTACCGCTTCAATCAGGACGAAGAGTACCTCGCCGACATATACCCCGTTATCAAGGGCAGTGCGGAGTTCCTCAACTCCCTTATGACCACCGCAAAAATAAACGGTCAGGAGTACGTTGTTATCAGCCCCAGCACCTCCCCCGAGATAAATCTCCCTGCTTACCCGAATTCCTGCATTGACCAGAGCGTAACTATGGACAACGGCATAGCAAGAGAGCTGTTCAAGGGTGTTGCAGAAGCATCCGAGATACTGGGTAAAGACGAAGCTCTCCGCAGTCAGCTCAACAGCAAACTCACCAATATCCGCCCCGAGACCATAGGCAAATGGGGACAGATACAGGAATGGGCTCAGGACTGGGACAACAGGAACGAAAAGCACCGCCATATCTCCCATATGTACGCTCTCTACCCCGGATTTGAGATAACCCCCGCAGATAATCCCACCACCGCAAAGGCGGCGGCAACATCGCTGAATGCAAGAGGCGATGACGGCACAGGCTGGTCTGAGGCGTGGAAGCTCAACTGCTGGGCAAGACTTGAGGACGGCGAACATGCTTACAAGCTGGTAAAGCTCCTCATTTCTCCCGTCAATAAGAGCGGCAGACTCTACGACAACCTCTGGGACGCTCATCCGCCATTCCAGATAGACGGAAACTTCGGCTTTACCTCGGGTATCGCAGAAATGCTCCTCCAGAGCCAGAACGACGTTATAACCCTGCTCCCTGCACTTCCAAGCCAGTGGTCAACAGGTCACGCAAACGGTCTCTGCGCAAGAGGCAACTTTGAAGTCACAGAAATGAGCTGGAAGAACGGCAGACTGGAAAAAGCCTCTGTCCTCTCAAAATCAGGCGGCATATGCACTGTCAGATACGGCGGT
Organism: Ruminococcus flavefaciens; assembly: GCA_004554385.1. Classification (GTDB taxonomy): domain Bacteria; phylum Bacillota; class Clostridia; order Oscillospirales; family Ruminococcaceae; genus Ruminococcus; species Ruminococcus flavefaciens_T. The sequence goes on from SFMO01000122.1 coordinate 27,481, forward strand.
ACTGTAATAAGCTTTGACACAGAGGCAGGCAAGGAGTACAAGCTCAGCGGCGAGCTTCAGCTTGAAAGCTCCGCAGATATAATGCAGAACCTTGCACTTGGCAAGGAGGTCACTGCTTCGGGCTCACAGTCAGGCGAGGGCGCAGCTCTGGCAGTTGACGGCGACGAGACTACAAAATGGTGTCACGTTGACGGTCTCAGCGGTGAATGGATACAGGTCGACCTGGGCGAAAACTACGATATAAAGCGCTGGAATGCAAAATTTGCAGGCGTACAGGAGGATATAAAGTTCAATCCCCGTGATTTCGTTATACAGGCAAGCTCCGACGGCGAGAGCTGGACGTACATCGCAAAGGTCTACGGCAACACAAAGAGCTCCTACGGACGAAATACCGACGGTATCTCCGCAAGATACGTGAGACTTGAAATGCTCACCTCTACCCAGAACACCGAGGGCGGCGCAAGAGTATACGAGCTTGAGATATGGGGCAAGGACGACAAACCGCCTGTGCCTAAGACAGCTTTCAGGAACTGCGGTGCCAGTGCGTATAATTTCAAATACGGCGAGATACGCAAGGACGACAGCGGCAGTACTGCTATCGGCTATATCACAGACGGCTCATATATAGTTTTCCGCAACCTCGACTTCGAGAGCGGCGCAGAGGGCTTCCGCGCAAGCACGGCAAGTGCAACCGAGGGAGGAACTATCGAGATACGCATAGATTCCTCAGACGGCGAGCTCATAGGCGAGTGCCCTGTCGCAGGCACCGACGGCTGGAGCGAATACGTTGAGACGGGCTGCAAGACCGCTCAGTGTACAGGCGCACATGACGTTTATCTTGTTTTCAAGGGCGGCGACGGCTATCTCTTCAATGTTAACAGCTTTGGATTCTACGGCATAAAGGGCGACATCAACGGTGACCGTGCAGTGGACAGCTTCGATATGATAGGTTTCAGAAAGGCGCTCACCGAAGAAATAACCCTCAGCGGCCTTGCACTCTCAAATTCAGACATGAACGCTGATAATAAGACAAATGTTGCCGATATACTGCTCCTTCAGAAGCAGATACTCGGAAAGACTTAAATAGCACAAAAAAATTACCGGGTCCATATGAAATGCTCCCCTTTTGTTAGACAATGTGGTATAATAGAAATATACCAAAATGAAGTCTAACGAAAGGGGACATTTTTATGCCAAAAGGAAAACCAAACAAGAGATATACACCTGAATTCAAGATCAAGGTTGTTGAA
>SFMO01000123.1 GCA_004554385.1 Ruminococcus flavefaciens
AAAACATGCTAAAGGACATATGTCAGGTCCGCAATTCAGAACTGTCTGTATGTCTCTCGGAGCGGCAATGGGTACAGGAAACATCACAGGCGTTGCCTCTGCGCTGTCAATAGGCGGAGCAGGTTCTGTATTCTGGATGTGGGTATCGGCTTTTCTCGGAATGTCAACAGTATATGCAGAAAACAGTCTTTCTGCTCAGTATTCCGATAACAAAGCAGTCGGACCAATGGCGTATATCAAAAAGGGCGTTGGTTCTGAGAAGCTCGCTTTGTTCTATGCATTCTGCTGTGTGCTTGCCTGCTTCGGAATGGGAGGCATGGTTCAGGTAAATACAGCGTCTGAAAGTATTGCAGTATGCTTTAACGTTTCTCCGTTTATTCTTGCTGCCGTTACATTCATTATCATTTACTTTACTGTCAGCGGAGGAGCGGCAAGGATAGCCTCAGCAGCTCAGCTTCTGCTTCCCGTTTCGACTATAGTATACGCTGTTCTCTGCGTCTGGGTGATATACAGGTATAATGCAAGGCTTCCTTATATTTTTAATCAGATAATCAGAGAAGCCTTTGGTATCAAACAGGCAGCAGGCGGATTTTCTGGATATATGATATCTAAAGCAGTATCAGCAGGAATACGCAGAGGTGTATTTTCAAACGAAGCAGGCCTTGGAAGCTCGGCTATTCTTCACAGCTCAGCTCAAAGCCGTTCATGTGCTGAATTACAAGGAATGAGCAGTATGCTGGAAGTTTTTATCGACACCATAGTTTGCTGTACACTTACGGCTCTCGTCATTCTGTGCGCTTCCGATGACGGTACGGTAAGAAGTGCATTGATGCATATTACAGGCACAAAGACCGACTTTTATTTAGCAGTTATAATGACTGTTTTCGCGCTCTGTACAGTTATAGGCTGGTATTACTGCGGCGAAACAGCTTTCAGATACATATTCAGGCATACCGATGTCAGGATATTCGCATTCGCCTTCTCATTGGCAGCCTCATTTGGAGCATTATTCAAAGCAGAAAAGATTTGGACCATCTCCGATATTTTCAACGGACTAATGGCATTTCCGAATATTATTGCTGTTTTATTTCTTATCAAAAAAGTTAAAAAAGAATAAAAACGTACAGTTCTGTCAATAAATTAAATATACCACATCAAAGGTACAATGACTGATTTCACTATACAATAAATTCAACTCTCAGTAAAAATTTATGGATTTTGCCTAATGTTTCTTCAGTTATACTTTTACTCTTGACAGCAGACATATGATTATGTATAATTATATTTGAATAGTTATGCTTGGTAATTAATACCATTTTGTTTTTATAAGGCTTTTATGACGTAAAACCGTCATTAAGATATAAGACCGCAAGGCGATATACGGTCATCAGCTTCGGAATCATAATGTTATCGGCTCACATATTCCAACAGGTTCGGCTCGTTAAAAAAGAGCTTGTACGTTTGCCTGATTGATGTGGTCAGCTTTTTTATCGCTATTTTGAAGACGATACATATTACTTAAAGATTATGTATATTTCTTCATATTTTTACATTATGTAATATTTCTGAGCGTTTTTACATATAATCAGACCTTCACTGCGTTCATGTGAAAGTCTTCCCTATTTCTGAAAGTGAGGTCATATAGTGAACGAAAAAGAAAAAAGCAATGCCAAGAAGCCCGCAGCTCCGAAAAGAACATACAGAAAGAGGACTTCTCCAACGGAAAAAACAACAAAGGCCATTGCTGTAAAGGCTGAAACAGCTGCTCCAGCAAAAACAAGAAACCGTACAAGACAGCCCAAAGAGGTGAAAAAAACGCCCGTAAGGATCATCCCTCTCGGAGGACTTAATGAGATCGGCAAGAACATGACTGTTTTTGAATGTTCAAACGATATTTTTATCCTTGACTGCGGACTTGCCTTCCCTGACGCGGATATGCCCGGCGTCGACATCGTTATCCCCGATTTCACCTACGTTGAGAGAAACAAGGAAAAAATCAGAGGTATCGTTATCACCCACGGCCATGAAGATCATATCGGAGGACTTGCTTATCTTCTCAAAAAAGTCAACGTCCCCGTCTATGCCACAAGACTTACCATCGGTCTTATTGAGGGCAAGCTCAGAGAGCAGGGACTCTACGGAAAAGTAACTCTTAATGTAGTCGAACCGAAAAAAACCGTAAAAATGGGTTGTATGGCTGTTGAATTCATAAAGGTCAACCACTCTATCCCGGACTCTGTAGGTATGGCTATCCATACTCCTGCAGGTGTGATCGTTCATACAGGTGATTTTAAGGTAGATTATTCTCCTATTGACGGAAAGATCATCGATCTCGCACGTTTCGGAGAGCTCGGAAGCCGCGGAGTACTCGCTCTTATGGCCGACTCAACAAACGCAGAGCGCCCTGGATATACTCATTCGGAAAGAACTGTCGGCGATTCATTTGACAAGCTTTTCCAGAAGGGTGAAGGAAAACGTATCATAATCGCAACCTTCTCCTCAAATATCCACCGTGTTCAGCAGATAGTCAACTGCGCTGCACGATACGGACGTAAAGTAGCTGTATTCGGCAGAAGCATGGTAAATGTCATAAATACTGCCATGGAGCTTGGCTACCTTGACGCTCCTGACGGTATCTTCATCGATATTGAAATGATGAACCGCTATGCAAGCGAGCAGATAGTGCTTATAACTACAGGCAGTCAGGGCGAGCCTATGTCCGCACTCACAAGAATGGCGATGAACGACCATAAAAAGGTCAATATCACGCCTATGGACTTCATTATCATCTCAGCAACCCCTATCCCCGGAAATGAAAAGTTCGTTACACGAGTAGTCAACGAGCTTATGAAATCAGGGGCTGAGGTCGTATACGAGGCTATGTACGAAGTACATGTATCAGGTCATGCCTGCCAGGAGGAGCTCAAGCTCATGCAGTCTCTTACAAAGCCAAAGTTCTTTATCCCTGTACACGGTGAGTACAAGCACCTGAAAAAACACGCAGATCTTGCTCTTCAGCTGGGTATGCCAAAGGATAATGTGATTATAGCTGAGATAGGCAACGTCATTGAGACCGACGGAAATACCATGAAGGTCGTTTCTCAGGTACCTGCCGGAAGAGTCCTTGTTGACGGTCTCGGCGTGGGCGATGTAGGTTCTATCGTCCTCAGAGACAGAAAGCACCTTGCTCAGGACGGCCTTATCATCATTGTCATCGGTATCGAAAGAAGCAGCAATGAGATCGTTGCAGGTCCGGATATTATTTCACGAGGATTTGTATATGTCCGCGAATCCGAAGAGCTTATGGTAGAAGCAAAGGGACTCCTGACAGATACTCTTGCAAACTGCTCGGCAAGCGAGCTGAGAGAGTGGAATTCACTCAAAGGCAAGCTTCGTGACGCCCTTTCTGATTATATCTACCAGAAAACCAAGCGCAGTCCTATGATCCTTCCCATAATAATGGAAACATGATATTTGCGCTCTTCCGAAGCTGATATGTTTCTTCGGTGAGTTTATCCGAAAGGAGCTTAAAGTTGAAAAAGAAATTTCCGGCAGTTCTGATGATACTCCATGTCATGGTGCTTGGAGTTCTTATCCCCACTTATCTGCTGACTGACCGCAAAAATCCCGTGCTTAACACGCTGATCCTGACCGTTGTCGCACTTATTCTGATCTGCGTTATTTATACGATCATCTACTCAAGAAACTCAATGCGGCGCATATCCAAAATGAATCAGCACCTTGAAAGCTCAGCTGCCGAATTCATGAATTCGCTGCCCGCTCCTGTGGCGGTTATAGACGAAAACAGACAATTTGTCTGGTATAATCAGATCTTTGCCGAAAAGATCGGTCTCGGTCAGGATGTTTACGGACTCGAACTCGAGGGCTTTGTAAAAGTGGATATGGATATGCTTGTCAGGGAAGGCTCTGCGATCTGCCCTATGAACGGCTCTATTTTCAATGTTACAGCCGAAAAATTCGAGAAGAACGATATGTCCTTCCTCGTACTGTATTTTCACGATGATACGAGCTACTATACAGTAAAAAAGCATATGGATGAATCCCATCCCAATGTTGTTATTATAAATATCGATAACTATGATGATATCATGCAGAACGCAAAGGAAAGCGAAAAGGCTCAGGCATCTGTTGAAACCGAAAAGCTAATCGAAAACTTTATGAGCAAAACCAATGGCTTCGTCAAAAAGACATCATCAAACACCTTCTTCGCTATTCTTGAAAATCATCATGTCAAAGAAATAATCGACAGTAAGTTCAAGATACTTGATGCTGCAAGAAACATCAAAATATCAGGAAAGTATCCCCTCACCTTCTCCATTGGCGTCGGTCAGGGTGCTTCATCTCTGGCGGAAAGCGAGAAATATGCCCGTCAGTGCCTTGATATGGCTTTAGGACGAGGTGGAGATCAGGCTGTTGTAAAGACTGATAATGGTTACCGTTTCTTCGGCGGAGTTTCCAACGGTGTCGAAAAGCGTTCCCGCTCTAAAACACGAATAATCGCCAACGCTCTTCAGGATCTCATTCTGAACAGCGACAAGATTTTCATCATGGGACACAGATTCGGCGATCTTGATTCCGTAGGAGCTGCCTGCGGACTTGCAGGTGCGATCCACCTTACGGGCAAGCCTGTGTATATTGCCGTTGACCGCACCAAAAACCTTGCCGCAAATCTTATTGATGTCATAGATGAAGAAACCGAAGGCGAACTGTTCATTACACCGGCTGATGCAGAAGCCATTATCGCACCGAATGATCTGCTCATCATTGTCGATACACATAATAAAGACTATATCGAAAGCCGTGCTCTTTATGAGAAGGCTCGTTCAGTAGTGGTCATAGATCACCACAGAAAAAATGTCAACTTTATCGACAATGCCGTTATCTTCCACCATGAACCATATGCTTCATCAGCTTCAGAAATGGTCACAGAGCTCCTTGAATACTTCAATTTCGACACCGACGAAAAGATCAGGAGCTGCCATGCTGATGCCCTTCTCGCAGGTATAATGCTGGATACAAAGAATTTTGTGATGAGAACAGGCGTCAGAACATTTGAGGCTGCTGCTTTTCTGAAAAAGCTCGGAGCTGATACAGTTGCTGTAAAGCTCCTTTTCTCAAATTCCATAGATTCATACAGGAGAAAAACCCAGATCGTTGCCTCTGCGAAGATACATAACAACTGCGCTATAGCCGCTGCCGATTTTAATTCGGAAGATATACGCCTTGTAGCTCCGCAGGCCGCCGACGAACTTCTTGGTATCACTGATGTGGACGCTTCATTTGTTATTTATAAAACAGGAAGCACCCTCAATATCTCGGCAAGGTCAATGGGAGCACTTAATGTGCAGGTAATTATGGAGCAGCTCGGCGGAGGCGGTCACCAGACTATGGCCGCTACTCAGCTGGAGGGTATGTCCGTTGAGGACGCTGTCAAATCACTTATTTATGCAATCGACGAATACCGCAGCAATGCGGATAACACAAATTAAGAAAGGTTGGAATCACTAATGAAGGTTATATTTTTACAGGACGTTAAGGGCTCCGGTAAAAAGGGCGAAATAAAAAATGTTGCAGACGGATATGCAAGAAATATGCTTCTTCCAAAGGGCTATGCAGTTGAAGCTACAGCAACCAATATGAACAAGCTTGAAGGCGCACAGGCATCTGCTCAGCATAAAATAGATGTTGATGTACAGAATGCTAAGGAATCAGCTGAAAAGATCAAGGGCAAGAAGGTAGAGATTGTTGCAAAGGCAGGCTCAAACGGCAAGCTGTTCGGCTCTGTAACTGCTGCAAATGTTGCTGAAGCTCTTGAAAAACAGCTCGGCGTCAAGGTTGACAAGAAAAAGATCGTTCTCAGCACCGATATAAAGAACTTCGGTTCTTATACCGCTACCGTAAAGCTATATAACGGTATTGCAGAGACTATCGACGTTGAAGTCAGCGAAGGCTGATAGGTGCGTAATATGGACGAAAACGATATCCTGCTCTCCGCCAGAGAACTGCCACACAGTATCGAGGCGGAGCAGTCTGTTTTAGGAGCAATTATTGCCGATCCTCAAGTGCTTTCCGATGTCATTGAACTGATAAAGCCAGAATATTTCTACAACGATCAGCATAAGGCTCTGTATTCCATCATGCTTCAGATGAACTCTATGAGTCTCCCGGTAGATATTGTAACTGTTCTCAATGAAGCAGAAAAACAGCACATATTCGAGAGCCCTGCTGAGGGAAGACGCTATCTTGCAGAGATCGGTAATATGCTCCCTTCGACTGCAAATATAGAAAGCTACTGTAAAATAGTTGCCGACAAGTATTTCCTCAGAAGTCTCAGCTATGTCGCAAGATCTATCCTTGAGGAAGTTCAGTCGGGAGAACAGAATGCTCAGCTGCTCCTTGACTCAGCAGAGCAGAAGATATACGATATTCGTCAGGGACGCGATGTAAGAGGACTTGTTCCCCTTTCAGAGGCCATTTCTGAGGCGTATGACCGTCTCGGCAAGATCTCTGGTCCCGATAAGGATAAGTATGTCGGCGCAAGGACAGGCTTTACCCTTCTTGACAGTATCACATCAGGACTCAACAAGTCCGACCTTATTATCATCGCTGCCCGTCCTGGTATGGGTAAAACCTCTTTCGCAATGAATATTGCCACAAATGTTGCAAGACGAGCTGAAAAAGAGGTCGTTACCTTCAATCTCGAAATGTCAAAGGAGCAGATTGCTACAAGAATCCTCTCTACAGAGGCTCTTGTTGAATCAAATACCCTCAGAAACGGCAGAATATCAGGTGATGACTGGGTAAAACTCGCCACAAGCGCAGGTTACCTCAGTACACTCCCCCTCTATATCGACGATACTGCAAGCATGACTGTGCAGAAAATGAAGGCAAAGCTCCGCAGAACCAAAAATCTCGGTCTTGTCATTATCGACTACCTTCAGCTTATGGAGTCTACCTCAAAGTCAGATAACCGAGTTACTGTTATCAGTGAGATCACTCGTCAGCTCAAGGTAATGGCTAAAGAGCTTAATGTTCCTGTGATTCTCCTTTCACAGCTCTCCCGTGCTGTTGAGAGCCGTACCGATAAACGTCCTATGCTGTCAGATCTCCGTGAATCGGGTTCTATCGAGCAGGACGCAGATATCGTTCTCTTCCTCTATCGTGACGCTTACTACAATAAAGAAAGTCAGCGTCAGAATATTTCTGAATGTATCGTGGCAAAAAACCGTCACGGTGAAACCGGTACCGTTGAGCTTATATGGGACGGACAGTATACCCGCTTCTCCAATCCCGACTATAATGCTCCTCCTGAAAATATCTGATGATGTTAACCAAGGTTTACAAATTTATTATTGAAAACAATATGCTATCAGCCGGCGATACAGTAGTATGCGGTCTCTCGGGCGGAGCGGACAGTGTGGCGCTCCTCTGTTCCATGGTTGAATTAAAAGAAAAACTCGGGATAAACGTTGAGGCTCTCCATGTCAATCACTGTCTGCGCGGAGCTGAAAGCGACGGTGATGAGGCCTTCTGCCGACGGCTGTGCAGCAGACTTGCGATCCCGTTCAGTGCGGTATCATGTGATGTAAGAGCCTATTCCGAAAAGAATTCCTTGTCAACCGAGGAAGCCGCAAGAATACTGAGATATGATATATTCAAGGACTGTTCCCACGGTAAAAAGCTTGCTACAGCTCATAACGCCAATGACAACCTTGAGACAGTTATCCTGAATCTTGCCCGCGGAACAGGTGTGAAGGGCTTGGCAGGTATACCGCCTGTACGTGATAATATCATACGCCCACTGCTATCTGTTTCAAGAAATGAGATCGAAGAATTTCTTTCGGAGCGCTCTCAGCCATATGTAACTGACAGTACTAATCTCTCGGATGATTATACGAGAAATATGATACGGCACAAAATACTGCCGCTTCTCAATGAGATAAACAGCTCCTCCGTAGAGACTTCTGTAAGATCAATTAAAACTATTCGCGAGGAAAATGCCTTCATCGACAGCTCGGTAGATGAAGCTATGTCAAGATGCAGGTTCGGCAACAGACTCGAAGGTCTTGATGCTTATCCGCCTGTGATAAGAAAAAGATGCATTTCACGCCTTCTTGCCGAGAATGATCTTCCCTATTCCCACAAACGCCTTGAAGAGGCAGATCATACTCTTATGAATAACGGCAGGATAAATATTTCTGGAAACTTATACCTTTCAGGATCAAACGGTTCAATCGAACTCGTTACAATAGATAATATATCTCATTCGTCCGAATTGAACATTGAAGCACCTTTAAACATCGGTATAAACCGAATTTTCGAGAACTGTGAGCTTATTTGCGAGATCGTCGAATGTGATAATTTGAAGAAAATTGAAGCTGTTCACAAAAAATCCACATTTTATCTCCTTGATTATGATAAAATAAATGGAAGGACTGTTTTAAGAAGCAGAAAATTTGGCGACAAGATCAGACTCAGCGGAAGAAACTTTACTTCCTCCGTTAAAAAGCTGATAAACGAAACCATTGATGCCGGGATCCGCCCTACCCTTCATTTCATTGAGGATGAATCGGGTACTATTTTTGCGGAAGGCATTGGTATAGCTGATCGAGTTGTTCCTGATAACAATACGGTCAGATGTCTTAAAATAATTATTAAAAGACACTAAAGAATGGAGAGGATAACTTGACACCTAAAAAGAACAAGGGAGTTTTCACCTATCTTATCGTTATTACGATCGCTGTTTTGTGCCTTATTCTTATAAGCTCAAAGCTTAATGCTAATACCGATAAAACCGAGTATACGACCATTATAAGCTATTTTGACGATTATGAAGTATCATATTACAAGCTTGATCTTGGTACCGGTGATCTCACATACAGAATCAATAACGAGGAAAAAGACAGACATTATACCGTTCCTAATGTTAATATCTTCCTTGAAGATACAAAGGACTATCGTAAGGAGTATAACGCAAATCACGATGAGCCCCTTAAACAGGATTACATCAAGATCACTGACAGGACATGGCTCTATTCGCTCATCCCTGTTATCCTGACTATACTCCTCGGTATCGCTATTCTCTACTTTATGATGAAGCAGAGCGGAGGCGGAAGCAAATATGCTACCTTCGGCAAAGCAAACCTCAAGAACGGTGCAAACGGAAGAAAGGCTACATTCAAGGATGTGGCAGGTGCTGACGAAGAAAAACAGGAGCTCATTGAGATCGTGGATTATCTTAAAAATCCAAAGAAGTATACCGAGCTTGGCGCAAAGGTTCCTAAGGGCGTACTTCTTCTCGGACCTCCCGGTACAGGTAAAACTCTCCTCGCACGTGCAGTTGCAGGTGAGGCAGGATGCCCGTTCTTCCCTATCTCGGGTTCTGATTTCGTAGAGATGTTCGTCGGAGTCGGCGCATCACGTGTAAGAGATCTTTTTGAGCAGGCTAAAAAGCATGCTCCGGCAATAATCTTCATCGATGAGATCGATGCAGTCGGACGTCACAGAGGTGCAGGTCTCGGTGGCGGTCATGATGAACGCGAGCAGACTCTTAACCAGCTCCTCGTTGAAATGGACGGCTTTACAGGCAATGACAGCGTAATTGTAATAGCTGCTACAAACAGACGTGATATTCTTGACCCTGCCCTTCTCCGTCCGGGACGTTTCGACAGACAGATAGTTGTCGGCTACCCCGATGTCAAGGGACGTGAAGAGATCCTTCTCGTCCATTCAAAGAACAAGCCTCTCGGCCCTGATGTAGATATCAAGCGTATTGCAAGAACGACCCGCGGCTTTACAGGTGCTGACCTTGAAAATGTGCTTAACGAAGCTGCACTTCTTGCTGCAAGAAATGATCGTCTCTCTATTACAGAAGCGGATATCGAGGAAGCAACTCTTAAGGTAATTGCAGGTCCTGAAAAGAAGTCAAGGATAGTTACTCCTCGTGACAACTTTATAACTGCTTACCATGAAGCAGGTCATGCTGTTGCATCATATAACCTCAAAACTCAGGACAGAGTTCATCAGGTAACTATCATACAGCGCGGTATGGCAGCAGGTATGACTATATACCGTCCAGAGACTGACGATCAGCACCTCACAAGAACAACAATGTTCGAAAATATCATTTCCCTGCTTGGCGGACGCTGTGCTGAGGAATTGTTTACCAACGACATCTGTACCGGTGCTTCAAACGATATTGAGCGTGCAACATCTACTGCAAGAAAGATGGTTACAAAGTACGGCTTCTCAAGCAAGCTCGGAACTGTAGTTTACGGCTCGGATAATGACGAGGTTTTCCTTGGCAAGGACTACGGTCACACCAAGAATTACAGCGAAACTGTAGCTGCTCAGATCGACGAAGAAGTTAAGTCTATCATCGACAAGGCTTATGCTAATTGTCTTGAGATACTCAGAGCTAACGCAGATAAAATGCATCTCCTTGCAAAATATCTGATAAAGTACGAGAAGATCGACGGAGATGACTTCGAAAAGCTTATGAGAAATGAGCTCGAAGTTGATGTTTCTGATATTCCTGATGAGATACCACCTTATGAGAAAGATGAAGGTCAGGATAACGAAAACAATTTATAATAATATATCCCGAAGAGCGATCTTCGGGATTATTTTTGTACTGTTGAAATTTACGGCGCAATGTGATATAATGAATACATTCGTTATAAATTATCCGATCGGAGGTTTTCTTTTGGAATCACTTGATACGATATTATGTATCGCGGCAGCTGCTGCACTTGATCTTTGTATCTTTGTGCTGCTTATGACTGCCTATCGCGAACGCAGATCATCACGAAAAAACTGGCATGAGTTATCACAGGACATGGTGCTGACTGAACAGGGCGTTACATATGAATTAGGCTGCGATGAGGTGCTTATAGGACGTCATGCTTCAGCAGATATAAGACTGCCTGACCTTTCAGTCTCAAGATACCACGCTATGCTCACTGTCTCTGACGGTGTTTGGACAATACGTGACATGGGTTCTAAGTCGGGACTCTTTGTCAACGGAAGCATGGTCCGCGAAACCGTTCTTCACGAAAACGACCTTATTACCCTCGGTAACCGACGCCTCGTTTTCAGGAAAAGGGGGGCTGACCGTGTACGCTAACCCTGTTGCATATGTTTTTTCTTGTATCTTTGTCCTGATAGCACATATATCCATGCTGCTGAATATCTATTTCAACGGAAATTATACCGAAATAAGAGATGTTGCAGTTCTTGGTGCAGCTGTTATAATTCTCGATATTTCGTATTTTATCATAATACTATTCTTCAAGCAGGCATCATATGTTCTTGATTTTCTGCTTATTCTCATACTAAATATGAGCTTTATTTTCCAATCCTGCTTTGGCAAGGTCGGATTTGATGTCAAGCATCTCATAACCTGTATCGTTTGCCTCGCATCATGTAAATGTGGTTATCTCCTATGCAGGAATCATAAGCTGCTTCAGGATAAAAAGCCATATATCTACGGCGGTGTCTGCTTTGTAATGCTGGTCGTACTTGTTTTTACCAGCGCACAGGATATGTGGATCAGGATCGGAAGCTTTGCTATACAGCCTTCTGAGTTCGCAAAGCCCCTGTTTATCCTTGCCTGCGCAACTTCTATTGCAGATCAGCAAAAAAAGCACAAGCTCCTTACTTTCAGCGTTGTATACGAAAATATCGCTCTTCTTGCTCTGACCGCAATAGTATGCCTTGTACAGGTAAAATCACATGACTACGGAAGTCTCCCGACTTTTCTAAGTATCTTTGCAGTCGGATTTCTTCTCAGGATCTGCTATCCGAAAGCTAAATTCTCCAGAAAGAAACTTTTCGGAGTCATTGCTCTGATCCTTATATTTGTACTTATAGGACTGAAATACGCTCCTGAATACGTTCAGCACAGACTCCATGTTGATATTTGGAGCGATAAGACAGGCGACGGCTATCAGCAGTCACAGGCACTTATCGCCATTGCTAAGGGCGGCTGGTTCGGAGTTGGTCCCGGAAAAGGCTTTCTCTCAAATGTTTTTGCTTATGAAAACGATATTGTATTTGCTACCATAAGCGAGGAATGGGGACTTCTTTACGCTCTGATGGCTATTTTCGCCATACTTGTTATGACTTCCGTTCCTCTTGTCAATCCCACACGCTCTTATTACCACGGCACAATATCCGCTTGTGTATGTGCAGCATTCATAGTTCAGATGGCTCTGAATATTTTCGGCTCATGCAACCTCATACCATTTACCGGTGTTACCATACCATTTATTTCCGCAGGCGGAAGCTCACTCATGGTCAGCGGATTCATGGTCGGTATGCTCATGGCGGGCCAATCTCCATCATTTAAAGAGCCCAAAAAGAAAAAGAAGGAAGAAAATGTTCCTACATGGAGGTGGCAGGAATGAAAAGTATCAGAAGAACCCAGCGTATTATCAGTCTGATCATTCTCCTCTTCATTGCAGGTATGGCTTTTCTTGTACTGAAGATCAACCATGAAGCTGATTTCTACATGATGAACTCAGATACCCACGAACTCGGTTTTGTATATGACAGAAGCGGTGATGTCCTTTTTGACGGATCAGGTCATGGCTCGTATCCCGAAAACTATTTCATCGACGTGGGAAATCTTATCGGTGATGACAAGGGACAGATGACAAATACTCTTGTAGCCAGAAATCTTCAGAAACTCAATAATTACAGCTTCAGTGAAGGAATAAAAAAACAGGGCGGAAAGGCAGCTATCTACACAACTCTTGACCATGCAGCAAATCGAGCTGTATTCAATACATATGGCTATATGGAGGGCTGTGTATCCGCTTATAACTACAAGACAGGCGAAATGCTGGTTTGCGCAAGTCTCCCCTCTCTTGATGTCACCAACGGTTATGAAGGAATAGAGAACTTCAAAAACGGAACCCTCTTATCCAAAAATTTCCTGGGAACTGTTCCGGGCTCTACCCAAAAGGTATCAACAGTTATCTCAGCTGTTGAAATAATGGGCAGTGCAAAGCTATACTCAAAAAGCTTCAGCTGCTCAGGTAAATACACTAACAAGACGGGCGATGACATAGACTGTCATAATATCTACGGTCATGGTACTCAAAATATTCAGGAAGCCTTTGAAAACAGCTGTAATCCCTTCTTCGCTCAGCTTATTGAGGATCCTGATCTTCCTCTTGACAAGGTCAAAAAGCAATATGAAAAATTGGGATATGTCCTGAACGGCGGCGAGGAGTCGTATATCGATATTAACGGTATACAGTGCTATACTGCTTCCACGACCCTTGAAAATTCAAATGAATTCCGTACTCAATGGGGCTGTATCGGCCAGGGTGACACTCTTGTAAGTCCTGTACAGCTTATGATGTGGCAGAGTGCTATTGCCAACGGTACAGGAAAAATGACAATGCCCTATCTTATCGACCATGTCACCGACCTTAACGGTCACGTCAAAGAAAAAGCCAAAACCAGCTACAGTGAGAAGCTTTTCTCCGAAAGCACTGCTTCAGCTGTAAAGCAGATAATGCTTACCAACGGCTCTGACAGGTATTCTTACCTTATAAACGGATACACTGTAGGTGTAAAGAGCGGAACCGCTCAGGTCAGCGAAGGTGCAAAAGAAAATTCACTTCTTGTAGGTTTTGTTGATGATCCGTCCTTCCCTATTGCCTTCTGTATCCTTATTGAAGATAAGGACAGCGGATACCTCACTACAGAGCAGGTTGCGCAGGTGCTTCTTGATAATTTAAAAAACAATTATTGATGTCAAAACAAACAAATTATGGTTGGCTCTTTGTGCATTTAAACGAAATTAACAAAAATCTATTGTAAAGCCTCTGATATTATGGTATAATATAACCATAAACTTATGCTTTGTTTTACAAAGCTTAAAGGAGGAACAATATGAAAACAACTATCACAGCTAAGAAAATGCAAATCCCAACCAACTTCACAGAGTATGCTGAAAAGAGAATCGACTCCCGTCTGGGAAAATTCTTTGGAGAGGACGCTGATGCTAAAATCGTAATTTCTGAGATCAGGACACAGATCGTTCTTGAGCTCACAGTAAAATATAACAGCATTATTTTCCGTGCAGAAAGATCTGCCGAGGACAAGTATGTTGCCCTCGATGACGCTATCGACAAGATCATCAGACAGATCCGCAAAAACAAGACTAAGGTCGAGAAGAAGCTCAAAGATGCTGCCTTCAAGGAGGCATTCGCTTATCCCGTACCTGAAACTGTTGAATACGAGGTCATCAAGCATAAGAAGTTCAAGATGAGACCTATGGACATTGATGAGGCTATTCTCCAGATGAACCTGCTTGATCATGAGTTCTTTATGTTCACAAATGCAGAAACAGGAATGATCAATGTTGTTTATAAGCGTGATGACGGCAATTATGCTGTTCTCGAACCTGAAAATGCTTGATCAATGATAAGATATGCGGGGCTTAATGCCCCGCATATTAAATTTATAAAGGAGTTTTAAAAATGGATAATAACAAGAAGACTATAATCAGAAAAAGAATAGATAAGGTCGGAGAAAACCTTAAAAAGAACAATATGGAGTTCTATTACGCCGAGACCTGCGCTGATGTCTGTCCTATAGTTGAATCACTGCTAAAGGAAGGCGATGTTATTACCAATGGCGGCACTATGACAATGGGAGAATGCGGCTTGAAGGAGCTTCTTGAATCTCCTAAATACAAATACCTCGACCGTGCCAAAGTTGATACGCCCGAAGAGGTCATCGAGCTTTACAGAAAGGCTTTCTTCGCTGACGTTTATATCTCAAGCTCAAACGCTATCACAGAAGACGGCGTACTCTATAATGTTGACGGCAATAGCAATCGTATAGCTGCTATCGCCTTCGGCCCAAAATCTGTTATCATTATCGCAGGCTATAACAAAATAGTTAAGGATCTGAAGGAAGCTGAGCTCAGAGTCAAAAGAGATGCCGCTCCGCCAAACTGTGTTCGTCTTAACTGCGATACCTATTGCAAGGAAAAGGGAGAATGTGTATCACTTCTGAAGTGTGATCATCAGATGTCAGACGGCTGCGGCAGCGACGGAAGAATATGCTGTAATTACCTTATCTCTGCCCAGCAGCGTCATAAAGGCCGTATCAAGGTGATAATCGTCGGTGAAGAACTTGGTTATTGATCTATGAACGAAATTGCTTTGACACTCTATCAGACTGCGTCATACTTTATTATATATGCCTTCTTGGGCTGGTGCCTTGAGGTTGTCTATCAGGCTGTGGAGCACGGAAAATTCATTAACCGCGGTTTTCTGAATGGTCCATACTGCCCTATTTACGGCTTCGGAGTCATTCTTGTATGTGCTTCTCTCGAACCTATAAAAGAAAACATAGTGGTTTTATACGTTGGTTCAGTATTGCTGACAACCTT
>SFMO01000124.1 GCA_004554385.1 Ruminococcus flavefaciens
CAACACAGAAGCGTGAGAACACTTCATCAACAACTGCATCTGTGACTTTTTCACCTGTAAGC
Source organism: Ruminococcus flavefaciens (assembly GCA_004554385.1). Classification (GTDB taxonomy): domain Bacteria; phylum Bacillota; class Clostridia; order Oscillospirales; family Ruminococcaceae; genus Ruminococcus; species Ruminococcus flavefaciens_T. Next base: position 63 of record SFMO01000124.1, read on the forward strand.
TGAAGCAATGATTGCTCAGCTTCATCAAGAATAATATTGACTGCATCAAGCATTTCACCGATTTCAAGTGATAAAATAGCACTTTCAATACCTTCAAGTGCTTTATCGATACACTTTTTCTGACGTTCATTTGCAGCAGTTGCTGTACCAAAATCAGCTTCACTGAGTTTAAATATCTCTTCAATACAGTCATGGAGCTCATTCACACCCGTACTTTCTTTAGCTGATAAATATACTATATGTTTAATTTTATCTTTTAAAAGGGAAGTGTCAATTACCTGCTCAACATCATTTTTATTAATAACGGCGATCGTGTTATTAATGTTAATTTTATTAATTAAATAAAAATCGTCCTCGGTGAGCGGACAACTTCCATCAAAAACAGCAATCACAAGCTCTGATGAATTTATCATTTTTTCAGCCATGTCAACTCCGATACCTTCGATCATATCGTCAGTTTCGTGAATACCTGCGGTGTCAGAGAGCCTCAGTGTAATATCACCGATCCGTACCGACTCCTCAATAATATCACGAGTCGTACCTGCGATCTCAGTCACAATACTTCTCTCGCAGCCGCTGAGACAATTGAACAGTGTGGATTTACCCACATTCGGACGTCCGATTATAGCAGTTGCAACTCCCTCACGAAGTATTCTTCCGCTGTCATAATTCTTCACCAGTGATCTGAGGTCATCGCGTATCTCCCTGAGCTCATCACCAAGGACCTCAGGACGCACCTCCGGAATATCCTCCTCGGGATAATCAGCCCACGCCGCAAGGTCACCAAGTATCTTCATCATCTTGTCAGAGCACTTCTTAGCCTTCTTATAAGCAGCTCCCTCGCGGAGGTTCTCAGCCATTTTCATTTCGCGCTCTCCCTTGGCGGAGATTATATCCATGACAGCCTCAGCCTTCATCAGGTCAAGCTTACCGTTGAGATAAGCTCTTTTGGTGAACTCGCCTGCTTCCGCATTGACAGCTCCGTTAGCAAGAGCCGCGCGGAGCACACGCTTTGTAATGTACAGACCGCCATGACATGACAGCTCCGCAATATCCTCACCCGTATAGCTGTGAGGTGCTCGGAACACTGTCAGTATACAGTCATCAAGTCTTTCATCGCCATCGTGAGCGATACCGTATGCGCAGGTATAGCCTACCATGTCAGCCACCTTTTTTTCGCCGTAAGGGGAGAATATCCTCTCAGCCACCTTTATAGCATCTTCACCCGAAATGCGTATGACGGCTATTCCGCCCACTGCATTCGGAGTTGAAACAGCAGCAATAGTTGACATTTTATCACTTCCTAAAAAAACAACGGCATAAAGCCGTTGTTTCAGATATTCTATTAAAGCTCGATCTTACCGTAAAGACCGCCCTGGATCTCGTCCTCAGGCTTTGGTCTCTTGTAATCCTTCTCAAAGCTTGTTGAGAGGTCAACGCTTCTGCGCTCCATGTTTACCTCTCTGTCGCGGTTTCTTCTTTCTCCGCCGCGTCTGTCGTTTCTTCTGCCGCCGTCACGGCGATTGTCGCGTCTTCCGCCGCCTCTTCTCGGGTTATTGGAAGAAATAATTATCTTTCTGTAAGGCTCTTCACCAACTGAACGTGAAGAAACGCCTTCTATATTTGAGATAGCCGAGTGGATAACTCTTCTCTCGTATGGATTCATAGGCTCAAGGGGCTGTGAACGTCCTGTTCTGAGAACAGACTTTGCAACCTTTGCAGCCAGCTGCTCAAGAGTTTCCTTTCTCTTGCTTCTGTAGCCGAGGCAGTCGATTGTGATCCTGTAGTAGTCCTTGTCGCCCTTGTTAGCGATGATTGAGCAGAGGTACTGGATAGCGTCGAGAGTCTCGCCGCGTCTTCCAATGATAGTACCGTTATTATTGCTTTCGATATTGATAACAGCACCTGTCTCATTCTGATAAACCTGGAACTCAACTTCTATATCCATAGCTCTGAGGATGCTTGTTATGTAATCCTTGGCAAGCTTTACCTTAGGATTTATAAGAGCCTCGTCCTCGATGAGAGTGAAGTTATCGAGTGAATAAGCCTCTTCATCGTCTACAGCCTCAGCAGGATTCTCTGCTGCTGGTTCAGCAGCTGTCTCTGTCTTTGTTTCAGCAGCCTTTACATCTGCTGTTGTTTCTGTAGTTACAACAGGCTTTGGCTCGGGAGCTGTTTTAGTTACAGGCTCTTCAGCCTTTGGTGCAGGAGCAGTAGTCACAGGAGCCTTAGGAGCTTCAGCAGCAGCCTTGGGAGCAGCAACAGGTGCGCTTACAGTATCATTAACTGTAGCCTTTACCTTTGCTTCCTTTGAACCGATACCGAAAAGACCTTTTTTGCCTTCATCGAGGATCTCAAACTTGATCTCACTGATCTTCTTTCCGAATTTTTCTGCTGCGAGTTCCTTAGCCTCGTCAACAGATCTTGCTGTAAAAATTTCAGTCATACTTATACCTCCCTGAGGAATCAATCCTCATCATCGTTGTCCTCATAAGAATCGCCGTATTTTTCAGCCATACGTTTTCTTGCTTCCTTGAGTCTGTCACGGTTCTGCTTATTCTGCTCAGAGCGTGAAACTCCGTTTGCCTTGCCTGATGAAGAACCGCCGCCGTTCTGCTGATCGAGAGCAGCCTGCTGCTCAAGCATTTTCTGCATGAAGGTTTTCTTATTCGGATGTTTTTCTGCGTATATTCTTGCTTTTTCTTTTTCCTTTTCGTTTATCACCTTAGTACGCTCGGGAGTGAAGTAGCAGTTAAGCGCAAAGGTTATGATGAATGAAAAGACAGATGACCATATCCAGTAGAAGCCGACACCTGCAGGCACCTGGAATGCGAACCAGATTGAGAGGAGTGGAAGACCGTACATCATGACAGCCATACATCCGCCGCCTGCCTGCTGCATAGTTGGGTTAGTCTTTTTCTGATGTATCTGGCTGTAAACAGATACAAGGAGCTGTGAAAGACCTGCAAGGAAGGGAATAGCAGCGAGTATAACAGCTTCCTTAGTCCATGAATCGGGGTGGATAGTAGGTGTCTTGCCAAGGTTAGCGCCGAAGAGGGTAAATCTCTCATTGAACTGGCTTACCTTTGATAAGAAATTCTCGCCGAGAGAGGCATACTTGTCGCCGTTATCTCTCAGGTGCTCCATAGTCATGAGCTCACATCTGAGGTTCTTTGTATCCACACCTGCGATCTCACAGGCTTTTTCGATAATATCCTTTGATATATTGAGGATATGTGTCACAGGCTTATAAATAACGTCAATAACACCGAAGAGGAGGAACATCTGGATAAATGCGGGGAGACATGAACCCATTGGGTTTACGCCCTCCTGCTGGTACAGCTTCTGCTGTTCTTCCTGTAATCTCTGTGGATTATTGGCGAAACTTTTCTTGAGTTTTTCCAACTTCGGATTAAGAAGCTGCATTCTTGCTGCGCCCTTCTGGGTCTTATAATTGACCGGGAAGAGCAGTATCTTCGTAACTACCGTAAACAGTATGATAGCCACGGCATAGTTATTGCATATCGAGTAAATAAGTCTCATCAGATAGCCGAAAGGCACACCGATAATGTCATAAAGTGCGTTCAATATTCATCCCTCTTAAATCTCTATTTGTTTTCATCTTCAGAATAATCAGGGTCAACGTAATCGTACTTTCTGACTCTGAAGGTGAATTTTTCGGGGACGTGGTCTATACCGCCCATTGACCATGGATTGCAGCGGAGTATCCTCCACACGGCAAGAGCCGAACCCCTTATTGCACCAAATCTTTCGACAGCCTTCAAGGCGTAGGTGCTGCAAGTAGGATAGTACTTACACTTAGGGGGAAAAAGCGGGGATATGAATTTACGGTAAAATTTTATGATCCCCAGAACAATATATCTCATACACGCTTGTTCTTATTATCGAAGCTTCTGAACATCTTATTTATGTCATTTACTCCGTACTTGTTCATATAGCCGCAGTATTCGTCTGATTTGATACTGCAGATGGCAGTTCTTGCAACTATTACTATATCCATGCCCACAGGCAGTTCTGCCTCTGCATTACTGTAGGCGAGTCTGATCAGTCTTTTAGCTCTGTTGCGGCAGACGGCATTGCCCACTTTTTTTCCTGCGGTTATACCGAGGCGGTTAAAGGGCTTTCCGTTTGGTCTGACATATATGACCGAGTATTTTGAAGCGGCATACCTGCCCTTTTTGTAAAGAGCAAGGAAGTCCTTATTATCGTTCAATATTTCCGTATAAAGCATAATTACACCTGCATAAGCCGTCCTAACAAAAAAGACCACAAAATAAAGATTTTGTGGTCAGCCTCGTCAGTGAGTTAATCTTGCTCTGCCCTTAGATCTTCTACGAGCTAAAACCTTTCTGCCGTTCTTTGTAGACATTCTCTTCATGAAGCCGTGCTCCTTCTTTCTGTGGAGCTTCTTAGGCTGATATGTTCTTTTCATATTCAGTGTCCTCCTCTCTGCGAATTGTATACAAGAGCCGCATTCACAGCTCTGACTAACGTGATTTACGCGCAGGGGCACTTCGCCCTGCATTACACTAAATCATTATATATTAAAAAGTCAGCCATGTCAAGCAATTCCCGAAATTTTTTAATATCCACACTGAATTTCAGTTTTTTTACCAATATACCTTAAACAGTTGCAGGAGAAATTTCAACACTTTGTCCGATTTCAGCCCTGATGCGAGTAAATTAAAAATAACCCGTTTTTTGAGTAAAAAACTTATTAACTTTGTGCTTTCCACAATTTCACACTCGAAAAACAGAACTTTGAAGGTCAATTTGAAAATTATTCAACACAGTTTTCAACAATATGTCAATTTGTGTGTGGAAAGAAGCTTTATTTTCTAAAACTTAATCTTGAAATACCCTTGCATTTCAACAGTCTTTATGGTATAATGGTCTTATATATTAATATAGGAGAGTATCGTTATTTTTTCTCCAGGAAAATTACGGAGGTTTCTATGAATTCATTTGACGAGGTTTTTGAGAAAGTAAAAGGCTACTGTCTCGAAAACGGAAAAATACCTGAGATTGCAATCAAAACTTGGATAAATCCACTTGTACCCTTAAATTTCAACGGCACTGAAGCTGTTTTCAGTGTTCAGACAGAATTCCAGAAGAATATAGTTATGACTACATATGAGGCTACTCTGAAGGAGGCTTTCCTCAACGTACTCGGACTCAATGTCAACATTGTCATCAATGTTGAATCTGATGAGCCGGAAAAGATAAAGGTCCCAACAGATGCCGAGCTTGAGCAGAAGCATGCTGAGCTTGAACAGTCATACAAATTCGCAAACTATGACTACACCTTCGATACATTCATCGAGGGACGCTCAAATGAGTTTGCTCTTGCCTGCAGTAAGTCTGTAGCCAAGAACTGCGGCTTAAAGGCTGTTCCCGACTATAATCCGCTGTTTATCTACGGTCCTTCGGGAATGGGAAAAACTCACCTCATCACAGCTATTGCCAATGAGGTAAGAAAGAATCACCCCGATTTCAATATCGTCTATGTTACCAGTGAGACCTTCGGAAGCGACCTTGTAAATGCCCTTAATAAGAGCTCTATATCCGATTTCCACGACAAGTACAGAAATGCGGATATACTCCTCATCGACGATATTCAGTTCTTCTCGGGCAGAGAGCGTATGCAGGAGGAATTCTTCCATACCTTCTATAAACTCCATCAGGAGGGCAAGCAGATAGTTATCACGTCAGATAAGCCCCCGAAGGAGCTTCTCACTCTTGAAGAGCGTCTCCGCACACGTTTTGAGGGCGGTCTTATCGCAGATATATCTGCTCCTGATTATGAGACAAGACTTGCTATCATCAACAGAAAGTCTGAGCTCTTAGACCTTAAAATGCCCAGTGAAGTCGCTGAATTCATGGCAAACCGCCTCAAGTCAAACATCAGACAGCTTGAAGGCGCAGTTGTACGTCTCAAGGCACTCAATCACTTTGCAGGAAGCCCTATAACCATTTCCATGGCTCAGAGCGTAATGCGTGACGTCCTTGCTGACGAGCAGCCTATCCCGATCACTGTTGAGAAGATCATCTCAGAGGTATCCACTGTTTACGGCGTATCTCCCGACGATCTCCGCTCAAGCAAGCGCTCATCACAGATCTCAACAGCACGTAAGGTAGCTATTTATGTAGTCCGCGAGATCACTCAGATGCCCCTTGCTTCCATTGGTACAGAGTTCGGCGGCAGAGACCATTCTACTATCGTATACTCGGTAACAAGCGTTACAGAGTCTATGGAAAAGGATTCAAACCTCAAGAATCTTGTCAACGACATCATAAAGAACATCAAGGACAAGAGCAAGGTCTGAGTCAACGTTCAAAGATGTTGAAAATGTTATTTCAACAGAGTTTTCAACATCGTGTTAAAAACTTGTTTGAAACAAAAATCTTAAATTTTACAATGCCGGAAAGTGATCTTCGGATCGTGTGAGATATTATTTCAACACAGAGAACATTCAACACTCAACAGCTATGTGCAAAAACCACCGTAATAAAATTAAAAATTTCGTCTTTCCACCTTTTTCTCAACTTTTTTTCCTTTTCAACTCCACAAAGCCAAACTTTTTAAACACATGATCCGCTCCAATGAAAAAAATTCCCCAGTTTCAAAAATTTCACAACACCCGGTTGTGGACGAGCTTTTCGGCATATATCTTCATTTAACTACTATTCCAACTTTTCCACAGACACAATAACAACAACAATATATTATATTCTTATCTTATCTTAGCTTATCATTCACAGGCTGAGAATTTTCACGGAGGCATATCATAATGAAATTCATCTGCGATAAAAATGAGATCAGCGAAGCTATCAGCAATGTTTCCAGAGCTGTATCACAGAAGTCAACTATCCCTGCCCTTGAAGGAATAAAGGTGCGTATCTCTTCAGGAAGTGTTGAGCTTACCGCCTATAATCTTGAAATGGGTATCCGTACATCTATCAATGCAAATACCGAGGGCGAAGGCGAATTCGTCGTAAGTGCAAGACTTTTCAGTGAGTTCACAAGACGTATGTCAGGCGAAGAGATCACTTTCAATATAGACGAGAACCTCGTTATAAGCATTTCATGCAGCGCTACCGAGTGCAGCTTCCCTGCAATGTCGGCAAGCGAGTATCCCGAGCTTCCTAAAGTAGACTCTGCAAGAAGCTTTTCGGTAAAACAGAGCATACTAAAATCAATGATAAATATGACAAGCTATGCTGCTTCACTCAATGAAAGCAAGCCTGTGCTCACAGGTGAGCTTTTCGACATAGAGGACGGCAGCTTCAATATGGTAGCTATAGACGGCTTCAGACTTGCGATCAGAAACGAGATAACTGACTGCACCGAGAAGTACCACTTTGTAGTTCCAAAAAAAGCTCTTCTCGAAGTTTCCACCCTCATAAAGGATGACGACGACGAGAAGCTTTGTACTGTCTGCACCAATGACCGCCACATTATTTTCGAGATAGGCAACGTATTCGTTATATCAAGACTTCTCGAGGGCGTTTTCCATAATTACAAGATGAGCATACCGAACAGCTGCAAGACAGAGGTGATAATCAGCAAGAGAGATTTCTCTACCTGTCTTGAGCGCTGCTCACTTCTCATAGACGACAAGAACAAATCTCCTATACGCTGCGAAATAGGCAACGGCGTTATGAAGATAAGCTGCAAGACAGGCATCGGTAAGATAAACGACGCTATCTCTGCCGATATTTCGGGAGAAACTGTTACTATCGGCTTCAATAACAAGCTCATTCTCGAAGCTCTCCGTGCTGCAGAGGGCGATAAGGTAAGAATACGTTTCAACGGCGCAATGAAGGTAATAGAGATACTTCCTCTTGAGGGAGAAAGCTTTATATTCCTCGTTATGCCGATTCAGCTCAAAAACTAAGTGATATCGAAAGGCTGGTAATTATGGCTGGAAGAATTAAGATCACTACCGAGTTCATAAAGCTCGATTCTCTGCTGAAATTTGCTTCACTTGTCAATTCGGGCGGAGAGGCAAAACAGCTTATTCAGAACGGTGAGGTCCTCGTTAACGGCGAGGTATGCACTATGAGGGGCAAAAAAATACGTCCCGGCGATACAGTTTACGTCAACTGCAAAGAGGTAACTGTAGAGTGATAATCACCTACGCAGACATAGACGGCTTCAAAAATCTCAGCGGAGTTTCCTTTGCTCCCGATCCGAAGTATAATATCATAGTCGGTCCGAATGCTCAGGGAAAGACAAATCTTCTCGAAGCAATGTGGATACTTTCGGGCTGCAAGAGCTTCCGCGGCTCAAAGGAAAAGGACTATATCTGTCTCGGCGGAAACCGCATGGAGTCGAAGATAAAGATCCTCGACAGCGTCCGTGAGCAGAAGATCACCTTTGAGATGACAAGAAGTGCATCAAATCCGAAGAATATCACCCTTAACGGCGTAAAGCAGAAGGGCACGAGAGCTCTTTTCGATGTTTTCAAGTGCATCGCCTTTATACCCGATGATGTGGATATAATAAAGGGCTCACCCGAAAAAAGGCGTAATTTCGTGGATATGGCAGCTTCACAGCTGAACCCCGTCTTTGTCATGCATATCAATAAAAACAACGCTGTAATGAATCAGCGCAATGCCCTGCTGAAAGGCATAATGCAGGGAAATACCGACCGCGGCATACTTGAGATATGGGACAGACAGGCTTCCCGTGAGGGTACAGTCATCTCCTATATGCGGCATGAGTATATTCAGAAGTTCAACTCTATCTGCGGCAGGCTTTATCGAACTATTTCAGGCGGAGCCGAGGAGCTTGAGCTGGAATACAAGTCAAATGTTTTCCGTCCCGAGGACTTTGAAAAGCCATGCGGCGATGAAGCCTATGAGCAGTACTACAGGAAGCTTGCGGAAACTGCGGAGTATGACATCAGAACCGGAAGCACCCATGCAGGTGTCAACAGAGATGAGATTCTCATAAAGATAAACGGAGTAAGCGCAAAGGACTACGGCTCGCAGGGACAGATAAAGAGCGCCGCTCTCGTTATGAAGCTTGCACAGGCTGAGATATTCATGCAGAAGTCGAAGGATGCTCCCGTTATCTTCCTTGACGATGTTATGGGAGAGCTTGACGAGAGCCGTCAGAGGTTTGTGTTTGACATGATAAAGGATATGCAGGTATTTATCACAACTCCGAATGAAAATGCGCTTCTTCCCGAAATAAAGGGAAAGATAATGCGCATAAGCGGAGGAAGCATAGCTGAGGTGGAAGAAAATGTATCTGCACATAGGGAATAACTATTCGGTTGATATAAGAGATATTATCGGAGTTTTTGACATTGAGAACACCACTGTTGAAAAGTGTACCAAGAAGCTTCTTGAACGTGCCGAAAAGGAACATCACTGCGTGTATACCACCTATGAGATGCCAAAGAGCTTTATAGTTACCGTAAAAAACGGCAGGGAGAGAGTTTATATCTCACAGCTGTCGGCAGCTACATTGAGGAAACGCCTGAAAGAAGGCGGAGGGTTCTGAAATGGAAGGAATTCCTTGAAATTTGCGATTACATTGACAATAATCCCATAAATTGGGTAAATGACATATACAACCAAAATTATTGGAGGTAAATCATGAGTCATCAGAACAACAACTACGATGAAAATGACATACAAGTCCTTGAAGGACTTGAAGCGGTCCGTAAAAGACCAGGTATGTACATCGGCTCGACAGGTCCCGGAGGACTTCACCACCTCGTCTATGAGATAGTGGACAATTCTATCGACGAAGCGCTGGCAGGCTACTGTACCGAGATAACTGTCGAGATACTCGAAGGCGATATAATCCGTGTTTCAGATAACGGACGCGGTATCCCTGTTGGTATCCACCCAAAGGAGGGTATCTCCGCAGCTACAGTCGTTTATACCATTCTCCACGCAGGCGGTAAGTTCGGCGGCGGCGGATATAAGGTATCAGGCGGTCTTCACGGCGTAGGTGCTTCTGTAGTAAACGCACTTTCATCATGGCTGGAGCTTACCGTAAAAGACGGCGAGCACGTATACTTCCAGCGTTTTGAGCGCGGTCACTATGACGAACAGCTCAAGGTCATAGGTGATACCACAGAGACAGGTACAAGCGTAATGTTCAAGGCTGATGACGAGATATTCGAAACTACCGTTTACAGCTACGACGTTCTTCTCAGAAGACTTCGTGAACAGGCATTCCTCAATGCCGGAATAAAGATAATATTCACTGATAAGCGCGACAAGGACAATATAATAGGCGAAACTCTCCACTATGAGGGCGGTATACGTCAGTTCGTAGAGCATATCCACAAGACAAGAGAACTGGAAGCTATAAGCGGAGACGTTATTTACTTCTCAGGAACTCAGGGCGACTCTTTTGCGGAGGTAGCCCTCCAGTACAATGACAGCTACAATGAGGTAATACTCTCATTTGCTAATAATATCCATACAAAAGACGGCGGTTCCCATGAAACAGGCTTCAAGAATGCCCTCACCAAGGTCATCAACGACTATGGCATGAAAATGGGCAAGATAAAAGACCCTAAGGATAAGCTGAAGGGTGAGGACGTCCGTGAGGGACTTACCGCTATCATATCCGTAAAGCTCACAGAATGCGAGTTTGAGGGTCAGACAAAGGGACGTCTCGGAAATCCCGAGGTAAGACCGTTTATCGAGAAAATGGTACAGGAAAAGCTTATGAATTTCCTGGAGGAAAATCCCGAAGCCGCAAATCTTATCTTCGAAAAGAGCTTATCAGCACTTAAAGCCCGTGAAGCCGCAAAGCGCGCAAGAGAAGCCGAGCGTAAGAAGAACGCCTTCGGAAACAGCTCGATGCCCGAAAAGCTTGCAGACTGCTCCGAGCGTGATGCAAGATATACCGAAGTATACATCGTCGAGGGAGATTCTGCGGGAGGCTCTGCAAAGCAGGGACGTGACAGACGCTATCAGGCTATCCTTCCTCTCTGGGGAAAGATGCTCAATGTTGAAAAGGCTCGTATAGACCGAATCTACGGCAACGATAAGCTTGAGCCTGTTGTTACCGCTCTTGGTACAGGTATCGGCGAGGACTTCGATATAGAGAAGCTCCGCTACGGCAAGGTCATTATCATGGCTGATGCCGATGTTGACGGTATGCACATCAGAACACTTCTCCTCACCTTCTTCTTCCGTTACATGAGACCTCTCATTACCAACGGAAACGTATATATCGCACAGCCGCCTCTTTTCAGAGTAGAGCGCAAGAAGAAGATATACTACGCTTTCTCCGATGAAGAGCGTGACAGATATATCGCCGAGCTCTCAGAGGACGGCAAGTACAAGGACGTCGAGGTTCAGCGTTACAAAGGTCTTGGTGAAATGGACCCCGAACAGCTCTGGGAGACAACTATGGATCCCGAGCACCGTACTATCGTAAAAATAGGCATGGAGGACGCCCTCAAAGCCGATGAGATATTCAGCATACTCATGGGCGACAAGGTAGAGCCAAGACGTAACTTTATCGAGAAAAATGCCAGATTCGCACAGGATCTTGATATCTGACAGGAGCCTTTATGGAAGAAAATTACAAGCTTGAAAAGGAATACAAGGTGCCTGCGGAGACCTTCCGTGACGCATACCTTGAATTCCAGAAAAAATATGTTTATCCGAAAAGCTATATTTATATGGCAATATTCGGAGTACTTGCGGTTGCTCTGCTGATCTTCGGCATATTTGCAATGCATGATGCTCCGAAAAAGCAGAAGTACATCATGTATCTTGCTTTTATAGCTGCCGCAGCCTTTTCACTGCGTGAGTGGTTCAATCCCCGTAAAATGCGCCGCAGTCTCACAGAATCAGTAAGAGCTCTCGGCGAGCCTGTATACAAAATAGGCGTAGGAAACAAATTTGTTGATATTTCTACAGTTTCCGACGATCTCAGCAATATCGCTGAGACAGAGGAAAAAGATGACGGGGAGGAAAATACTGACATTCCCGGGGAAATAGATCCCCTTCCCGAAAAGACAAGGATAAATGTTGACGAGGGCTTTCAGCTCATGGAATATGACAGGTTCTTCCTCATGCTGGCAGGTAAGGAAATGTTCTATATTCTCCCGAAGGAAGGTTTTTCCGAGGCAGAGCTGAAAATTGTCAGAGACATAAAGTAATATGACCCCATTTCAAAATAAATTTAATTCTCTCAGGAGGAAAAAATGCTTTACACAGACAACTCAAAGGTAATAAATACCGAGATAGTTGACGAAATGGAAAATTCCATGCTCAATTATGCCATGTCGGTAATTGTTTCCAGAGCGCTCCCCGATGTAAGAGACGGTCTGAAGCCTGTACACAGACGAATACTGTACACGCTCCATGAGAACGGACTTACTCCGGAGAAGCCCTACCGTAAATGTGCCGATACCGTCGGTGCGGTACTGGGACGTTATCATCCACACGGCGACGCGTCGGTATATGACGCACTGGTAAGACTTGCACAGGATTTCTCAATGAGATATCCGCTCGTTGACGGTCACGGAAACTTCGGTTCCATCGACGGCGACGGACCTGCGGCTTACCGTTATACCGAGGCAAAAATGGCAAAGCTCACCCTTGATATGCTCACTGACATAAACAAGGAAACAGTTGACTTCGTATCCAACTACGATGACCGTCTCAAAGAGCCTGCCGTTCTTCCTTCACGTTTCCCGAATCTGCTTGTAAACGGCTCTGTAGGTATCGCCGTTGGTATGGCAACAAATATTCCTCCCCATAATCTTGGCGAGGTAATAGACGCTCTCCAGCTTCTCATCGACGACCCCGACTGTACTCTTGAACAGCTCATGGAGCATATTCAGGGACCTGACTTCCCTACAGGCGGTATCATCATGGGCAAGGCAGGAATACGTGCAGCCTACGGCACAGGAAAAGGCAAGATAACTCTCCGCAGCCGTACCCACTTTGAGGAGATAAAGGGCAGAAACTGCATAATCATCGACGAGATACCATATATGCTCCGTAAGGAGAGACTCCTCAAGAGCATCAGCCAGCTTGCAAGAGACAAGCGTATCGAGGGACTTTACGACCTCCGCGATGAGTCCGACAAGGAAGGTATGAGAGTAGTTATAGAGCTGAAAAAGGACGCTGTACCGAATATCGTCCTCAACAAGCTCTTTGCACTGACACAGCTCCAGGACACAGTGGGCATCATCATGCTTGCCCTTGTGAACAACGAGCCTAAGATACTCACTCTCAAGCAGATGCTCCAGCACTACCTTGATTTCCAGGTAGATGTTATCCAGAGAAGAACCCGCTTCGACCTGCGCAAGGCTCTTGAAAGAGCCCACATCCTTCAGGGCTTCGTTCTTGCAGCAGACCATATCGACGAGGTAATCGATATAATCCGTTCAAGCTCAACTGTACAGGAAGCTAAGGACCGCATGATAGAGCGCTTCAAGGACGTTGATATGTCAGCTCTCCTTGACCGGGCACAGTATGATCTCACAGGACTTCATATCGAGGCTCAGACAGGTCTTTCACAGGAACAGGCTGAGGCTATCGTTCAGATGAGATTAGGACAGCTGACAGGTCTCGAAAGACAGAAGATCACTGATGAGTTATACGGACTTCTTACAAAAATATCCGACTTTGAGGATATTCTTGCAGACGTTAACCGTGTATATCAGATAATCATGGACGACCTCAACGCTATCCGCAAGAAATTCAGCGACAAGCGCCGTACAGACATTGAAAATGTCAGCGGCGAAGTGGATATCGAGGACCTTATCCCCGAGGAGGACTGCGTTGTTACTCTTACAAATAACGGCTACATCAAGCGTATGCCGCTGACAGAGTACAAGACACAGCACCGCGGCGGACGCGGAATCACAGGTATGAAGCAGCGTGAAGAGGACTTCGTGGAGGAAATGTTCATCTGCGGCTCTCACGACAATATCCTGTTCATATCCAACAAGGGTATCATGTACAAGCTGAAATGCTATGAAGTTCCTGACGGCTCAAAGGCTTCCAGAGGCTTCAATCTCATTAATCTGCTTCCTCTTACCGAAAATGAGAAGATAGCGGCTATGATAAAGACTACCGATTTCAGTGACGAGAAGTTCATCACAATGGTCACAAAGAACGGCAAGATAAAGAGGACTAACCTCTCACTCTACAAGAATGTCCGCAAGAACGGTCTTATCGCTATAGGACTTGACGAGGGCGACGAGATAGAGGGCGTCCGCATGACTGACGGCAATGCTCAGCTCTTCGTTGCGACACGCAACGGTATGGCTATACGCCTTGAGGAGAGCAAGATAAGAGCACTTTCACGTTCAGCTCACGGCGTAAGAGCTATCAAGCTCCGCGACGGTGATTACGTTGTCAGCATGGCAAGAGTCCGTGAGGGAGCTTCCCTCCTTACCGTTACCGAAAACGGCTACGGCAAGAAGACAGACCTTGAAAGCTATCGTATACAGAACCGCGGCGGTTACGGACTTACCAACTATAAGGTCGATGATATACGCGGAAAGGTATGCGGTATCAAGATAGTTGACGAGGAAGACGATATTATCCTTGTATCCAGCGACGGTATCATTATCAGAATACTCGCAAGCGACATCCGTATCATGGGACGTATCGCAAAGGGCGTTCGTGTAATGAGAGTCAACGAGGGTGCAAATGTAGTTGCCTTCACCCGTGCCGAGCACGATGACAATGCAGAGACCGAAAAGGTCGAGCAGCTCACAGACGAGCAGGCAAAGGCTGCTGAAGCCGAGGCTGCCCTTGAGGAGCAGAATGAGGTAGTTGTCGAGGCAGAGCCCGATGATGAGGATAATGAGGAATAATTTTCTGTAAAAAGCTATGATTATTTGCTTAGGGCGGATGATTTCATCCGCCCTGCAGTTTATCCACCGCAAAGGAACATAATAATGATATATTTTTTTATTGCAGCAGCAGTATTTCTGCTCTATGCACTGTATGAGAACCTTTTTATGCTCACTGTAAGGCGCGAAAAGCTGAGCAGCGGCGGCATAAGGATAGTTCATCTCTCGGACCTGCATAAAAAGTGCTTCGGAAGGGAGAATTCCCGTCTGTGCCGTAAGGTAAGAGCCGAAAAGCCTGATATTATTATATTCAGCGGCGACCTTGTGTCGAGAGACATCAAAAAAATGAAAATTGCAGAAAAAACTCTCAGCGAGCTTTGCAGAATAGCTCCCGTTTACATGATATACGGAAATCACGAGCAGAGTATTTACATGGAAATGAAGGGCGAGCTTGAAGCTATGTTTGCGAGAAATGACCAGATAATGCTGAAAAATCAGCATACTGCGGTGAATATCCGCGGCAGAGAGCTGAAAATATACGGACTTCTTGAAAAATACGAGGTATATAAGAAAAACGGCGGATATCGTGACCTTGATGTCATAGACAAGGCATATCTGGAGGAGCTTCTGGGAAAATGCCCTGAGGGCGAAGTGCTGCTCATTGCTCACAATCCCTTTTTCGGCGAAGCCTATGCCGAATGGGGAGCTGAATACACCTTCAGCGGTCATGCTCATGGCGGTATAGTGAGACTTTTCGGAGTAGCAATGCTTTCCCCCGAAAGAAAGTTCTTTCCCAAAAATGCAAAGGGAGTTTACGACTTCGGCGGCAGGAAGCTTCTTGTGTCGGCAGGTCTCGGAAAGCTGAGACTTTTCTGTCCGCCTGAGATAGTGGTATATGAAATTTAAGCCGATATTGCGGCAAAAATAATGAGAAGAAGTCCTCCCGCCCATGAAAAGTCATGGTGCAGGGAGGATATTTTCATGCCCGTAATAGAACCGAGCAGAATGGCGGCAGCTCCGGATACAAAGGCTGCGGCAGAGGCATATACTGCGGATATTCCCGAGCCGCCGCAGCTGAGCCCTGTTGCCGCTGAGTCGAGAGAGCCTGCAAGAGCAAGAACAGCGGCTTCTCCCATGGATAATACCTTTGAGGAGTCTATATCAGCTGCGGAATCGTCAAGACAGAGCTTAAGAAATATGGATAGCTCGCCCATTTTCAGGGAAATACCGTCATTTTCGCGGATATGCCTGATAATGCTCCTGAGAAGGCTCTTTGCAATGTTTATTGAGCCTATGAAAATGAGTACCGCAGTGCCGATGATATGGATAATACGGGGATCTGTAAAGCACAGGAGCATATCGGAAAGAGTCAGGGAAATAAATAAAACCGCTGCCGAGAACATATCTATTATGAAAGCGGAGCTGACAGGTATCCTTACGCCGCTGTTGCAGCAGGCTGCCGAGGCAAGATATATGTCGATACTTACGATAAATGCGAGAAATATCTCTTTCAGCAAGATAAACACCTCCGCAGTATCATATGCTTCCGCTCAATGATCAGTGAGTAAAAAATGCAAATTCAGCATGCTGAAAAGTAGTAATTTTGTACATCAAAATTGTAATTTTATTATTGACTTTCAGTCTGGATATGGTATAATAAAAGAGTGTATCGTTAAATTGCAGGGAGGGATAATTTTGATAGCAGGTGTTTCTACAGCTTGCCTGTATCCCAAGCCTATTGAGGAGTCTCTTTATGAGCTTGCAGTCAACGGCGTATCAAATGTCGAGCTGTTCATCAATACTCATTCAGAGCTGAAAAAGAGCTTCGCACACGGCATTGCGAACCTTATGAAAAGATTCGATGTGAAATGCCGCTCTGTACATCCGTATACCTGCGAAATAGAGCCGCAGATGTTCTTTTCGGAGTACGAGAGAAGAATTGACGATATGCTTGAATATTACAAGCTTTACTTCAGATTTATGAATATTGTGGGAGCTGATATATTTGTATTTCACGGCGGAAAGCCATCATCAATATGTACTCCCGAGTTCTACTGCGAAAGGTTTTCAAGGCTTTACAGGATCGGTAAGGAGTTTGGCGTAACAGTCGCCATAGAGAACGTTTCACGCTGTAAGAGCGGCTCTTCAGCCTTCATAAAGGAGATAAAGAATATGCTTGGCAGCGAGTTTGCTTTCGTCCTCGACACGAAGCAGGCACTGCGCTCAAATGAGAATCCTCTGAATTTTCTCGATGTCGTTGGCGATAAGATCTCCAATGTCCATATCAGCGATTCGGGCGAAATGGGAGACTGTCTGCTCATAGGCAGAGGAAGATTCAACTTTAAGCAGTTCTTTGAAAAGCTTGCAGTATACAATTCGGATTGCAGCGTTATCCTTGAGCTTTACAGAAGCGGTTTTTCCGGTATAAGCGATCTTATATCAAGCTATAACAAGCTCAGTAGGATGACTGAACCTTACGGCAGGGAGCAGAAATTATGAAGTGTCCATACTGCGGATATGAAGATTTGAAAGTAATAGATTCACGTCCTGTCGATGACAAGACAAGACGCAGGAGAGAATGTGTCAGATGCGGCGAAAGGTTTACCACCTATGAGGCTGTGGAAGTCCCGCTCCTTATGGTGGAAAAGAGAGACGGAAGCGTTCAGCTCTTTGATAAAGCCAAGCTCATCAACGGCATAGTCTCGGCTATAAAAAAGAGACCTGTCTCAGCTGAGAAGGTCACGGAAATAGCGAACTACGTCGAGAATTATTACGCAAATGCCCTCAGGACCGTTGCAAGGTCCACGGAGATAGGCGAGCTCGTACTTGACAGACTCAGAGAGATAGATCCTATATCCTATATAAGATTTGCCTCTGTATATAAGGACTTTACCGATATAGACAGCTTTGTAGCGGCTATAAGCGAATTTGACGAGAAAAAACAAAAAACGGATGAATATTCCGAAATATAAAACTATGGAGGTTTTTACCATGAGTAACAACGGCACACCAAACGGACTGGACGATTTCCTTGAGAATTTCAATGACATCAATGCCCAGAATACATTTTCAGATGCAGATGTGAAAAAGAATTCGGCGATCGCAGCTATCGTATATCTTTTACCGATCCTTTTCTTCCTTCCTATATGCATAGACGGAAATTCAAATTACTGTAAGTTCCATGCAAATCAGTCACTTACATGGCTTATCGTAGTTGTTATTTTAAGCATTATATTTGCTATTCTTGGAATGATACCATTTATCGGCGGACTTTTCAGATTGATCTTCGTACTTCTCGTGCTTGCAATTGATTTCGGCTTTATTTACGGATCAGTAAAAGGCAAGGCACTGAGATTACCATACATAGGAAGCATTCTTAACGTATTCTGATCTCAGCTTACAGGCATTCTGATACTGCCGCTGTCTTCACTGTATACCATCGAAGCAACGGCAGTATTATCGCATACAATGAGCTCTGCAAGCATTTTTTTGCAGTCAGGACTGTAGTTTTTTACCTCATAGACATAAAGACGGGCATCCCTTCCTGCGTATCTGCGCAGAGGAAGTCCCTGTTTGTCCTGCATGAGAGCATATTCCTCATATTTTTCGGAAAAGCTCGATGGGATAGATATGTTTTTCTCTGATATTTCCTCGACCTCCCAGCCGTGTGAGGCAAAATAGCCTATGCGCTGAGATACACTTTCAGCAGCTACGGAGGATACGGGAATATCTTCATTTCTGCTGCATGCCGCAAGTGCAAAGGCAGCTGCAGCAAAAGCCATGAATATAGTTTTTTTCATGTGGTCACCCCTTTAATCAAAATGCGGTAGTAAATCTTATTCAACCATGTTCGTACATTATACCGAAAGGAGCAGCTATGGCGCAGATAAGACTTGATAAATTCATATCCGAGCGCACAGAGTACTCCAGAAGTCAGATAAAGGAGCTTGCAGCCAAAGGTAAGATAACCGTTGACGGCATTGCTGTAAAGCGTTCTGACACAAAGATAGATGGCGATACAGCCGCGGTAAATGTCTGCGGACAGGAGCTGAAAAGCTCAAAATACAGATACATACTTCTGAACAAGCCGCAGGGCTATGTGTGCTCTACCGACGATAAGGACGGAGAGATCGTCCTCAGGCTTATACCGCAGGAAATGCGCACAAAGGGTATGTTTCCCGCAGGCCGGCTTGACAAGGACAGTACGGGGGCACTGCTTATCACAGACGACGGAGAGCTGGCTCACCAGATATTGTCACCACGCCGAAAAATAACCAAAATTTATATTGTGAAACTTGCCAGACCATTTGAAAATAATTATATTAACAAATTTGCGGAGGGAATCAGGCTCGCCGATGGTGAAACTTGTCTCCCTGCTCGGGTGAAAAAGGCGGAAAATAGCGATATACTGGCAGCAATCGAAATTTGTGAAGGAAAATATCATCAAGTTAAAAGAATGTTCGCAGCGGTGGGCAATCACGTAGAAAGACTGGCGCGTGTTTCACTGGGATCACTGGTTTTGCCCGAAAAACTGGCAATCGGTGAGTGTATGGAATTATTGCACAAAGATGTTGAAAACTTGTTCAAACCACAGGATTTTGATCTTTTTTGCCATCAATTTTTCCCTATTTTTTCGGCAAATCTAATAAACAACGATTTATAACTTTGGCAATTTAGCAACTTGAAATATTTCGCAAAGTATGGTATCATATTATCGTACTGATAATGGAAAAAAATATATCGGCACAAAAATTTAACTGGAGGACTGGATTAAAAATGGCAGGCTTAACACTTAAAAACATTTATAAGAAATATCCGGGCGGCGTAACTGCTGTTTCTGATGTTAATTTAGAGATAAGAGATAAGGAGTTCATCGTTCTCGTTGGACCTTCCGGATGCGGTAAGTCAACAACTCTCCGTATGATCGCTGGTCTTGAGGAAATATCAGAGGGCGAGCTCTATATAGGCGACAGACTCGTTAATGATATTGCACCTAAGGACAGAGATATTGCAATGGTATTCCAGAACTATGCTCTTTATCCTCACATGACAGTATTTGAGAACATGGCTTTCGGACTCAAGCTCCGTAAGGTTCCTAAGGATGAGATCGAGAGAAAGGTAAACGAGGCTGCTAAGATCCTCGACCTTACACACCTCCTCGACAGAAAGCCTAAGGCTATGTCCGGTGGTCAGAGACAGAGAGTTGCTCTCGGTCGTGCTATCGTTCGTTCACCTAAGGTATTCCTTCTTGACGAGCCTCTCTCAAACCTCGATGCTAAGCTTCGTGCTCAGATGAGAACCGAGATTGCTAAGATCCACAAGAAGCTCGGTACAACATTTATCTACGTAACTCATGACCAGACAGAGGCTATGACAATGGGTGACAGAATCGTTTGTATGAAGGACGGTTTCGTTCAGCAGATCGATACACCTCAGAACCTCTATGAGAACCCTGTAAACAAGTTCGTTGCAGGCTTCCTCGGCTCACCTCAGATGAACTTCATCGACGCAGAGCTCAAGGAAGAGTACGGTCAGTATATAGTTGAATTCGGTGCTGCAAACGGCAGAGGCAACAGATACCAGATCATCGTTCCTGAGTCAAAGGTAAACGAGGATCTCGCTGCTTACGTTGGCAAGGAGATCGTACTTGGTGTACGTCCTGAGTCTATCCACGATGAGGAAATGTACCTCTCAAATGCTTCAACAGGTATTATTGAGGCTAACGTTGAGATCACAGAAATGATGGGTGCTGAGACATACCTCTATCTCCTCTGCGAGGGTATTCCGCTTACAGCAAGAGTTAGCCCAAGATCAACAGCAAGATCCGGAGATGATATCAAGGTTGCTATCGATCCAAACAGAATCCACATCTTTGACAAGGAAACTGAAAAGGCTATTGTAAACTGATTAATTCTTTTCATATTTATCCTTTCTTTCTTAGTACACAGCGCCGCAAGACGTTGTGTACGCGCAAATCACCGCAGTAGATATACTGCGGTTTTTTGTGTTATAGGTAAAATTTAACTACAGGAGAATTCTATGAGCAGGATCAGAGATTATATTGAAGCACATAAGCAGGAAATGATCGATTTCCTGGCTGAATTAGTGGCGATACCAAGCGTACAGGGTGAGGAAGAGCAGGGCTTTCCTTTCGGCAGGATGCCTGCAAAGGCACTGGAAACCATGCTGAAAAAGTGTGAGGAGTTCGGTTTTGCCGTTGATAATGTGGAAAACTACGCAGGCTCGGCAGATATAAACGGACTTGTACCTCAGCTTGCCGTGCTTACTCATCTGGACGTTGTTCCTGTGGGTACGGGATGGACTACAGACCCCTATGTACTGCGCTATGAGCCTGATACAGACAAGCTGGTGGGACGCGGTGCTATTGACGATAAGGGACCTGCCGTTGCGGCTCTCTTCGCGGCAAGGGCTGTCAGGGAACTGGGTTTTCCACTGAAAAAGGGCATACGTCTTATTTTCGGTACAAATGAGGAAAACGGCTCCGCGGACCTTGCATACTACCGAAAAAACCGCGATTTACCGCCAATGGTATTCACTCCCGACGGCGAGTACCCCGTTATAAATGCCGAAAAGGGAATGCTGAGAGTATACTTTTCAACAGCTGCACCTGAGAATGTTGAAATACAGGCAGGTACAGTCATCAACGCTGTCCCTTCATGCTGTAAGGTTCAGATGCTTGTGGCAGAAAAAGCAGGTCCGAAGTCTGTTTTCGGCACTGTTGAAGGGCGATCGGCTCATGCTTCGACTCCCGAAAAGGGCGAAAATGCCATAACGAAGTTCCTTTCAGATGAGAATAACAATATTCCGGCGCTGAAAAGGCTTTCGGAGCTATTTCCCCACGGCGAACTGAACGGCAGGAGCTGCGGACTGGGCTTCAGAGACGATAAATCAGGCGATATGACCTGTGTGCTCTCAATGCTGAATACCGAAAACGGCAGGCTCTGCGGCGGTATCGATATACGTTTTCCTCTTGACCGCACAAAGGCTGAGATAAGCGGTATAATATGCGGAAAGCTTCGTGAATCAGGCTTCGATATTGATTCCTGCGAGGGCGTAGAGCCTCACTGTACCGACGAAAACAGCGAGTTCGTACAGGCACTTCTCCGAGTCTATGAGCGTGTCACAGGTGATAAGGGAAGCTGTATAGCTATCGGCGGCGGCACCTACGTCCATGAGATAGAGGGCGGAGTTGCCTTCGGTGCGGAGTTTCCCAACGAGGACGGACATATGCACTGCCCGGATGAGTTCATTACCGTGTCAAATCTGATGAAAAATGCAGAGATCATGGCAGAGGCAATGGTTGAGCTGTGCTGTTGATTTAAAATGTAAAGTGCTCGTACAATGCGCAGTAAGCGATGTACGAGCTGCTCGTGACAGGCGGACATTAAGTCCGCCTTTTATTATCTGTCCGTTTTATCAGTTGTTGTGGACTTTTCTTCGTCGTGCTCCTTATCCCCGTCAAGACCGTCTATAACGTCGTCAGCGGCGTTCTGAGCGCCGTCAATGATGTCTTTGCCTGCATTGCCTGCACCGCTGACTATATCCTTTCCTGCGTCGCCTATGCCGTCAGCAGCGTCGTCAACGCGATCTTTAACGGAGTTATCTTTATCTTTAGTGGTCGTGCTCTCGTATCGCTTTTCAGTTGTGGTGTCCTCTATGACTGCGCCGTTTCCGTCGTCTGTGTAATGACCGTCGTTATTGTCGCCACAGCCTGTAAGAGTTGCACAAACCGTAAAAAATATGGAGCATATTGCTAAAAGCTTTTTCATACAAATCATATCCTTTACAGAGTATCGCTGAGGAGTCGTTTTCCACAGCGTATTTTTATTGTTTACTCATTTTCCCTGATTATCCACATGGTTTTCAACTTTTTACAGTTTCCAGAAAGTGTATTTTACGTTGTTTTCCACTCTTTCAACAGGGTTTTCAACATACAAACAGATATATCCACACTGGATTCAACACCTTGTTGAAAACTTTTCCACCCCCTTGTGAAATATAATTCGGACTATATTGCTATTTTTGAATTGTTAAAAGATGTTGCAATCATAGCATAAATAGTCAGTATATTTTTTTACTGATGTGAGTTTTACATAAACAGAGAAGGTTTTTTTATTGATATTTGTATTTATATATGATATAATGAATGCAAAGCATTCATTATAAACTATTTCAATGCCCTTGCAGATACGCAGATCAGGGATCTGCTCCCTGCATATCGGGCAATTATATCATAACGCTTCGCTTATATGATATAAGCGCGGAGCCCGCGCAGCCATTTTCGCGTCGCAGTGCAGGAGAACCAGAACTTTTTCGCCGCGCCTCCTGCTATTTTTCTTCTTATATGATATAATGAATGCAAGAAAACAAACGAAAACTTATAAGGCGGTGAGAGGTTGAACAGATTGATCGACAAGCTTGCGATCCTGCTGATGTGCATGATGAGTCTGATAATGAGTGACAGCTTTGCTGAGCCTGTTATGATAGCCCTTGTATCGGTCAGCTTTTCCGCAGCGGCTCAGCTCTTTACAGGGAAAATATATGCCTCTGTCATAATCGGAGCGTGTACATTGCTCTGCGGAGCTTTTCCGCTTTTCTTCTGTATGCTCCCCCTGATGCTCTACGACGCCCTCTGGGAGAAAAAAGCATGGCTGATACTCCCTGCTGTCATAGTGATACCGAGATCAGGCGAGATGAAGATAATGCAGATAGCTATGACAATGGCAGCTATTGCGGTTACAGTGATAATATTTCTTAGAGTTTCAGGACTTGAGCAGACAGTTACAAAGCTTACTCTTCTCCGTGACGAGATAGCAGGTAAAAACCGTCAGCTTGGCGAGCAGAATCTCAGGCTTGCTCAGGCTCAGGACAACGAGATACACCTTGCAACGCTGAAGGAGCGTAACCGTATCGCCCGTGAGATACATGACAATGTGGGACATATGCTCACTCGCTCGCTTTTGCAGTCAGGAGCACTTCTGGTCATCAACAAGGATGAGGAACTCCGTGAACCGCTGGAGAGCCTGAAAAGCACCCTTGACAGCGCTATGACAAGTATCCGTGAGAGCGTACACGACCTCCATGATGACTCAATAGACCTGAAAAAAGTCATTGAGGACAGTATAAGGACTGTTGACAGCAGATTTACTGTCTCTCTTGACTGCGACGTCAGCGAGAGTATGGCAGGCAATGTCAAGCTGTGCATGATAGGTGTCATAAAGGAAGGGCTTTCAAATGCCGTGAAGCACTCCGCAGGAAATAAGATAAGCATAATCGTCCGTGAGCACCCTGCATTTTATCAGCTCATGCTGGAGGACAACGGCAGCTGCACTGAAATAAAGGAAAGCGGCATAGGTCTTAAGAATATGCGTGACCGCGTTGAGGCACTCCACGGTAGGATAAGCTTTACGCCGTCACGGGAGGGCTTTAAGATATTTGTATCTGTCCCGAAATCGTAAATCACAAATATAAGGAGAAGCTATGAACATTGTAGTAATAGACGACGACAAGCTTGTAGCGCTGTCGCTGAAAACAATACTTGAAAGCACAGGCAAGGTCACTGTAGCCGCTATGGGTTCAAACGGAGAGGAGGCAATAGAGCTCTACCGTCAGCACCGTCCTGATGTTATGCTCATGGATATACGCATGGAGGGCATGACAGGTATCGAAGCAGGTGAGGTCATACTAAATGAATCTCCAGAAGCTAAAATACTCTACCTGACCACATTTTCCGATGATGAATACATAGTAAAGGCGCTGAATATGGGTGCAAAGGGCTATATACTGAAGCAGGACTTTGACGGCATAGCTCCTGCCCTTGATGCGGTCATGAGAGGACAGAGTATTTTCGGCGACAAGATAATAAACAAGCTCCCCGAGCTCATGGTGCCCAAGGAAAAGTACGATTTTGCAGCTCACGGCATCAGCGACAAGGAGCGGGAAATAATGGAGCTCGTTGCAGAGGGACTAAGCAACAAGGAAATATCAGAGAGGATATTTCTCGGCGAGGGGACTATCCGGAATTATATCAGCAACCTCCTCGACAAGCTTGAGCTCCGTGACAGAACACAGCTTGCAGTATATTATTACACGGAAGTCAGATCATAAACAGAATATAAAAAAACAGTGTGAATGGTATAATAAAACGTACAGAATCGGCCAATAAAAGCATACAATAATTCGCCACGAAATATACAGGTTCTCGCCACGAACTGTACAACGCGTTTTCTATGGTATAATAAAGAAAACCATGGAAAAGGCGGTGCA
>SFMO01000125.1 GCA_004554385.1 Ruminococcus flavefaciens
CTTTGAGTAACTTACCGCTTTCCGTTCGTGCTATGTTCCCGTGTCAGCTTTCGCCTTTCGGTTAGAACGGCTGTGTCCTGCGCTGTTTTGCAGGGTAGTTCCTTTCTATTCTACTTTTCTTTATGCCCTTTCCGGGCGCACAATGTGTTTGTCGCCTTTGTCGATAAGGATCTCTCTGATGTAAGGAGCTTCTCGAAGGCAGGGGGCTGGATAGATGAGGGTATAATCGATATGAAATTGTTCTCTTTTGTGTCAAAGGAGGATATGGAGCGGAACTGGTCGGAAGACGGTCTTTTTGATCTTGTCAACTTTACTAACGATCCGCTTCAGATAAGAGAACGCAGATATATTGAACACGGAAAGAACAGAAGTGCCGATTTTTATGAGAAAAGAGAGATAAAGCAGTACAAGAACCTTCTTTACTCTGTTCCTGAGGGGCTGGAGGTGGCTGTATATACCATAGATGAGTATACGGAGGACTGTGAGGATTATGACGATGGTGTTGAGATTTACCGTTCAAAGCTAAACAGCTCACTTGATGAGGGGTATATTTTTGTCAATAAGAACGGTGGAAGCGGTAAGGTGATATGTATGTATCCACTGGATAAGCTCAGATACTTAGGAGATGTGGAGGAACTTGGGTTGGAGTCGGTAAAGGGATATTATGTCGGCAATTTCAGCTTTTACACCGACGATTGCAACAATTGGCGCTTTTTCTGCGTCGATTCATATTAGTACCAATAAAAATTCCGCACAAAGACGGTTCTTTGTCTTTGTGCGGATTTACTATATACAAAATAAAATATAAATGTTATAATAAATATGTGCTTGATAACAGCCGCAAGGCACTTATTGACATGAATGTTGATATGAAGTTGTTGAGCAGATATTAATAAAAGTACTATCTGCTGCTATGGCGGCGTATATTACAGGAGTGAGAAAATGGAAAAGGAAATGCGCTATGCCGTACTTATCGACGCTGATAATGTGGCGGCAAAGTATACAAAGTACATCCTCGATGAGGTGTCCAACTACGGCGTTGTTACATACAAGCGAGTTTACGGCGACTGGACGAGACCTAATCTTGCGGGCTGGAAGAATATGGCTCTGGACAACGCTATTACCCCTGTCCAGCAGTACAGCTATACAACAGGCAAGAACGCTACTGACTCTGCCATGATAATCGATGCTATGGACATTCTTTATTCCCGTAACGTTGACGGCTTCTGTATCGTTTCAAGCGACAGCGATTTCACAAGGCTGGCTATACGTCTCCGCGAATCTGGCATGCACGTTATCGGCATGGGCGAGCAGAAAACTCCGAAGCCATTCAGTACTGCCTGTAATGCCTTCAAGTACCTTGAGATACTTGCAGATGAGGATATCCAGAGCATGGCAGAGAGTGAAAAGCTGGAGCTCAAGACCATTGAATCAGCTATAGTACGTATTATTACCGAAAATGCAAACCTCAAGGATGAGATAAATATAGGCGAGCTGGGAAGCAGACTTCTCAACCGATATCCCGATTTCGATGTGAGAAATTACGGTTATTCCAAGTTTTCTCAGTTCCTTAAGGAGTTTGACGGGCTTAGCTTCCGTCAGGAGGGCAGCAGCATACTTGTTTCTCAGAAAACAAGTACCTCTGACCTTGGACGCATTGAGAGCGTTCTTGAGGCCATAGTCCGTACCAACGGCACAAAAGGCTATAATCTCGGCGAGCTGAAGAAGCAGCTCTGCGCCAAGATGCCTGATTTTGATGTCAAGACCTACGGCTATTCCAAGTTCAGCAAGTTTGTGGAAAATCTGCCGTCATTCAAGATAAAGAATAATACCGTTATGATATCGGAGAATTGATTTGAAAAGTAAAAAAATCGCGGCGCTGTTTACAGTACTGTGCGCCATCTTGCTGGTGGTGGCTTTTAAGTTCGTCAGGGATACAGGAATCCTCAGGGGATACCCGAAGGCTGAATATCTTACAGATGAAGAAGCGGCATGCAGACCTGTATATGAACAGCTCAAAAATAATGAGAAAGCCATATATACTGCCCTTTGCCGCGGAATATCCGAGCACAGGGAGAGCATACCTCTTCCATATGAGGTAAACGGCGACGAATACTCAAAGATATACTGCATACTCGAAAAGCAGGAGGGAGATTTTTTCTTCCTTGATTCAGTGTACTATACAGCCCCGAAGGTGCGGGACGCAAGGGTGGCATACCGCGACCTCAGCAATATAGATGCGGAAAAGAACGAACTCAGAAGCAAGGTCAGAGAGATCGCGGAAGGTGCAGTGTACAGCGATGACTACTATCTCGCAAAGTATATCAATGACTATATCGTGAACAACTGCAGATATATCACAGGGGAGGACGTAGAGTATGCCTCGACGGCTTATGGCTGCCTTATTGAAGGAGAAGCCAACTGTGAAGGCTATGCAAAGGCGTTTGACTTGCTTGCCTCCGAGATGGGGCTGCAAAGTGTGCTTATTACAGGAGTGACCGATACAGGAGAAAATCACGCGTGGAATCAGGTGAAGGTCGGAACTGACTGGTATAACATTGATGTGACATGGGCGGATACAGATGTTATCGGCGAGACGAGGCAGATGTATTTTCTATGTGATGATACTACCTTTGAGAAGACTCATATTGCTGATGAGGAACTTTTTGAGCCCTTTCAGTGCGGCAAGGCAGATAATAATTATTATGTAAAAAATGATCTTTATGCTGACAGTGCCGGAAAGGCAGCCGAAATAATCCTGCGTGAGCTTAAAAACGGAAACGACGTGATCGAGCTGCGCTTTACTGATGAGGCGGCATACAATGAATTTAAAAATGAATATATCCGTACGGAAGAGGTTTTCGAAATTGCGGTGGATTCGGGTTATCCATTCGGAGAACAGATCAATCTCTCGCTTAAAGAAAACACTCAGGAGCATTGCATGACGCTGAATTTTAACGCCCAATAGTAAAAATAGACACAATTCGATACAAAGCAACAGTCAACCTTGTTTGAAATTAAGTGTTGACATTTGTGCCACAGCGTGATATAATAATTAAGTCGCCGCGAGAGAGTGCGAAACAGTAAGACTGCTGGCGCAGCGTGAGATGCACGATCAAAGGGCACAGAAAAAAATCTCAGAAAATTTTCAAAAAGGTATTGACAAAGAAAAGTTTCTGAGATATAATATTAAAGCTGTCTCACGAGAGTGAGGGAAGCGAAACAGCATCTTGAAAATTGAACAATGCGAAGAAAAAAGTAACGACCCTTGAGATTCCTTTATGAGAAATAAAGGGAAGTCAAGACAAGACTAAAAAACAC
>SFMO01000018.1 GCA_004554385.1 Ruminococcus flavefaciens
ACCGTCCTTTTCCGCTTCCTGCAACCTTCAATCAGGAAATTGTCGGACAGGGCACTCTGGGACAATACCAAAATATTCCATGCGAAATATACAGAATAAGTGTTACAGACGAACAAAAAGAAGCATATAACAAGATAATCCACCATTTCTCAGAATATCGCAAGGTCTACTCGTATAATCTGCTCGGTCTTCTTGCAGTTTACTTCAATATCGAGTGGAAACGTGAAAGGAGCTTCGTCTGTTCGCAATTTGTTGCTTACACTATGGATAAAATAGGTATTCCGCTTCAAAAGGCTTTCAGCCTTTACAAACCTGATGATTTCCGTCACTTTCCCGGTGCCGACCTTATCTACACAGGCGAGCTGAATACATTCTATTACACAAGACAATCCAAGCTATATACATAATGATATGACATATGCCGCAGCCCGAAGCTCGTCTGCTGACAGCAGATAGGCTACGCAGTACGCCTTGCTTTCAGGAGCTATTCCTGATATTCTGAATTCAGCGTAGTGGTCAAGTAGTTCCATTGAAGCTCGTCCGTCTTTTATAACAGCTCCTGCAGGACGTATTTCCCTGCTGCTCAGCTTATTATAGGAATTGGCATATGAATTAATAAACATCCATGAGCCGCCGCTCAGTAGCAGATACAAAAATACTGCTCTGAGGGCGGAATTTTTATTTTTTCTTCGCATATTATCTCCTTTTCATAGAATTCAGAAGCTCACCCAATGATCTGCCAAAGAGTTGTCCTGAAAACTGCACCTGACTAAGAGTACTTCCATGAGAACCTACCTCTATAAGCAGACTTCCGTTGGTCAGATCCTGGTTATAGTGCCTGTAATCAAACAGGATAGGACGCGTGATACCTTTATGGTCTGACTCAAGCTTGCTCTGAAGAGTGCAGGCAAAGTGAAAATTCTCCATATAATTCGGCATTCCAAGCGTTCCATCATCACAGCCCGATATTATCATTACCTGAGCAGCTTCCCTGCCGTCTATCTCTGTAAACGGCTGATATGCTACTCCATCACCACCTATAGCGTCCCTGTGAATGTCAAGAACCACCTTTATGCTGGGGTATTTCTCCAGGATAGCTGTTATAGTTTCGCGGCTTCTGGCATATGATCCGTTATACGAAGGATAATCGTGTATGTCCCTCGCATGGATGACGCCGATACCCTGCGCTTCAAGCTCTGCCTGTATGGCATCGCCGACCATTATCACATTTTTCGTCGGATCCGTCGTCCTGTAGTTGAAGGATGTGTCAAAGTTTCCTCTTACACACGGCTCAAAACTTTCTGTCGTATGGGTATGATATATGAGAACCAACGGCTCATCTGTGTCATCAACGCTGAAGTTAGGCAGAAATCCGCTCTCACGTATCAAAACCTCATTGGGTATATCAGTCTTGTTATTCACCTGTCCGCCGCCCTCAATATCAAAGAATGCATTACCACTGTACTCTCCGTAGGTCGTTCGGATTATCTCACCGTCTCCCCCCCAGCTTTTCGGATAAGGCTTAGCCCCTTCATTGTCTGCTCTCATATCCAGCGGATCGGCAAGCCGCAGATAATCACGCACTCCCCCACTTTCGTCAAAAGCTCCATAGCCCTCTGAAAGCGTCATTTTTCCTTCAAGCAATTTATCCTCCCTTATAATGCGGCTGATTGTCTCGGGATCGGTATGAGCTGCTTCAGCCTTTTCTGATATACTTACTGCAAGCTCATCAGCAGAGAAAAATGTGTTCTTTATCCCCAGAGCACCGTGAACTGACGCTGCGGCTGCAACAGGCAGCATTACAGCAGCAGCACACCTTAATAACCCCTTCGATCTTCTGCGCCTATGTCGTTTCATATACTCACCTCAACTTTCATCTGAGATAAGTATATTCCCTTAGCTTTACAAGTATGTCCGAAAAAGCAGTCATTTTTCATGCTGATTCGTCATATTATGCAGAGAGGTGATATTCATGTACAAGTGTCTGCGTCTCCGGACACTCCTTAAATGGATTACTGCAGCGGCTCTGATAATCGGCTTTTTTGTCATTGGCTCTGAGCTTTCCCTTGCTTATGCAGCCAGAAGACATGAAGTTCCTGTTCCGCTGCCTGTTATAATGTACCACAGCGTATGCAATAAAGAGCCTTCTGATTACGTAGTCACTCCCTTACAGCTTGATTCTGATCTTGATTGGCTGTCCACACATGGCTTCCAAGCTGTCAGCGCTCAACAGCTCATCGATTACACTCACGGCAAGGGCGAACTGCCGAAAAAGCCTGTACTCATTACATTTGATGATGGCTTTTACAATAATCTTTCCGCTGCTTTGCCAATAATCGAAAAACACGAAATGTGTGCCGTTGTATCTATTGTTGGCAGATATACCGATGATTATGCAGCTGCCGATCCCCACGCCGAGCTGTACTCATATCTTACATGGAACGATGTTTCGGAACTTGCTGCCACCGGACGAATAGAGATCGGCAGCCACACATATGATATGCACTCACGAAGCAAAGGACGTCAGGGCTGTGCAAAGCTTCCTGATGAGAGTGCAGAGGAATATGCGTCTGTTTTACGTACAGATCTGGGGCTTCTGAAAACTGAACTCCATTCAAACTGCGGAATAGTGCCGGTTGTTTTCGCATATCCATTCGGCGCACTCAGCAGGGAAAGCCTTCCTGTTCTGCGTGACAGCGGTATCCTTATGACACTTACCTGCCGTGACGGACTCAACACCATTACCCATGATCCTGACTGTCTTTACGGCATATTCCGCTGCAACAGAAGCGGTCTGATCTCCACAGAGGAATACATGGAGCATATAACAAAAGAGCTCCCCGAATAAACGGGGAGCTGTGTATATATCACGTTAATATCGGTGTATAGAATACCGCAAGGTCGTTTGTTCCGCCTGAAGTCTTTTTATCAGCTGAACTGCCTGAAGAAGAACTTGAAGAGGAAGAAGAACCTGTAATTTTTGACCTGTTAGGCTCGATTATTTCCTTTTCGAAGAATTCATCAAAATCAGCATAGCCTGATCTCTCCCAGTACTTATCATACTTAGGATCACGGTACTTTTCAAATCTCTCAGGGATAGTTCCATCCCTGTCATAGTCTTCTGTGATCTGCTGCTGATTCTGCGCAAAATACATAGCGTCAGGCATGATCTTGTACAGGATGAAGCCATAATAAGCAAAGAACAGACCTGCGATCAGAGAAAGAACTATACCGATTATAGCAAATGCTGTACCCTTTCTCTTCTGTACAAGTGAAATAATAGAAAATATGATACACAGCGGAACTGTGATTATACTCAATGCAGAACAGCACGGAATGATATTGACTATCGCAAGAACAAACGATGCAATTGCAAAGCCGCCGCCTCTGCGCTCGTCATGCGGCATCTCATAATTACTGTCATAATTGTTATACTGATTATTATTGTATCCGCCGCCGTAGCCGTTATTGTTATAACCGTTATTATAATTATTATCCATTTTAACCTCTCCTTTACAGACTTGTTTCCCAGTTCCAGTTGCGTACCTCAAGCTCCTCAAGATTATAGGGAGTCTTCTGATAAACACAGTAATTCAGCCAGTTCGAAAACATGAGATTAGCAGTGCATCTCCATGAAAATACAGGCATATTGTTCGGATCATCATTTGGGAAATAATTGTACGGGATCTGTATATCAAGACCCTTTTCAACATCTCTGCGATACTCGTTCGCAATGGTATCTCTGTCATATTCAGAGTGACCTGTTATAAAATACTGTCTGCCGTTTTTATTTGCAACGATGTGTACTCCCGACAGCTCTGATGATGTAAGTATCTCAAGCTGAGGGATACGCTCGATATCCTCTCTGCGGACCTCAGTATTCCTCGAATGAGGAACATAGAAAATATCATCAAATCCTCTGAGGAGCTGACAATTGCTGACCTCTGCCCTGTGTGGAAAAATACCGAACATTTTCTGATCGAGAGTATACTTCGGAATACCGTAGTGATAGTACAGTCCCGCCTGAGCAGCCCAGCAGATGTAGATAGTGGAGAAAACATGAGTCTTTGACCACTCCATAATACTGGTTATTTCCTTCCAGTAATCCACCTGCTCAAAGTCAAGGAGCTCTACAGGAGCACCTGTGATTATCATTCCGTCATAGCGGTTATCGCTTATCTCAACAAAAGTCTTGTAAAATGCATCAAGATGATGGCTTGATGTATTCCGTGAGACATGAGACGCCATCTGAAGCAGTTCAATATCCACCTGCAATGGGGTATTACTGAGCAGTCTCATAAGCTGGCTCTCAGTCTCGATTTTTTTTGGCATTATATTCAGTATTATAACTTTAAGCGGACGGATATCCTGATGCTCCGCCCTTTCCTTGGACATTACGAAGATATTTTCTTCTCCAAGAGTCTTGAATGCTGGTAGCTCGGATGATATCCTTATCGGCATTCAAAATCCTTCCTTTCATACATTTTCTTTCTTATTCTTACAGCTCTGACAGCCGTTCATAAAGCTTTCAAGGTCGCCGCACTGCCTGCTGTCGCCGGTTATAAAACGCAGCTTTTTAAGGTTCTCGAATTTACTGTCGTCATCGAGTTCAAAAAGCATATGCTTAATGCCTTTAAGTACGCTTTTGAGCATAACCGAGCGTACCATACCGTCACAGAGCATAAGATCGCCGCCGTCATCGTAGTCATAGACAACGGTCTTTTCAGCTCCATAGGAATAGGCAATGAAGCCGATAGCCTCTCCTCTGTCAAGAGCCTCTGTGATATGTAGCTCTGCTTTTCCGACACGCTCAGACAGCTTTTCATATCCGACAGTATCGTATCTTTCCTGTATCTCAAGCATATTATTTCTCCTTGCCGATAGCGTTGCGTATCGCACGAAGTTCCTCGGCAGTAAGTTCACGATATGTTCCCGGCTTCAGCATGCCTAGCTTCAGCGGACCTATGCTAATACGGCGAAGCCTTGCGACTTCAAGTCCCACAGCCTCACACATCTTACGTATCTGACGGTTTCTGCCCTCTTTAATAGTAATAAGAAGGACAACTCTGCCCTCAGCCTTGTCCTTGACAACTACATTAGCGGGAAGAGTTTTTCTGCCGTCTATCTCAACGCCTTCTGCAAGCTTTACAAGCTGTTCATCGCTGATATCTGGACGGACCGTAACACGGTAGGTCTTTGAGATATGTTTGCTTGGGTGCATTATGCTGTTGGCAAATTCTCCGTCATTGGTAAAGAGCAGAAGCCCCTCTGAGTTTCTGTCAAGACGTCCCACAGGGTAAACGCGTTCCTCAACATCATCAAGGAGATCCATGACGCAGCGTCTGTCCAACTCGTCCGAAACTGTGGTAACATAGCCTCTCGGCTTGTTCATCATAAGGTAAACAAAGCTCCTTTTGCGCGGCATGGCAATACGTTCACCATCAACGGTGATTATGTCCTTGAAGCCGCATTTGTCACCCAGCTTTACGGGATGACCATTAAGCTTTACTCTTCCCTGTGTTATAAGTTCCTCAGCTTTTCTGCGCGAGCATACTCCGCAGTCAGCTATCATTTTCTGAATTCTTATTTTTTCCACTGTAATCCTATCCTTAACGGGAGAAGGCTCTCCCGATCGTTTCTTTGATTTTTCTCAGCAGCCCTTTTTTACTGTCTGCTGAGCTCTTGTTTTCACAGGTAATATCCTCGTCTGCATACAAGGGAACTCTTTCAACCTCACGTCCCATATAGCTTATACGAAGCTCGCCTGCCTCGTCACCCGACTTAACGGGAGCATACATAAACGGCTGCCCTAAGACAGTAAAGTCAAAATCGCTGAGATCTCCTGCTGATGTTGTAACAGATACGTGATCTGTCTTAGCTTTAAGCCGAAGCTTGTCAGCACTGCCTCCGGCAACATCTGCAAAAATATCCGTTGGAAGCGGTACATCAATGATACGCGCGGTCTGAAAGACATGATCATACAGAGCCATGTGATCGTTCCAGTCATTTCTGTCGTTCAGCGTAACACATATAAGATCCTTGCCGCCGCGTTCACAGGCAGACACAAGACAACGTCCCGCCTCATCAGTGAAGCCCGTCTTGACACCATATACACCGTCATACATGGTCAGCAGCTTGTTGGTGTTTTTTAGCCACCGCTCATACGGAGGATCACCAAACCTGAGCTTCATACTTGTCTGAGAGCATATCTGACGGAACAAGTCGTTTTTCAGCGCTTCACGGGCAAGAATAGCCATGTCAGCAGCTGATGAGCCGTGACCTTCGCCTTCAAGTCCCGATGGAGTAACAAAATAGGTCTTTGAAAGTCCCATTTCACGGGCTCGAGCGTTCATAAGCGCCGCAAATTTCTCAATGCTTCCGGATATTTTCACCGCCGCAGCATTTGCCGCATCGTTTCCCGACGGCAGCAGCATACCGCAGCACAAAGCGTACTTTGTTACCGTATCTCCCTCACGCAGCCCCATAGAAGAGCCCTCTACCTTTATGGCTTCACTGTCCACGGTGAATTCGTCATATAATCCGCCGCTTTCAAGGCACAGGAGCACAGTCATTATCTTCGTGGTGCTTGCCATAGGCAGTTTTTCTGCAGCATTATGGGCATAGAGCACCTCTCCCGTATCGGCTGAGATGACTGCTGCCGCCTTTGCCGATATTTCAGGAGCTTCAACGGCATAAGCTCTGATACCGCCTGAAGCCGTAAAGGCTATGATAATTGACGAGAATACTGTAACATATCTTTTCACAGGCACACCTCCGCATAATAGCTATGCTAAAGGATATGCCGAAATATCAGGTTTTATTCTCAGTTCAGAGAAACAGACTCGTCGGTGATACCGCCGTCGGCTATATCAGTTGAACCGCCGTTCTTTTTCTTGTTTATAAATCCGCTGACCTTGTCGATAATCGCAGGCATTTTTTCGATGGCATTGCTTATAGGATCGTTAGAGCCCTCCATGTTGACCATCTTTGCAGATCCATCGGGAGAAATGACAAGAAATCCCTCAGGCTTGATCGAAACGCCTGCTCCTGCTCCGCCTCCGAAGAGATCCTTATCATACTTTGAAGGCAGGTCTGAGCCGCCCGAAGCAAATCCGTAGCTCACCTTTGAAACAGGAATGATTGTAGTACCGTCGGGAAGCTTGATAGGCTCGCCGATAATGGCATTGACATCCGCCATTTCCTTGATCTTTTCGATGGATATTCCTAAAAGTTCGCTTACAGGTGTATTGTTTGCACTCATGATATATACCTCACTTCTGCCTTGCGGCTGATTTTTTCAATTTGCGTTTTCTTAGCTTCTCAGGAATAAAGGTCCTGAAAATATATGTCAGCAGGAACCATGCTCCTGCGATGACTACTGTACCAAGTCGGAAGGAAACCTTTCCCGAAGTATCCCAGCGTCCCTTTGATAAGCCAAATGCAGGCCGCACATCCACAGTTTTCAGCCTTACTGTAATGAGCTGGCTGAAAAATGCGATGCCGTTGAATATAAGCGTGGAATACCTTCCGTATTTAAGGGCGCAGTCATAGGCGTCCTCGTCAGCGATAATAAAGTCGATATAAAAGTCCTTCAGCTTGAAGCCCTTGAATATCTTGAGCATAGGACGCTGAGCGCTCTCCCATATGCCCACAACAAACTCGATCTTCTCGCTGAGGTCTTTTTTATCCTCGTCCTTCTCATTATCTTCATCATTGTCGTCATTTTCGAAGGGATCATCGTCTGAGCCGTTCTTTTTCTTCTTTTTATCTGCTTTCCCGGAGGCTTCCTCAGTATGCACATCAGCTTCCGATGAAAAACCTTCTTCAGCTGACGAATGAGATTCGCTTTCCGTGTCTTCTTTTACAGCAGGCGGCATTTCCGCCTCGGGATCATTTACAGGGATCTCGTCAAGCTCCTTTTCCCATTCATATTTTTCACGCTGCTTTTTCTTCTTTTTAGACTTCTTATCCTTGACTGGCTTTGGCTTCTTTTCTTTTTTTGGCTTAGCAGGCTTGTTTTTCTTATTTGCTTTGCGCTTTTTCCACCAGCCGTAAAGACCTCCGCCGTCGGAGTCCATAAGATCAATTATCCAAAGCTTTACTTTATATCTGAATTTGCCGTCGATATAGCTGAACTCTCCTCCGGCAGGAGTTATGAGCACGACAAGTATCAATGCCAAAACGGCAAGAAGTATATACAGCAGAATTTTCAGAACAATCATTCCTGCCGCTCCTTTACGTTTATTTTATTGCTGACCTGACTCAGCAAGCTCCCTGTCCACGAATTCATCCTCTGTTTCAAGAACGAGATCACTCTGCCCCGGAAGAGGCGGAAGATCGGCTGTAGAGCTAAGTCCGAAGCTTCTGAGGAAAACAGATGTGGTCCTGTATACAATGGGCTTTCCCGGGACATCAAGACGTCCTGCCTCTTCAACAAGCCCTTTTTCCACAAGATTATTGATGACCGATGAACTGTCTATACCGCGGACATTTTCAACAAATCCCTTGGAAACGGGCTGGTTATAGGCAATTATAGTAAGTGCCTCCATAGCTGCATTGGACAGTGGTGCTGACCTTTTGGTTTCGAGTGCCGCTCTTACCTGCTCTCCGAACTCCTCGCGGGTGCACATCTGATAGCTGCTGTCAAGCTTTTTTATGCAGACTCCGCTTCCGTAGTCCTCATAGCGCTCATTGAGCAGTCTTATCATTGACGGCAGTGTACCTGCGTCAACGCCGCTTGCCTCAGAAAGGCGGTATATCTCAATAGGCTCGCCGCTTGCAAATAGTATAGCTTCTATTGCTCCGAGCTTGTCTTTGATCTCCAAGTTTTTCTCACTCCGTTCTTTCTTCCCTTGAAGAATATCATCATATTATCGTCACTTATAGTGATACGGCCGTGTCGTGTAAGCTCCAGCACTGCTAAGAAGGTGGCAACTCTGGCTGAACGGTCGGTAACGCCCTCATAAAGCTTATCCATATACACCTCGCCCGATTCGTACAGCTCCCTTAGGATATGTACGACCTTGGTCATAACCGAGACGATACGCCTTTTAACGACAGAATTGATCTTATTCTCAACATGGAGCTTTGCATGTTCCGACCTGATATTCTTCATGGACAATGCACTGTAGGCAATTGCGAGCCTCTCAGGCTCGTGCACGAGGGTATAGGTCATATCCGCCTTTATCTTCATGGGCTGGCGGACGAATATGTTTCCGCCCACATATGCGTCAGCAAGAGTCTGCGCTGCTATCTTGCACAGAGAGTACTCAATGAGAGCCCCCTCAAGCTCACGCTTCATCTGCTCTGCCTCCTCAGGCTGCGGCAGCAGAAAGGCTGTCTTGATATATATGAGCCTTGCAGCCATTTCAAGGAACTCACCTGCAAGCTCAAGATTCTGCTCATGTGCCTGATCTATGTAGATCAGATACTGCTCCAGCAGTTTGGATATTTCTATATCGCATATATTCAGCTTATGCTTTGCAATAAGGCTGAGAAGCAGATCAAGAGGGCCTTCAAAGACCTCCAGCTTGAATGAAATACTTTCCATATTCTCCTCTTATGTTCAAAATTAAAGGCCAAAAAGGTGTGGTATCCACGACACTGACATCCAGATAAGATACTGAGCTAAGCCGGTCAAATACATATAAGGCCACTGCAGCTCGGTAATATGTGTTGACAGGATCAGAAGAACAATAAATACTATTCTGATAGTACCGTAGTTTCTGAATACCCACATATCAAACTTCGCAGGCATGAACGAGCGAAGTATATTGAATCCGTCAAGAGGCGGAAATGGGATCAGGTTGAATACCGCAAGTGATATATTTATTAACACAAAATAATAGAGAAGCTCAGCTGCTATCTGTGCCGCTGACATTCCTTTGGATATTTCAAGTGAAGAAACCTCTGACACAGTTGATATACTGGCTATTACCATCAGGATAGCAGCTCCGAGAAAAGCTGCGATCAGATTTGACAGCGGTCCGGCAAGTGACACCATTGCCATGCCAAGACGTCTTTTTTTGAACTTGGAAGGATTGACAGGAACCGGCTTTGCCCATCCGACGCCAAGTATAAGCATTATAATAAAACCTGCCAAATCAAGATGCGCCATAGGGTTAAGGGTAATTCTTCCTGCATCCTTTGCAGTATCATCTCCGAACCAGTGTGCCATAAGTCCGTGGGCTGATTCATGGATTGGGACTATAAGCACGAAAACCGCCATTCTTACTGCAGCACGAAGTAAAAATGTAGTGAAAAAATCATCTGACTCAAACATATATATCCTTTCATAATGCAAAGCCAATGCTTTGCCAATAGTTATACAATATATATTATACAACATAACGGTATATATTTCAAGTAAAAAAAGCAAATTAAGTGCCTCAAAAAAATTTTTTTCATTTTTTTTCAAAAAACACTTGCTTTTTTTCTGATTATGTGTTAGAATAATCATGTTGTATTTTTACAGGTTAGTTAAGGAGGTGCAACCTAATGGCAAAATGTGATATCTGCGGAAAGGGCGTAACCTTTGGTATCAAGGTTTCCCACTCACACAGACGTTCAAACAGAACATGGAAGCCTAACGTAAAGCGCGTCAAGGCTATCGTCAAGGGTACTCCTTGTCATATCTATGCTTGCTCAAGATGTCTGCGTTCAGGCAAGGTTGAGAGAGCTTGATCATGTAACGGTAAATTAAGAGCGTTCCTTTGCGGAACGCTCTTTTTTTAATTTTTGCAAAGGAGCTCAGTAATGAATATAAGAAGATTTAAAACAGACGACGCAGAAGCAGTTTCTGCTCTCGTTATAAAAACAATAACAATATCAAACACCAAGGACTACCCTGCCGATCTTATGGAGGAACTTGTAAAGTCTCAGCAGCCTGAAAATATCCTTGAACGTGCAGGCTGGACACATTTCTACGTAGTTGAAAATAATGAAACGATCATCGGCTGCGGCTCTATCGGACCATTCTGGGGCAAGGAGGACGAAAGCGGACTATTCACTATATTCGTGCTGCCAGAGTATCAGGGCAAGGGTGTTGGCAGGCTCATTATGGAGACACTTGAAAAAGACGAGTACTTCCTGAGAGCTAAGCGTATAGAAATACCCTCATCGATAACAGGCTGCCAGTTCTACAGGAAATTCGGTTACGACTACAAAAACGGTATTGCAGAGCTCGATGATGAGCGTCTCTATCGTCTGGAAAAGTTCAGAGAAATATAAAGGAGCACAGCTATGTCAGAACGTTTTTCAAGGACCGAGCTTTTATTCGGCAAGGAAGCTATGGAAATACTCGCAAAGTCAAGAGTCGCCGTTTTCGGGGTCGGAGGCGTAGGCGGATACGCCGTCGAAGCTCTGGCTCGCTCTGGCGTCGGAGCACTTGACCTCATCGACGACGACAAGGTATGCGTTACAAACTTAAACCGACAGATAATAGCCCTCGAAAGTACTATCGGCATGTACAAGGTTGACGCTGCAGCAGAGCGTATCCGCGATATAAATCCGGAATGCAGGGTAACCTGCCATAAGATGTTCTATATGCCAGAAACCGCTGGTGAACTTGATTTTTCACAGTACGATTATGTTATTGACGCCATAGACACAGTCACAGGAAAGCTTGAAATAATCATGCAGTCAAAAGCAGCAGGAGTTCCCGTTATCAGCTCCATGGGCGCAGGAAACAAGCTTGATCCTACGCGTTTTGAAGTCACGGATATATACAAGACTTCTGTATGCCCCCTTGCAAAGGTAATGCGCTATCAGCTCAAACGCCGCGGCATAAAAAAGCTTAAAGTCGTTTACTCTAAAGAAGAACCCTTAACTCCAAAGGGACATGCTGTTGATGACGGCTCAGGAAAGACCGATCAGCGAAATGGCGCTTCAAGGCGCTCAACTCCTGCTTCTGTAGCATTTGTTCCTTCAGTAGTCGGACTTATTATTGCAGGCGAGGTCATCAAGGACATCGTGAAAAATGCTTCAAAGGAGGAAATCATATGAAAATAGCCGCTGCTGCGGAATCGGACTTTCAGACCGTTAAAGATATAACTCAGCAGACAATTAAGGCTGTCTATCCCCACTATTACCCCAAGGGCGCTGTTGACTTCTTTCTCGCACATCACAGTGACGAGAATATTCTCCGCGATATAAGAAACGGCTATGTTTTCTTGCTATGCACTGACAACGGACGCGCGGCAGGTACTGTCACAACTGAAAAAAATGAGATAAACCGACTTTTTGTACTCCCCGAATATCAGGGAAAGGGCTTCGGCGGAGCTCTGTTGCGCTTTGCTGAGGAGCGTATCGCCGAAAACTATGACACAGCGGAGCTTTCCGTGTCACTGCCTGCGAAGGCGATATATCTCAGATACGGCTATACTTTCAAGGAATACTGTACGATAAAGACCGAAAACGGCGATTATCTCTGCTTTGACAACATGGAAAAGCCTATGTTAAAACAAAAATAAATATCCTAAGGACTTGATTTATGTTTATTTTTTTGTTATAATATTTCAGTGAGTTTCTGGGGTATAGCCAAGCGGTAAGGCACAGGACTTTGACTCCTGCATTCGTGGGTTCAAATCCCGCTGCCCCAATCCTGAAACGCCCGACATATGCTGTCGGGCGTTTTTTATATGCAGCTTCTGCAAATTCTGCTCACTAATTGACATTTTTCCCGAGATATGCTATTATAAATTATCATTTACGAATAATTCCGAGGTGAAAACAATGAAAAGAACCGATTATATAAGCTGGGACGAGTATTTCATGGGCATTGCAATGCTCTCCGCTCAGCGCAGCAAGGATAACTCAACACAGGTCGGCGCCTGTATCGTCAACGACCAGCACAAAATAGTTTCCGTAGGCTATAACGGTATGCCCACAGGCTGTGATGACGATGATATGCCCTGGGAGCGCAGTGCCGACTCCCCTCTTGATACAAAGTACCCCTTTGTGTGCCACGCCGAGCTTAATGCTATCCTCAACAGCAGCTTCGGCAGTCTCAGCGGCTGCACACTCTATGTTACCCTTTTCCCCTGCAACGAGTGCGCAAAGGCTATCATACAGTCCGGAATAAAGCGTGTAGTTTACTACAGCAACAAATACGCAGATACCGACGGCGTTAAAGCTTCATGCATACTTTTTGACAAGTGTGGAGTCACAACCGAGGAATACAAGCCCAGCGGCAAGAATATAACTCTTTCAGTGTAAGGTGAAAACAATGGTGATAAAACGAATTAACTGCTCGGTGCAGTAATAAAGGGAACGTCCCACCGAGTAAGAAAAGTTCCCATACTGCGCCGTACATATTCAAAAAATATTAAAGGAGCAGTTAATATGAACAAATACATAAACCTTGAAAGAATAGAATTCGTTGTGACAATGTGCTGCACAGGCAGATGCAGACATTGCAGCGAGGGCAGCCACCATTTCAGCGGTTGTCACATTGACGGCGAGCTTGCAGCAAGAGCCATTGCCGAGGTCTCCCAACATTACAACATAAAGTCACTGATGACATTCGGCGGAGAGCCCCTGCTCTATCCCGAGACCGTCTGCACGATACACAGTGCTGCAAAAGCTGCTGATATACCAAAGCGTGAAGTCATAACCAACGGCTATTTCAGTAAAAATGAGAACAGGATACGTGAAGTCGCTCAAATGCTTGCCGACAGCGGCGTAAATCGCGTTCTGCTTTCCGTTGACGCATTTCATCAGGAAACAATCCCTATTGAACCTGTGATGATCTTTGCCGAAGCTGTAAGGAATACAGGCGTTACCCTATTTCTAAGTCCTGCGTGGCTGATAAGTCCCGAGGACAACAATCCGTACAACAATGCAACACACGATCTGCTGAAAATATTCACAGACAAGGACTTCTACGTTTCAGAGGGCAATATCATTTTTCCGCAGGGCAATGCAAAGGTGCTTCTTGCGGAATACTTTGACGAGAACAGCTCTGTCGCCAATCCCTATGAGGAAGATCCTAAGCAAATACGTACCCTGTCTTTTGAGCCCGACGGAAGTGTTCTCGGCGAAAACATCTATGACACGTATATTCTCAATATAATCAATAACTACAAACCATAAGAAAAAGCGGTCCGATGGACCGCTTTTTTACGTTTTCTTATTTTTTTGCGTCCGGATCAAGGTTTGCGACCTTTCCGAGAAGGAACTCCTGTATTCTGAGAGCATCATTTGAGGTGATACCCTTTACACTTATATCAACGTCACCGTTGGTCTGTCCCTTTGTAGTGATATGAGTCTTGTCAGTACCGTTCAGGCCATATTTGTTTGGATTTGCAAGGCTCTGCATGATAAGGACTACATCTGACATGTCTACTCCGCCGTCACAGTTGGCGTCACCGTACTTCACATCTGCAGGCACAGCAACAGTAGTTGTGGTAGAGGTAGTAGTCGTTGTCACTGATGACTTTACAGTTGTAGTTGTTGATGTGGAAGGCTCTGAACTTCCCTTGTAAAGGTTCTTCGGAAGCTCAGAAAGAGCGATACAGAAGTCGCTGTTGTAAAGAGCCTTTACCGCGTCGGGATCCTGATACTCCTTACCGCAGAGGAAATGCGCCTGCTCCGAATCATACCATGGGCAGAAATACAGCCAGTAAGCATGCTCTACCTGCATGTTGTTGAGTCCGGGAATAGAATCGTTCTCAGGCATAGAGACCATCTTGTTACCCTTGACGAATTTATTCAGCGTATAGAAAATACCTGTCTCTGCGTCTTCGTTCGGAACTCCCTGCTGTTTGCCGTCATGGCGGTTGTACTGGCAGTTATACTTATCAAAGCCTACGATATCTACCCTGTCATCGCCCGAGTACCACTTTGCCGAATAGTCAGACCATGCATAGAGATTCTGCTCCCATATCAGATTATGAAGGCCATATTCATTTGTGAGAGTATCCTGTAAGAAAGCCCATAGCTTGTTGTAAACCTCAGCGCCTTCCTTTGACCACCAGAACCATGCACCCGAGCCGTCAATAGGATCGTCGGTATGACTGGGATTGCCCTCAGCCTCATGAAATGGACGGAAAATAACAGGAACTCCTGCGTCCTGAAGCTTTTTCAGCTCAGCGGCAAGGTTCTTCATGCAAAGCTGGAAGTAATCATACTCCATAGTACCCTTTACCATGCAGTTAGCAGTAATGAAGTCTGTTTTTTCAGTGTATGTTGTCTT
Organism: Ruminococcus flavefaciens; assembly: GCA_004554385.1. Classification (GTDB taxonomy): domain Bacteria; phylum Bacillota; class Clostridia; order Oscillospirales; family Ruminococcaceae; genus Ruminococcus; species Ruminococcus flavefaciens_T. The sequence goes on from SFMO01000018.1 coordinate 15,194, forward strand.
TTCAAAGGCAAGAGGCTCACCGAGAGTATAATCTGCCTTCTGTGTAGGAACATTAACGTGCCATGAAGCCGTACAGATACCATTTTTCTTAGTTGCCCAGTCGATCATTCGCTGTGCCACGCCGTCATCCCATGCATAGCAGGGACAGTAGCTTCCGAAATCAAATCCGCGTATAGCAGGCTCCTCACCTGTGAGCTCCTTGATGTATCTTACTTCATAGTCATAATCATTATAACCGTAATTACGGTTCTGGGTGTTGTAGGTATAGACCTGTCCGTCAGGACCTGTGCAGTGCCATGGGAACTTCTCGCCCTGTTCGGTCTTGTCCCAGCTGTTCTCGTCTATAACATACTCTTTCCCGTCAGAATCTACGCACTTATTTGTGCTTGCATCATAGCGTATAGTCGTTTCAACACTGTGTCCGCCGCCGTAGATCTCCTGCTGACCTGAGAGGATATTCTTGCCGTACACGCTCTTCAGATAAGCCATAAGCGCTTTTGTCTCGGAGGTAGCGTCCTTATCGACTGTAGTGCCGCTTGCCTTTGAGAGATCAGGGAACTGAGCATGATCTACCGTAACACTGTCAATAGCCATATAACCGTATTCGCTGATAAACTCAATGGTATTTACACCCTTGTTCATGCGAACCATTCCGAAATCATAGTCCACCCACTTGTCTGAATAAGCTGCCTGGGTTATGTACTTTACGCCGTTGATCTTTACAGCCTGCTGTCTGCCGCCCTCGTTGAGGATCTGAGCGCCGTGAACAGTGATAGAGTACATGCCGTCCTCGGGAACATTCACTTCAAAGGATGCAGGCTTTGCGGTAAGGTAATAGAAGCCCTTTCCCGAATATCCGGGTATCTCTGTCTGATAGATACTTGTCCAGAGCTCAGCTCCCTCCATATCCTCGCCTTCGATAGTGTAAGGGAACGATGTTGCAGCAGCTGCCTCACCTGCTGCAAAGGAATTAAAAAATGCTGCCGAGCCGCACTGAACAGCCGCCATAACGCCTGCAGCGATCAGTGCCAATGTTTTTTTATGCCTTTTTTTCATGTTTTATCCTCCTTTATTGGATATACCAATAATTCATCGCCTTTATTATACAATCTTTTAAGTGCAGTGTCAAGAGATTTAGGTGGGATAATATGTAAAATTTCTGTGATTATTTAAGTGAAGTGCTTAAATAATGAAAAAAGGAACCTATTGGGGGGGCTGGTTCCTTCTTTCACGTCATTATATTAGAGAGAACCCAAATCTGTCAGGATTCGGGGAGAGCTGTCACGAGTCCGAGAAGGTATCTCTGGATCGAAAGAGCGTCAGCATTTGTAATGCCGTTTCCTTTTCCTTCAACGTCTGCATTTTCGCGGTTCTCAGGAGCGATGCTGTACTTGTTAGGATTTGAAAGCGCCTGCATGATGAGAACAACGTCTGACATATCGACCTGTCCGTCGCCGTTTGAGTCGCCTGCCTTGCCGACAGGTGCAGGAGCAGAGGTCGTGGTAGTTGTTACAGTTGTTGTTGAAGTAGTTGTAGTTGTTGTAGTTGCAGCAGTTGTTGTCTCCTCAACAGGAGTTGTATCTACTGCATAAGGATCTGGGGCAGCTGTCTGCGAAATTCCGCCGCTCATATGGTATCCGATGCTCTTGTACTGGCTTGAACCTGCTGTCTCGGCAAATCCGCCGGGCTTTGGAGAGCCGTCGCTGTTTCTCCACTGCTTGTGGAAATCAGTACCCATAGCCCCTACATTAAGGCTGATGAAATCACTGTCAGCAGGTGTGATAATATCTCCGAGCTTAGCACCGTTAGTCATGGTTGTATTCGACTTAGCATAGTAATACTTGCTGTTGTAGTAAACAGAATTTGTCATGTTTCCTACGAACTTATCGTTTGAGACCTTGATTCCTGCTGCATTGGTCTTGGAGACCTTTCCTGTATTGATGTAGGACATCATACCGTTGAATGTAGCAGAAGTGTCGCAGCGGTATACCATGTAATTAGCCTTACCCTTGCCGCCGATACCGTTGTTGTATGCTGTACAGTTCTTCATATCGCCGAACTTCGGGTTGTTATTATCTGTAAAGCCGCAGTTGAGATTTTCAAATGCGAGACAGTTCTCAACAGTGTGGCGTGTGCCTACTCCGCCGCCGCCAAGTTTAAAGCCGTTTCCGTCGCAGTCGCCGTAACCCTTGCCGTCCTCGGTAAAGCCGTTGCGGAATGCAATACAGTTCTTTATAGTTACCTTGCCGATAGGACCTGTTGCTTCCTTTGCATAGAGGTCCCAGCCGTCGTCTGAGTTGCAGTAAGCCATACAGCCGTCAAATACATTGCCCTCGCCGCATGTAAGCTTTGCAGCAAATCCGTCAGCATTCTCCATTGTAGCGTCATCACAGTTGTTGCGTGATGTACAGTTCTTTACGAGGTTATTTGAAGGCCACTGAGCGATAGTGTTGTAAGAGACGTTATATCTTGAGATCTGGAGTCCTGTATCCTGATTGCGGTCAAACACCATCATCTCGATGATATTGTTATCGCCTGAGAGAAGCATGCCGTTATCGCCGGCATTGGCTATCTCAAAGCCGTAGAAATGCCAGTATGAGCCGTCAAGAACGAAGCCGCGGTTTGCGCCGTCAACAGCCTGTCCTGTAAAGTCAAACTTTACCTTTGCATTAGGTGCAGCAACGATAGTCTTGTATGCGCCTGCGCTTCCGGAATTACTCTCCTCTATCATAATAGTTGAGGTATACTTATATGTACCGTCAAGAAGGAAGATAGTTCCGCCGGCAGGTACAGACTTTATAGCCGTAAGAACATCTGTTGGTGAATTTGCACTCTTTCCGTCTCCTCCGCCGTTGGGCGAAGCATAAATGAGCTTGCCGACTGTTACTGGAGTGAGGACAGGAGCAGCTGTAGTTGTTGTTGCAACAGGAGCTGCTCCTGTTGTAGAAGTTGTCGTTTTAATGTCTGTAACTACAGGCTGTGTAACAGTTGTAGTTGTAACAGCAGGCGCAGGAGCATTGTCCTCCTTGAAGCCGCTGCCGATAGCTGTAACCGTGCCCTTGTATGAAACAATAGCATCCTTCAAGCCCTGATTTACAGTATAGCTGTCATCGTCAACAGCGTTATTGAACTGCCATTTGAAGTCTCCGCCGTCAACACGTCCTGCCTTTGAAGTTACAACAGCAGGCACATCCGAAGCCTTATCAGGAGTATAGCTGTACATTACAGCTGATGTATCAAAGTTATTGTAAGCAGTTCCACCGCTCTTGGCCTTAACATCGCCGCTGAGCTTTTCATTTCTTGAAGAAGCCTCATAAGCGTCGAAATCTGTTTTGTTCTGCTGATAAGTTGTATAAGCCTTCTGTCCTGTCATATAGTTTCCGAAGGACTTGATAACGCCGCCTGCTTCACTTGAGAATGTTCCGCCTGTTATACCGTCAGAGCCCTGCATAGAAATGAGCATAGGATATTTACAGTTACGGAAATAGTTGTTTTCAACGAAGCATGAAGCACCCATAGTTACACCTACACCGTACTTTGCATTGCCGTCAAAATAGTTATTGTAGCAGTGTACTGAACAGGTTCTTATTCTGGGGTGGCGTGAGTCTGAGTGGTCATACCAGTTATGATGATAAGTGATATAATTCTCTGTTGACTCAGACTTCATACCCTGAAGGTTACACTTGCCGTTATCCCAGAAATGATTGTAAGAGTGAGTGATATAAGTAGAAGTTTTGGTATCGAGAGCGCCGTCACCCTTGACCTGATCGGCATCCGAGCCAGCGTTTCCGTAGAAGAAATCGCAGTTATGCACCCAGATATGATCGTTGCTCTGCTGGAGTCCGCAGTCATCGCCTTCTGTGCTGTCGCAGTTCATAAAGCCGAGATTTCTGACTTCAACATTCGAACTGTTCTTTATAACGATACCAAAGCCGTTGAGAGTAGCGTCATTGCCGATACCCTCGATAGTACAGCCCGCCTTCACGGAGTCTACCATAAGGTCGCCCTTTGTAAGAACAGAAGGGTCTGTGATATTTCCGATTATCCTGATGTTCAGCGGTCTCGGCTCTTTTCCCTTCTTATACGCGGTTATGATATTCTGCACACCTGTAACCGCAGAAGCTCCCTTTCCCGTTGAGTCAATACTCGCTGAAACACTATCCTTATTTCCATTTGTAACGTAGATAACGATCGCATTGCTTTTGAGGGTTCCGTCAGCATTGTAAGCTCCGTTTGAATTTCCGTTCACGAAGCCGAATCCGCTTCTGTCATGTGCATAGGCATCTGCCTTTGCCTCAGCAGACTTGGAGCTGTCCTCCTTGCCGCCTATAACAGGAACGATCTTCATGGTGTGACTTCCTGCCTTAAGGCCTACAGCGTCTGCTCTCATATAGCCGCTGTACTGTCTGATCAGCATTGAGTCTATCTTTGCACCATCAACATATACATTGTAGCCCGAAGCTCCGGAAACTGATGACCATGTGGCATACATTCCCTCGCCGAAGCCTGCCGAGCTGAGCACCTTGACGCTGCTTTCAGCTGCATAAGCATTGATGACAGATGTTCCAATTGAAATGCCTGTGAATGAATTCATTGTTCCCACAGCAGCAGAAACTGTCATCATTGCCGCAGCTGCTACAGAAGCAGCTCTCAATTTCATCATTGTATTCTTCATGATGATCCCTCCAAATTTTAATATCCTCTGACTAACGCACCTAAATGTACGTTTTCTCCTACTGTCATTATTATATATCCAAGCATGCAACATTTCAATGACATATAGTACTTATAAAATGATCTTTTGTACTATTATGTACAAAAGATCACATACAATCGGTCAACTGAAGTGATAAGTCAGCTATATCCCGAAAAAAATAAGACCCTCCACGGAGAACCTGATATAAAACAAAAAGCTCCGCACAAAGCGGAGCTCTCATAATTCTTAGAAAAGATCAAAATCGCCAAGGATATCGCCGTTAACAACATAGTAAACTTTGTTTACCTCAGGTCTTACATAAACGTCAACCTTCTTGACTGTCTTTGCGCCTGAAGCCTTAGTAGCCTTCTCGATAAGCTCAGCTGTATTAACCTCTGAACCCATAGCCTGAATAACTACCTTGCTGTCTACAGCAGCTGCAGCTGTTTTCTTAGCAGCGGGCTTCTTAGCAACTGTAGCCTTCTTCTCAGCAGGCTTCTTAGCAGCAGCAGCCTTCTTCTCAGCGGGCTTCTTGGCAGCAGCAGCCTTCTTCTCAGCAGGCTTTTTAGCAGCAGGAGCCTTCTTTGTAGCAGCCTTTTTCTCCTCAGCAGGAGCAGCAGCTGTCTCAACTACTTTTGTTTCTGCAGTCTTCTTATCTGGCATGATCGTATCCTCCTTGAATTACTTGTTTACAGCGTTCTTAAGAGCCTGACCAGCCTTGAAAGCAGGAGCCTTTGAAGCAGGAGCTGTCATCATCTTCTTTGTCTGAGGATTGATAACCTGCTTCTCCTTACGGTCACGAACTTCAAAAGTACCAAAGCCAACGATTGAAACCTTCTCACCGCTTGCGAGAGCGTCTGTGATTGTTGCAATGATAGCGTTTACAGCAGTTTCAGCATTCTTCTTAGTGAAGTCAGCCTTTTCAGCAACTGCGCTGATTAATTCGGTCTTTGTCATAGTATTATCCTCCATAAATAAGATTTTACAATTTGAATTATATACCCTTTATAACGATTTGTCAAGAAATTTCTAAAAAAATGACAAAACGACGTATATTAAGCCATTTGCTACCTCGTTTTTATACAAAACAGCCATAGAAATTGGCTATTTTCCGTTCAAATGAGCAGAAGAAAATATTTTATATAATTACATGTAGTATAATATCGTCGATATATTCCGATATATAGAATAATTTCAGCTTTCAAAAAGCCTGCAAAAACTACTTTTTTCACTTTTGCAGGCTTTCATTATTATATTATATTTTCACATTCGGATTTGTGTACTGTCCATGCTTTTTTGTAGCGCCGTTCCAGAACTGTATTGCAAATTTCGGACAGTGGTGCAGGCATCTGAAGCAAAGTGCACACCTTTCCTTCACCCATACAGGCTTGCCGTTTCTCATTTCAATAGCCTTTACAGGACATTTTTCAGCGCACAGCCCACAGCCGATGCAGCTATCCTCTACGGTAAAGTTCTTTGTGCTTCTCACCTTTGCAAATACCTTATCTGTATAAGGATGGATGGCATAGGGCGTTCTCAGGACAGTAAAATTGCCTTTCTTCCTGTGAAGTATCTTCGCAATGGTCCTGTCGATATTGACCTCGGCCTTTTTATTCTGCCTTGCCACTTTTTCAGGATCGGACAGATCAAATGTGACTGTCCAGTTATCCGGCATTTTAATATTGTATGCCGCACTAAGTCTTATGCCTCTTTTCTTCAGCAGGCTTCTTGTCTCTTCACCGCTGCACCCGGGAGTAGTCCCGTAAGTTGAAACTACAAACACATAGTGCCTTCCGCTTCTTGTCAGATTAAGCTTTTTCAAGAAAGATCTTACAGGTATAGGGAGAGCCCACCAATGAGTTGGTGTTACTATGCCGAAGTGCTCATCCTCTTCAAGAGCAATATCGCAGCAGCCTTCCTCTATGGACATGGTCTTCTCTCCAAGAGCATCAGCGATCCTCTGAGCCGCATACTTACTATTTCCTGTAGCAGAAAAATAAACGATCATTTACATATCCCCCCTTAATAATTATGTCAGATCAATAGTTTTCTTTGCGTACCTCAAAATAACTCTGAGGGTGGAAGCAGACAGGACATACTTCAGGTGCTTCCGTACCTATTACAATATGACCGCAGTTTCTGCATTCCCACATTGTAACTCCGCTCTTTCTGAACACTTCCATAGCTTCAACGTTATGCAGCAGTGCACGATAACGTTCTTCATGGTGTTTTTCTATTGCTCCTACGCCGCGGAACTGTGCAGCAAGCTCGTGGAAGCCCTCTTCTTCAGCCTCCTTAGCCATTCTCTCATACATATCAGTCCACTCAAAGTTTTCGCCCTCAGCAGCATGAAGCAGATTCTCGGCTGTATCACCTATTCCGCCCAGCGCCTTGAACCAGAGCTTAGCATGCTCCTTTTCGTTTTCGGCAGTCTGAAGGAAGAGGGCAGCTATCTGCTCATATCCGTTCTTCTTTGCAACAGAAGCGTAGTAGGTATACTTGTTTCTTGCCTGTGACTCACCTGCAAAGGCTTCAAGAAGATTCTTCTCGGTCTTTGTGCCTGCGTATTTGTTGCCGCCTGACTTTGCAGGAGCAGAGCTTATAAGCTCGAATTGGTCAGCACCTACTCCGCAGAGAGGACACTCAAAATCGTCAGGGAGCTTATCGCCGATATACTCGTATCCACAGACAGTACATCTCCAGATAGTCTGACCATCAGCAGTAGTTCCAACAGCCACGGCATCACTGTGTCCGCCTGAGACTTTTTCAAAATCCGCCTTGCCGTGCTTGCATATAGGACAGATGAAGTCATCAGGGAGCTCATCACCGACATATTCATAGCCGCAGATAACACATCTCCAGATAGTCTGACCGTCAGCAGTTGTGCCCACAGCCTCAGGCTTTGGCTTGATATTACTCTGATAATACTCATATGTTGCTGACTGTGCGTCACTGAGCATCTCCATATCGGTCACATCCGCAATAAACATAGTATGAGTTCCAAGGTCAACAGTCTGACAGACCGTTCCGGAAATATACGCATTTGTCCCCTTTGTCACTATTAAAGTACCGTTTTCTGCACGTTTACAGTCGGTGAAATCAGCAAATTTGTCAACATCTCGTCCTGACTGAAAGCCAAAATGCTTGAAAAGTGAAAAATCTGCATCTGTTCCGATAACAGAAGCTGTGAATTTTCCTGTATCCTTTATCATATCATGTGTGAAATTTGCCTTTGCCACAGTAAGGCTGACTCTGTTAGGAGTTGAAGTCACCTGCGCCAGTGTATTGGTAATGCAGCCATTATCTCTTCCGTCACGATTAGCTGTAACAACGAATAGTCCGTAGCTTATTTTGTACATTGCTTTCTTGTCCATGGTAAATACCTCCGTTTTTAGAATATGAGCCGAATCCATACAGCACATCATACTATGATTTTACCAAATCTCTTCCAACATGTCAAGCACATTTTGTGAACATTTTATCTTCTTGACATTTTCAGCAAAAGTGGTATAATAAGTATGAAAAAGGGAGCTTGTGAACAGGCTGAGAGGGAGTTGTAAACTCCGACCTTACCTGATTTGGATAATGCCAACGGAGGGAAATACTTATGCAGAATAGGTGTGTCTCTTTGCGGGCGCACCTTTTTCAATTTTTCAACAGCGTCACTCACCTGATGAAAGCTCTGTACAGGCTATGCAGACTCGCGGATACATACTCTCCCCTGCCGATCAGCTTTGCCGCGGAGAAAGGGTGCAGCGTCACGCTGCGCGGGACACCGGGGGCACCACCTTGTCTCGCTTTACAAAATTAATGCTGGGGCAATAAGCCCGAAATCACTGCAAAGGAGAAATGAATATGAAAACAGCATTAACGATCGCAGGAAGTGACTCCTGCGGAGGCGCCGGCATTCAGGCGGACATGAAGACCATGACCATGAATGGTGTTTTTGCCATGAGCGCGATAACCGCTCTTACTGCGCAAAACACGACCGGCGTAACAGGTATTATGGAGGTAACGCCTGAATTCTTAGCCATGCAGCTTGACGCTGTGTTTACGGACATCCGTCCTGACGCAGTAAAAACCGGCATGTTTTCCTCTGACAAGCTAATATGCACCATTGCTGCCAAACTCCGTGAATACAATGCGGATAACATTGTAGTTGACCCTGTTATGGTAGCTACAAGCGGCTCAAAGCTCATCGCAGACGAGGCTGTTGAAACTCTGAAATCAGAGCTTCTCCCCATTGCAACAGTCGTTACACCTAATATCCCAGAAGCCGAGATACTGGCTGATATGAAAATAGCTTCACAGGACGACATGGTAAAGGCAGCAAAAGTAATCGGCGAGAAATTCGGCTGCGCAGTGCTCTGCAAGGGAGGTCACAGTCTCAGTGACGCAAATGACCTTCTCTGGGATAACGGCAGCACAAAATGGTTCAACGGCAAACGTATAGATAATCCCAATACTCACGGCACAGGCTGCACTCTTTCAAGTGCCATTGCATCAAATCTCGCAAAGGGCTTCACACTTGAGCATTCCGTTGAACGTGCAAAGGACTATATCTCGGGCGCTCTTGCTGCAATGCTGGACCTCGGTAAAGGCAGCGGTCCTATGAATCACGCCTTCGCACTCTCCGGAGAGTTTGCAAAGGAGGCAGACTGATGGAACAGAAGCGCACCTCCGTTTATGAAAACGGTCTTATCTGGTTCGGCGCCGGAGTTTCCATTGCCGAAATAATCACAGGTACATATTTTGCACCTCTGGGCTTCGGAAAAGGTCTTATTGCTGTTATAATCGGTCATATCATCGGCTGCACCATGCTTTTCCTTGCAGGCCTTATCGGCGGAAAAGCCCGCAGAAGCGCTATGGAGACCGTTAAAATGAGCTTCGGAAGCAAGGGCGGTATATTCTTTTCTGTTCTCAATGTTCTTCAGCTCGTCGGCTGGACAGCTATTATGATATATGACGGTGCACTTGCCGCAAACGGTATTTTCGACGCAGGTAAATGGATATGGTGTCTCGTCATCGGCGGACTTATTATACTCTGGATCCTCATCGGTATAAAAAATCTCGGAAAGATCAATACCGTCGCAATGGCAGCGCTTTTCATACTCACTCTCATACTCTGCAAGGTAATATTCTTCGATGGCAGTGAGCTGCCGATTTCTGAGGAGAGCATGAGCTTCGGAGCCGCTGTTGAGCTTTCTGTGGCAATGCCCCTGTCGTGGCTGCCGCTTATCAGCGACTACACAAGAGAAGCCGAAAAGCCTGTGGCTGCAACAGCTGTAAGTGCTTTGGTATACGGCATAATAAGCTGCTGGATGTATGCAATCGGAATGGGTGCTGCAATATTCACAGCAGAATCAGACATAGCTCAGATAATGGTAAAGGCAGGTCTTGGAATCGCAGGTCTCCTTATCGTTGTATTCTCAACAGTCACAACCACATTCCTTGACGCATACTCGGCAGGTATCTCTGGAGAGTCAATACTTTCAAAGCTCAGGGGCAAATGGGTAGCTGTTGCAGCCGCCGTTATCGGCACCGTAGGCGCTATCCTCTTCCCTATGGACGATATAACAAACTTCCTGTATCTTATCGGCTCAGTATTTGCACCTATGATAGCCGTTCAGATAGCGGATTACTTCATTCTTAAAAAGGACAGCTCTGATAAGAGCTTCGACATAATTAGCTGTATCGTATGGGTGCTCGGTTTTGTGCTCTACAGGGTACTTATGAGGGTGGATATTCCCGTTGGAAACACTCTGCCCGATATGGCAGCAACGATCATAATGTGCGTTGCTGCAAAGAAAATATTCAGTAAAAAAGCTTGATAAACAGCTGAGAGCCGCAGTCTGAAAATGCACTCAGCTGTGGTTCCTCAGCTTCGATTTTGGAGGAAATATAAAATGAGAAATTATCATACACAGATGGAAGCGGCAAAAAAAGGAATTATCACTCCCGAAATGGAGATAGTTGCCAAGAAGGAATATATCAGCACGGAGGAGCTCCGTGAGCTTGTTGCAAAGGGCGAGGTATGTATCCCGTGCAACATTAATCACAAGTCCATATCTCCCGAAGGTATCGGTACAAAAATGCGTACCAAGATAAACGTTAATCTCGGTATCTCAGGAGACGCAAAGAACTACGACATCGAAATGGAAAAGGTAGACATGGCACTGAAGTTCGGTGCTGAGGCTATCATGGACCTCTCAAACTATGGCAAGACCAATACATTCCGCAAGGCTCTCATCGAAAAAGCGCCTGCTATGATAGGTACTGTTCCAATGTACGACGCTATCGGTTACCTCGAAAAGGATCTCCTTGAGATAACAGCAGAGGATTTTCTCCGTGTAGTTCGTGCTTACGCAGAAGAAGGCGTGGACTTCATGACTATTCACGCAGGAATAAACCGCCGCGCTGTTGAGGCTTTCCGCAGAGAGGGACGCAAAATGAACATCGTTTCCAGAGGCGGATCTCTTCTCTTCGCATGGATGATGATGACAGGAAACGAAAACCCATTTTACGAGCACTACGACGAGGTGCTCGATATTCTCCGCGAGTACGACTGTACTATCTCTCTCGGTGACGCTCTTCGTCCGGGATGTATCGACGACGCTACAGACGCAGGACAGATCTCCGAGCTCATAGAGCTTGGCGCTCTTACCACAAGAGCATGGGAAAAGGACGTACAGGTAATGGTAGAAGGTCCGGGACACATGGCAATGAACGAAATAGCGGCAAATATGAAGCTTCAGAAGCGTATCTGTCACAACGCTCCTTTCTATGTTCTCGGTCCGCTGGTAACGGATATATTCCCCGGTTATGACCACATCACATCTGCTATCGGCGGTGCTATCGCCGCTTCAAGCGGTGCGGATTTCCTATGCTACGTAACTCCGGCAGAGCACCTTCGCCTGCCCGATACCAACGACGTTAAGGAAGGTATAATCGCAAGCCTTATTGCCGCACATGCAGCTGACATAGCAAAGGGCATACCTCACGCCACAGACCGTGATAACGCAATGGCAGAGGCCCGTCATGCTGTTGACTGGGAGAAGATGTTCGACATTGCTGTTGACGGAGAAAAGGCACGTGCTTACTTTGAGAGCACTCCCCCCGCTGACAGGCACACCTGCTCTATGTGCGGAAAAATGTGTGCTGTAAGAACAACAAACATGATACTCAACGGCGAAAAGGTAGAATTCTGCTCTGAAAAATAATATCTGAGACACACTTAAACGGAGCTTCATCCGACGAAATCGCGGCATAGATCACCGAGCTTTTTTCTTGCTCGGTGATCCGCTTTTTCCGTTAATGGAGCCGGATAAACGGTGCGTCTTTTTTTATAACTAACGTTTATCGCATCAGAAAAACGAAGGCTATTAATCTTTCCCAATTACAACCGCCTTGTATAAGTGCACAAAACACGCTGTTGATTCATGTTTATTGTGCACTTTTTTTTGAAGAAGCGTAAAAATTTCCTGTTTCGCTTGATTATTATCTGTTTATGTGTTATAATGTACTTTATAGTATGACTAATTTTACTTATTTAAGTAAAAAATAAAAATTTCTCACTCATGTGAGAGATGTATGACGTTTTGTTCGTCTAATATTTGTACAGCAGTTTTCGGAGCAAACAGCTCCGTGAAATTAAAAAGGAGTAATTCAACATGAAAAAAGTCATTATCATCGGCGCAGGACCGGCAGGTCTTACCGCTGCATATGAGCTCCTCAGAGACGGCTCAGGTGAGTATGATGTTACCGTTCTCGAGGAAACTACTGCTATCGGCGGTATCTCTAAAACTGTAAACTACAAGGGCAACCGTATGGATATGGGCGGTCACCGCTTCTTCTCCAAGATCCCCGAGGTCAATCAGTGGTGGAGCGAGATGCTTCCTATGCAGGGTGCGCCTTCATCGGACGACAGATATCTCAAGAGACACGTAAATGTTGAAGCAGGCGGTCCCGACCCTCAGAAGGAAAACCGCGTAATGCTCAAGAGACGCAGAGTTTCACGTATCCTCTTCAACGATAAGTTCTACGATTACCCTGTTTCACTCAAGCCCGAAACTATTAAGAACTTCGGTTTTCTTACTACTATGAAGGTAGGCTTCAGCTACATCGGTGCTGCAATCCACAAGCGTCCCGAGACAAATCTGGAGAATTTCTATATAAACTGCTTCGGTAAGGAGCTCTACTCAATGTTCTTCGAGTACTACACAGAAAACCTCTGGGGCAGACATCCGAGCGAGATCGATGCTTCATGGGGCGCTCAGCGTACAAAAGGACTTTCTATCGTAGGCATCATCAAGGACTTCTTCGGCAAGGTTTTCAAGGTAAAGAACCGTAAGGTCAACACATCTCTCATAGAGGAATTCAAGTATCCTAAGCTTGGTCCCGGACAGCTCTGGGAGGTCACTGCTGATGAGGTCAAGAAACTTGGCGGTCACATAATCATGGAGGCAGCTGTCAAGAAGCTCCATAAAAATGCAGATAATGTGCTCACTGGTGTTACCTACATCAAGGACGGTCAGGAAGTTGAACTCAGCGGCGACTGCGTTATCTCATCTATGCCTGTCAAGGATCTCGTTGCAGGCATGAACGACGTTCCCGAGGATGCAGCCCGTATCGCAGCAGGTCTTCCATACCGTGACTATATGACACTTGGTGTTCTCGTTCCGAAGCTCAAGCTCAAGAACAAGACAAATATGAAGACAGTGGGCAATATCGTGCCTGACTGCTGGGTATATGTTCAGGACAGACGTGTTAAAATGGGACGTTTCCAGATCTACAACAACTGGTCTCCGTACATGGTAAAGGACCTCGGTCATACTGTATGGGTCGGTCTTGAATATTTCGTTACAGAGGGCGATAAGTTCTGGAACATGACAGAAGAACAGTTCTCCGATTTCTGCGTAAAGGAAATGGTAAAGCTTGGTCTTATCGACAGCGCTGACGAAGTAATCGATACACATATGGAAAAGGTAAAGAAGGCTTATCCTGCTTACTTCGATACCTATGAGGAAATGGACAAGCTCATCAGTTACCTCGACACTATCCCGAATCTCTACTGTGTAGGGCGTAACGGTCAGCACAGATACAACAATATCGACCACTCTATGGTAACTTCCTTTGAGGCTGTCAAGGCTATCAAGAGCGGAAGTACTGACAAATCCTCTATCTGGAACGTTAATACAGAAAAGGAATACCACGAGGAGAAGCAGAAATAATGGACGAGATCAAGCAGATATTCCGCGACAAGCAGTTCAAGAAGCTGTTTGTCGGCGATACGGATAATACTCTGATACAATTCTTCCGCTATATCTTTGTAGGCGGTCTTGCAACAGTAGTCGACTGGGGACTTTCCTTCGTACTGTTCAAGTTCGTCTTCGGCGAGAGATTTGCTGTTGCCGCAAACTCGCTGTCATTCGTGGCAGGTCTTATCGTCAACTACCTTATCAGCACCTTCTGGATATTCAAGACTTCAAACGTCAAGAATAAATTCGTGGAATTCCTCGGATTTGCTGCTATCGGTGTTGTAGGTCTCCTTCTTACCATGGGTATCACCAAGGGCTTTGAAGTATGGCTCAGCGATAAAACAAGTGCTTATCAGATGATAGCAAAGGTGGTTTCAACCGCAGTTTCTTTCCTTTGGAATTTCTTCGCAAGAAAAATACTCCTTTACACTAAAAAGGAAGAAAAATAAAACAACTACTATTGGGCGGATTTTATCCGCCCAAAAAAATCTTATCAACATTTAAGGAGCTGATAATATTGTCAAATAAAAACAAAAACGCCGCAGATGCTGCACCGGAAGCTGCAAAAAAAGTCTCCGAAAAAGCTGAAAAGGTCGTTTCTGACGCTTCAGAGGCTGTTGAAAAAGCCGAAGAAGCTGTCAAGGATACTCTTGACCTGACCGAAAGCGCAGCAGATGTGACCGGCGAGGTAATAGACCTTACAGAGGACTCTTTTGAACCAGCATCTGAAAAAGCTGAGGAAGAATCTGCAAAGACTGAGAATCCCGACTCGGACAGTGAAAAGGAAACAGAGTCATCAGGAACAGAAAATGCTCCAGTATCTATACGTGAGAAATATCACTTCGATCTTCTCAGCAAGATCATCATCTGGGTCATCGCAGCAGTTATCTTCCTTGGAGCTGCCTTCGTAACCATCTATTATGTTACAACTGCTCAGAAAGCTGAATTTCACGCCGACTGTACTGATACTATCATGTGGGCAAATGCCACAGCTGAAAGCGGACATTTATACGACAAGGATTTCAACTATGCATGCTTCCTTCCAATAAGCACCAATACTATCATGTATCCTCTGCTTCATTTCTTCGGTCTTTCTATGACTTCACATATCATCGGTATGATGTGCTTCTTCGTGCTCCTGACAGTATTCCTCCTGTTCATGATACATGAGATAACAGGCAATTACCAGATCTCACTTGCAGGTACAGGTATTTTCCTCTCCATTACACTCTCTACGCAGAAAATGAGAGAGATATTCTGGGGACACACGATTTACTACAGTCTCGGTATCCTATTCCTTGTCATCGGTGCGTTCATGTATTTCCGACTGCTGACTGTCAGAAGCAAAGCGTGTGCACTGAAAGCAGAAGGCAAAAACAATAAGAAAACTGTTATTCACAAGCTCGTTATCTTCCTCTGTATCTGCATTTTCATGTTCCTTACAGGTATGGATGGCATCACCGGTCTGACTCTCTTTGCACTTCCCTTTGCAGGTGCTATATTCGCAGAACAGTTCGTTAACGCAAAGTATCCACTATTCAGCAGCAAAACCTTCCTTGTCGCTTTCAGAGCACTTGTATTCCTTATAATGGCTGTTTTCGGAAACATCTTCAACAACAAGCTCCTCGGCGAC
This sequence comes from Ruminococcus flavefaciens, assembly GCA_004554385.1. GTDB lineage: Bacteria > Bacillota > Clostridia > Oscillospirales > Ruminococcaceae > Ruminococcus > Ruminococcus flavefaciens_T. The sequence goes on from SFMO01000018.1 coordinate 30,780, forward strand.
ATGACTGCTGGCTATCAGGACGCTAACTCAAACTTCTCAGGTATGAACGAATGGCTTGAGCACTTCCATAATCTTCCTTTTGCATGGATGAGACTCCTCGGCGTTCAGAGTTTGCCAAATACAAAATTTGCAAGCAAGGAAGGAATTCCGAATATGATCTTCCTTGCCACCTCTGTACTCATTGCAGTTATTCCCGTTATCGCAACCTGCTACTACAAGAAATTCGGCACTGACCGCAAGGCAAGAATGCTCCGCATATGGATATGGATGCACTGGGCAGTAGTTGCTGTAAACATCATGGGTTACGTTTTCGGCGTTCTCGCCGCAGCAGACTGGCGTATCATTCCTATGATCGGTACTGCTCTCATCGTCAGCATTCTCTTCCTCTGCTGGGCTATTGTAGGAAAAGCAGAAGTCTCCAGAATATTAGTTGTTCTCTTTGTTCCGATATTCATGGCAGGATTCCTTCACTGCGGAGATGTCAGAAAGATAAAGAAGGACGCTTACAAGCAGAATACACAGTATATGCTCGCTGACTTCCTCGAGGATGAAGGGGTATCAAGAGGATATGCCACATTCTGGAATGCTAACTCTGTTACTGTTATCACAGGTGAGCGGATCAAGGTTAGCGACGTCAATGTTGATGAATACGGCGTTTCCAGCAGAATGTACCAGTCATCAAAAAGATGGTACGAAACAGATCCTGATCAGGACGAATACTTCCTCCTTCTTTCAAGCGGCGAGCTTGATACGATGAATCTGACTGATTTCCCCGTGAACCATCAGCCTATCCGTACAGCTTCAAGATCTATCAACGGAACTGATTTCACACTTCTTGTATACGACCACAATATTGTTACTCCATAACATAAAAATGACACCCGCATGGGTGTCATTTTTCTTTATACGATAATTATTATTCAGCAAGCTTCTGATTGATAGCATTTACAAGCTCGTCCACATTAACTCCGTGAACCATTGCAGCTTCCTCAATGGACTCGCCCTGTGATGCGGGACATCCGAGACAGTGCATTCCGATGCTGAAAAGAATAGGTGATACGTCCTTGTCAAGCTGGAGAAGCTCGCCGATCTTTGTTTCCTTTGTAACCTGTGCCATAATGTGACCTCCGTTTTTTTATTTAGGGCTTGACAAATGTCCAGTCCCTTGTTATAATATTATCATAGTCTTTGACATTTGTCAAGGAGCTCACGTCAACTTTTACAAAGCGAGGTATTTTGTCCATGTATAAAGGCAGCAATAAATCAGCACTTTTATCCCAGAAGCTTATCTCAGAAGCTCTGCTGCGTCTTCTTGAGTCAATGCCATTCAACGATATAAGTGTCAGCGATCTCTGCAGAGAGGCTCAGGTATCACGTCAGACCTTCTACTCACTTTTTGGTACTAAAGAAAATGTAGTGATCTACGAACTAAGCCATAACTGCTGCTATCTGCCGGATAAAGACTCCCCTTCCTGCCATTCTGCGGCATTCCGCTCATTCTGCGAGGGTTACAGCAAATACATAATCGATAACAAACACATTATCGGGCTTCTGGTTCGGAACGATATGATACATTTTTTATATGATGTTCAGTACCATTCTCTTCTCGAGTGCCGTCACTTTGTCGGAGATGTTTCCGAGGAAGACCGCGTATTCATCGTTGACTTCATTGCAAGCGGCATGAACAGTATCGCAAAGAACTTTGTCCTCCAGGGCAGTAAAGCTGATATGGCTTTTCTTACAAAGCTTATGTTCAGTCTCTTCGGCGGACTTTACTTCAAGAATTACGGCTGATACATAAAAAGAACGCTTTAGCAAGCTTTCATTAACGGAAAAAACAGATTACCGAGCCTTAAATTACAGGCTCGGTAATTTTATGCCACGATCCCGCTAAAGGAAGCTTTCCTTAAAGCGTCTTTCTGAATATTATACTGATGCAGACGCTTCATCCTTTACAGGTACAGCTGGTCCCTCAGCATTAAGGTCTGTTCTGCCATTTACAAGCTCTATAACTCTGTCGCCGTATGCAGCGCATTTGTGAGAGTGAGTTACCTGTAAAATTGTTATCCCCTTCTCCTTGTTTATCTCTGAAAACAGCTTCATGATCTCAGCACCTGCATTTGAGTCAAGGTTACCTGTCGGCTCATCTGCAAGAATGATCTCAGGATTGCCGATGACCGCCCTTGCTATAGCAACTCTCTGCTGCTGACCGCCTGAAAGCTCAGCAGGCTTTGCTTTGCGCTTTTCTGTCAGCCCTGTTATTCGGAGTATCTCATCCAGCTGAGCCTTCATCTCTGCCTTGCTCTTTCCCTTTACGCTTGACGGAAGAAGGATATTGTCCTCTACATTCAGATTCTGAACGAGATTGTAGAACTGGAAAATAAAGCCTATCTTATCAAGTCTCATCCTTGAGAGGTCCTTCTCCTTCATTTTGCCAATATCATTTCCGCAGACATTGATTGTTCCGTTAAAGTATCTGTCAAGTCCGCCTATAAGATACAGAAGTGTTGATTTACCGCTTCCTGATGCACCCATAAGCGATACAAATTCGCCCTTTTCAACTTCAAACGAAGCCCCTGACAAAACCTTTGTCATGCTCTCGCCCTTACCGAATGCTTTATATACATTATTTACTTCTATTACATTAGCCATTGTACTCTCTCCTTTATTCGTATTTCAGCTGTGAAACAACATCCATTTTCTTCAGCGCCCTTATGGGGAAAAGTGATACCAGTGTGAACACGCCAAAGAGGAATATCGCATATATTATGCACTTCACTACAGGTATCTGGAGCGGCATTACCTGCTCAAGTATATCCATTATCCTTCCAAAAACATAGGACAGCAGTACACCCACAGGTACTGCAAACAGAAGCGCTGTTCCAGAGGATATCATATTCTCTATAAGGAACATCTTTGAAAGCTTCTTTCTTGGCATTGCCACAGATGTCATTACCGCACACTCACGCTTTCTTCCTTCAAGCCCGATAAGCTGATTGCTTACAACTCCAACGAAGGTAAGTCCAACTCCTATGAGTATCAGGAGATTGAGTATCATTTTTAAAGTTGCTCTGGAAATAGCCCTGTTAAGGTCATATTCACTCTTGGTAAACGCGATCTGAACAAAATCACCTGAGTGGTCCTGTATAGTCTTTTTCAAAGCCTTCGGATCATTGCCCTTCACAAGCAGAAACTGAGGAAAATCGTTGTATATTCCCTTGTACACCTTCTCGCTTATGACCACAGAGTTGCCGGCTGCCATCATGTAGTCCACATTGACTTTAGCCTTGATAGTAAGCTCCTTCTCAATCGGCAGATAACCGTCTACCATGAAAGTGATTTTTATTTTTTCACCTTCGTTTAGACTATACTTCTTCATAAGCATTCTGTCGATGCACACTTCATTATCCTCAAGGTGGTCAACGTCGAGGTCAAATGCGTCCACAAGCTCTGTTCCTTCATTATTAAATCCATAAACATAGCAGTCACCCTCGTTATCACCCAGTTTGAGCTTATCAAAGGTCAGATAGAAGAACTCCGATCTTTCAGCGCCGTCAAGCTGCTCAACATAGGAAAGAATATCGGATTTACAGCCGCCTACCTGACATATAACATCACAGTTGAAGGCTTCGTGATTATACATTGAAGCAAGTGAATTCGAGAAAATATAGATAACTATTGCAAGTGCAGCAGCTGTTACACAAAGTACAGAGCTTCCTACTGTGCTCTTCTTGTTGCCTGCTTCTACCGCTGCAAGACGTGCTATAGGGAAATTGAGCTTTTCAAAGAGATCGGCAAGAATTCTTGCGATAAAACGCTCAATATAGTTGAAGAGCATGGATACTCCTGCGACAAAGCATACGAAGCAGGTCATATTCATTACAAAGCTTTCCTTGAAGAAGAATGTTACGACTGCAACTGCAATGAGTACGATTCCGATAACTGTGAATATTCTGCTTGGACGATACTCTGTTTCCTTTGTATTGAAAATAATATCACGGATAGGAGTCTTGATAGCCTTTATTGCTTCCTTTATCGGACACAGACACTCAATAAGCATTGCACCGATGATAACACATGCAATAAGATATGGCTTAGGCATGGTTACAGGCGGCTTGATAGCGTCAGCTCCGCCTATTACAAAGGCGTTATCAAAGAACGGTTTCTTGATAAGACAATATACAAGTATTCCTATAACGCTTCCCACCAGACCATATATGAACTGACCCCAAAAAGTTAGACAAAGATTTAAAAGAAAATTTATGCAAAGCGACAAAGCGACAAAGCTTGGTCGCTTTGTTGCTTTATGCAGCTTTGGCAAGACGGTTGTGAATGGTATAATAAAACGTACAGAATCGGCCAATAAAAGCATACAATAATTCGCCACGAAATATACAGGTTCTCGCCACGAACTGTACAACGCGTTTTCTATGGTATAATAAAGAAAACCATGGAAAAGGCGGTGC
>SFMO01000126.1 GCA_004554385.1 Ruminococcus flavefaciens
CCGCGTCTGAAAATGTCCGCGCCGACATCGGTCATCGTTCCAGCGATATACGCATTGCTCTGACCTCTGCCGTTGCCGTTTGCAGTAATAAAACCGTTCATACGGTAGATAGGCTGCATATGCATAGGCTTCCATATCGGACGTCCCTCTGCATTGAATTTTGCAAGGGTCTCAAGTATCTCTGTAGGACATGTCTTACCATGCTCGGAAATATATATAGGCTGATTCTCGCCTCTGACCTGTTTACACATAGCTTCCTTATTTATGAGTAAACAGCTGAGCCAGTAGTTAGGCTCACTATCCACCGGATCAAAAGGATTCATAGTTACCGGAAGTCCCTTGAATCCTTCTTTATAGCGCTCATAGATAGCCTTTTTCTGAGCAATATGCTCGTCAATATATTTCATCTGACCGCGAACGACGCCTGCGATGACATTTGACATACGGTAATTATACCCGATCTCTTCGTGCTGATACCATGGCGCAGCCTCACGGCTCTGAGTAGACCACTTGCGCACCTTGTCTGCGTCATCAATGCTGTCAGTAAGGAACATACCGCCTGATGACCCTGTGATTATCTTGTTTCCGTTGAAGCTTATAGCACTGTAGTCTCCGAAACATCCTGTTTCCTTGCCCTTATATGTTGCGCCAAAGGACTCGGCAGCATCTTCGACTATATAGGCACCGTGCCTTTCACATATTCTTCTGATCGCGTCGATCTTTCCGGGAACACCGTAAAGATGTGCAACTACAACCAGCTTTACATCGGGATAAATATCAAATGCCTTTTCAAGTGCGTCGGGGCACATGTTCCATGTATCCGCCTCTGTATCAATAAAAACGGCTTCACCATCCTCATACGCAACAGGGTTTACGGTAGCATCGAACGTCATATCCGAACAGAATACCTTATGTCCCTGAAGAGTTCCGCAATTCGGCTTAGGCTGACCATAAATCCTTTCGCCTGCAAGCTTTATTGCAAGATGAAGTGAAGCTGTTCCGCAGGAAAGAGCTACAGCATACTTTGTGCCGGTATACTCTGCAACAAGCTTCTCAACCTCGTTGATGTTCTCTCCTGCTGTTGTTATCCAGTTTTTCTCAAATGCATCGTTTACCCATTTCTGCTCGTCACCATGCATGGTAGGCGATGAAAGCCATACTTTCTTTTCAAATGGTTTAATGTTGCTCTTGTTTACAAACATCTGTTGTTTCTACTCCTATCCACCCAGCGTTATTGATCCGATCTGGAATCCAATGATCACCCATAAGGCAAGATCAACAAGCCTATATTTATCATTTTGCCGTCCCTGTGCGGGACAACACCTCATTTGCTTTTTTACTTCACATAAAATCCGTATAATGCTTTACATTATTTATTCCTAAAATAAAATTTTATTCTTAAATAATAAAAAGGAATAATATATATCAAAGCCTGTACGTTTCAATTATACCCTTTGGCATAAAAAAAAGCAAGCATTAAAATTATGGAATTATAAACTCACAAATATTTTTGGCATATTACATAAAATAATCATACAGTCAACTGTTAAAATTGCACCATTAATTATACGCCACGTCAAAACGCTTCTCTTTTTTATGAATTGTATATCTCTGTTTGCCGCTCATTACACTATGTTTTATTGCCGAATATTCCGACTTTATAAACATATATTTCTAATTTTAACAGATTTTGTAAAATATCAGATTGCTTTGCAGCATAATATATAATTATATAACTCTGCGTAAAGATAGATGTTCAGCAGCCCCCGATACTCACTTGACTCTTTCTTTTTTACTTGGCATAACAACTAAAATACGTCCTGCATTCCCCTTTATATGATAATAAAAGCATAAAATCAGCTTTTTGCCATTGCATTTTTACTACTAATGATGTATAATAGATGATAATGGTGTTTTGTGTATTGCTGTTTTACTATGCAACATAATTAAGAATATCAATCCCATTCAATATAAAACGGATCAAGGAGAACTATATATGAAAGGAATAATTCTCGCCGGAGGCTCCGGCACAAGACTATACCCGCTGACAATGGTGACCTCCAAGCAGCTGCTTCCGGTATATGACAAGCCGATGATATACTATCCGCTGTCCACACTGATGCTTGCAGGGATAAGGGAGATCCTTATCATCTCAACTCCAACGGATCTGCCAAACTTTGAGAGACTGCTCGGCGACGGCTCACGATATGGTATCAGCCTCAGCTATAAGGTTCAGCCAAGCCCCGACGGACTCGCTCAGGCATTTATTCTCGGCAAGGAATTCATCGGAGATGACTCCTGTGCAATGGTGCTGGGAGACAATATTTTCTACGGCAACGGCTTCGGCACTATGCTCCGCTCTGCAAAGGAAAATGCAGAGAAAAACAGCCGTGCCACTGTTTTCGGTTACTATGTTTCCGATCCCGAGCGCTTCGGTGTTGTTGAGTTCAACGAAAATGGTCAGGCTGTTTCTATCGAAGAAAAGCCCAAAGAGCCAAAGAGCAATTATGCTGTTACCGGTCTTTACTTCTACCCTTCCGGAGTAAGTGAAAAGGCTGAACAGATCAAGCCGTCAGCCCGCGGAGAACTTGAAATAACCACACTCAATGAGATGTATCTCGATGAGAAGCTCCTTGATGTCAAGCTTCTCGGACGCGGATTCGCATGGCTCGATACAGGAACTATGGACAGCCTTGTTGACGCAACTACTTTCGTTCAGATAGTTCAGAAGCGTCAGGGCATCGAGATATCAGCTCCTGAGGAAATAGCATTCATCAATGGCTGGATAGATAACGAAGAGCTTATCATATCCGCCAGAAAATACGGAAAATCTCCTTACGGCGAACATCTTCTGAAAATTGCGGAAGGCAATATCAAATATTAGGAAGTGTAAATATGGGTAACTTTACCTTCAACGAAACCACGATCAAAGGCGTTTACATAATAGACGTCAAGGTATACGGCGACAACCGCGGATACTTTATGGAGACCTATAAGGAGTCTGATTTTAAGGCTGCCGGTCTGAACTACAACTTCGTTCAGGACAATCAGTCCAGTTCAAGAAAAGGCGTTCTGAGAGGTCTGCATTTCCAGAAAAAACACCCGCAGGCCAAGCTTGTTCGTGTTATGAAGGGCGAGGTATTCGATGTTGCAGTTGACCTCCGCAAGAACAGTCCCACATATGGTCAGTGGGTCGGAGTCGTTCTCTCCGAGGAGAATAAACGTCAATTCATGATACCCCGTGGATTTGCACATGGTTTCCTTGTACTCAGCGACTATGCGGAGTTCACATATAAGTGTGATGACGTATATCATCCCGAGGACGAGGGCGGTATTATTTGGAACGATCCTACGATAGGTATCGAATGGCCTGAAGCCGGCGAGATCATTCTCAGCGAAAAAGATAAGATACAGCCGCTTCTTGCAGATATAAAAATAGAATTTTAAGGGTGAAAACTATGACATTTTTTGTAACCGGTGGAGCCGGATTTATTGGCTCTAATTTTGTATTCCATATGCTTGAAACTTATCCCGACTACCGCATAGTATGTCTGGATAAGCTTACATACGCAGGCAACCTTTCAACACTTGAGCCTGTAATGAAGAACCCCAACTTCCGCTTCGTAAAGATAGACATCTGCGACAGAGAGGCTATCTACAAGCTTTTCGAGGAGGAGAAGCCAGACATCGTTGTAAACTTTGCGGCTGAGTCGCACGTTGACCGCTCTATCGAAAATCCTGAGATATTCCTCCAGACAAACATCCTCGGCACACAGGTGCTCATGGACGCCTGCCGAAAGTACGGCATACAGCGTTACCACCAGGTATCAACTGACGAGGTTTACGGCGACCTTCCTCTTGACCGCCCTGACCTCTTCTTCACAGAGACTACACCTATCCACACAAGCAGCCCATACAGCTCCTCAAAGGCTGGTGCTGACCTTCTGGTAATGGCTTACCACAGAACCTACGGACTGCCTGTGACTATTTCAAGATGCTCAAACAACTACGGTCCCTATCACTTCCCCGAGAAGCTTATCCCTCTTATGATAGCTAATGCTCTCGCAGACAAGCCTCTCCCTGTTTACGGCGAGGGACTGAACGTCCGTGACTGGCTCTATGTTGAAGATCATTGCCGTGCTATCGACCTTATTATCCATAAGGGCAGAGTTGGCGAAGTTTACAATGTCGGCGGTCACAACGAGATGAAGAACATCGACATCGTTAAGCTCATCTGCAAGGAGCTTGGCAAGCCTGAGAGCCTTATCACTCATGTTGAGGACAGAAAGGGTCACGATATGCGTTACGCAATCGACCCTACTAAGATCCACAACGAGCTTGGCTGGCTGCCTGAGACAAAGTTTGAGGACGGTATCAAGAAGACTATCAAGTGGTATCTTGAAAACCGTGAGTGGTGGGAGACTATCATCAGCGGCGAGTATCAGAACTACTATGAGAAGATGTACGGAAACCGTGCAGAGGTATAATAGATGAAAGCATTCGTAACAGGTGTAGGCGGACAGCTCGGACATGATGTAATGGACGAGCTTGTGAATCGCGGATATGAGGCTACAGGCTCAGATATACTGGAGTCAGTACCCACAGACTATCCCTATGTACAGCTTGATATAACTGATACTGAAGCAGTTGAAAAGGCAATATCCGAGGTAAGACCTGATGTGGTTATCCACTGTGCTGCATGGACAGCAGTTGATGCTGCTGAAGATGAGGAAAACAAACCAAAGGTCAAGGCTATCAACGTTGACGGTACACAGAATATCGCAAACGTCTGCAAGAAGCTGGGCTGCAAGATGATATACATTTCCACCGATTACGTTTTCAACGGTCAGGGAACAGAGCCGTGGCAGCCCGATTGCAAAAACTATGCACCACAGAATGTTTACGGACAGTCAAAGCTTGACGGCGAGCTTGCAGTTGCAAATACTCTTGATAAGTACTTCATCGTGCGTATCGCATGGGTATTCGGCGTAAACGGCAAGAATTTTATCAAGACAATGATCAATGTGGGTAAGACACATGATGAAGTAAGAGTAGTATCCGACCAGATAGGAACACCGACATATACACTTGACCTTTCAAGACTTCTTGTTGATATGGCAGAGACCGAGAAGTATGGTTACTACCATGCCACAAATGAAGGCGGCTACATTTCATGGTATGACTTCACAGTTGAGATATATCGTCAGGCAGGAATGTCTACAAAGGTAACACCTGTTACTACAGCTGAGTATGGTCTTTCAAAGGCAGTAAGACCTTTTAATAGTAGACTTGATAAGTCAAAGCTGGTTGAAAACGGTTTCAATCCCCTTCCTACATGGCAGGACGCACTTTCACGATACTTAAAAGAGATCGATATCTAATCAGAATAACATGATCCCCGAGCCTATCATCTCGGGGATTTTTTTGCTGCTCCTGCTTATTTCTTTATTCAGATATGCTCTTTTCAGCCAAGAGCTACATCAAGCGTCATCATTATTGTAAAACCTGCTGCAAACATAACTGCACCTGTATTTGAGTGTTTCCCCTCATTCATTTCCGGTATAAGCTCCTCCACCACTACATATATCATAGCACCTGCTGCAAAGCTCAGCATATATGGCATTGCAGGTATAATGATACCTGCCAGGAATACGGTGATGACAGCAGCTATCGGCTCCACAGCCCCCGAAAGAACGCCGCCTGCAAAGGCTCTGCATCTGCTTTTTTTCTCTGCGTGGAGAGGCATGGAAATTATAGCGCCCTCAGGAAAATTCTGTATGCCTATCCCCATTGCAAGGGCAAATGCAACTCCTGCTGTTATGTCAGCCGAACCCGAAAGATAGCCTGCGTATACAGCTCCGACAGCCATTCCCTCAGGAATATTATGAAGGGTCACTGCAAGAACCAACATAGCAGTTTTTGAAAGCCTGCCTGTACTTTCTTCGGGCATTCTGTCGCTTATATTAAGGCGCGGTATGATATGATCCAGCAGCATAAGAAACAGTATACCACCCCAGAAGCCTGCGGCAGCAGGTAAAAATGACATTCTGCCCATTGATGCCGACTGTTCTATAGCAGGCAATATCAGGCTCCACACCGATGCTGCTGCCATAACACCGCCTGCAAAGCCCAGAAGTGCCTGATGTACACCCCTTTTCAGCTCATGCTTTGTAAAAAACACACATGCAGCACCTGCTGCCGTGCCCACAAAAGGGATGAGAATCCCTGTTACTACATTTGTTATCATGCATATGTTTCCTTTCCCGCCGATTACTTTACGGATCGTTCAGCATAACCGTCTGTTTACATAATATTGCATTGAAAAGAAAATGGTGCATGAACACACCAATGAAGTATATTTTCGGAGCTTGACAAAAAAATCACCGGGCCGTTATTTCAGGCTCGGTGATTTTCTGTTTAAAGCATGACAGTAATTGAGTTTACTGCTTTTTTTTGAGCTGATTTAATTCGCTGCTCACTGCTTTTCTGCTTGAAGTTAATGCTCTGAATAATCTGAAAATGTAGGCAGCAGGTATTAAAAGTCTGCTCTTCCTGACCCACGGTACAGAGACCCTGAGAACACTGAGCGGTGGAAAAAGGCGCTTCCGGATATACGTTGATTTTGTCCCGTTTCCACTATGCTCAATACCATACTTGACCCTGTTTTCCATCGTACCATATGTACCGGACGTAACATAGAAATCAAGAAGTTCCTTTTCATCATCGGAAAGCTGCTCCATTGAAAACACTTTTTCCGCAAGCATACGGTTATTATATTCAAAATCTGCTATGCCGAGAGCTTTTAGCTTTGCATTGATATATTCCCAATCCAGTTTGCCGCTGAATTTATTAAGAAAAACATACGTATCCGCAATAGAACGTACTCCAGTCCCTCCAAGAGTGAAATGTTTATGCTCATGTGCAAGCATAAATAAGTAAAACTCCTCGTTGCTGAAGTGATAACCGTAACTATTGTTATCATCTTTAAGCAGTAATCTTTTAATATCTTTATACTGGTCGGCCAAAGCACCGACGTGTTTTTCCATAAAGAGTTCACCGTGCATCTCAAAATTATAAATAGGCTCCCTGACGTATTCATCGACAGCTTTCTGCTCGGTTTTCAGATGAAATCCAAGCTCCTTCATGATCTCTTTTACCTTATCGCGTCTGCTGAGATCAAAAAGTATGTCATTATCCGACATCTGCCTCATACCGAGCTTTGGATACCAATCCTTCAGAAGTGCCCCCTTCAGCGGCATATACCATATATGCTCAGCTTCAAGACGCTTCGTTATATTTCCGCGTTCTGCATCAAGGAGGATATTCTTGCGGATAGCCTTCTCCTTTGCCTGTGTAAAGGCATTATCCTTTATGCCTGCCGATTCGAGAGCATAGGCAACACACGCTGTAAGTATATGACTCTGGCAGACCTCAAAAAGCTCAGGCAGATCGAGTTTTTCGATGCGTTTCTGCTCCGGTACGATACCTTTTATCGCACAAATTGTCAGATATATCATGTCATCTGCATTCCTGCGGAATTCAGCCTTTTCCATTTTCTATCACTCCGTTTTCGGTAAATTGCAGTATCCTGTCGCAGATGTCAAGTGCGGCAGGTCGGTGAGTAACGATAACGACGGTTTTGTCGGTCATATTTCTAAGGTTCTCAAGGACCTTTCTCTCGGTAGCTTCATCAAGAGCGCTGGTCGCTTCATCAAGAAGCAGAATGGGGCACTTTGAATAGACAGCTCTTGCAATTGCGATACGCTGCATCTGTCCTTCGGAAAGACCTGTTCCGCGCTCGCCGAGAAGTGTATCAACGCCGTCATCAAGCTCGCTGACAAACTCATCTGCGCAGGCTATTTTCAACGCATTGCTGATACGCTCATTATCGTGAAGACCGCTTCTGTCAGCAAAACATATAACATCACGGATAGTGCCGCTCATAAGCTGATTGCCCTGAGGAACATATGCGAACAGCCGGTGAAATTTTGCTGAAAGCTCCTCGGTATTTCCCGATATATCAGTAATATATCGGTGCCCTCCGTCGAGCTTGTAAATGCACATGAGAAGCTTAAGGACAGTGCTTTTGCCGCATCCGCTGTGACCTGTAAACGCTACATACTGTCCCCTGCCGATCTCAACGCTGACATTTTTCAGGACAGTCGGCATATCTTCCTTGCTGAGCCTGCGAACACTGTCTCCTGACGGATAATATGAGAATTCCGCATTGTCAAGTCCCATTGCTCTGAAGCTGTCACGGTAATAACCGAGAGTCTGTTCCATATCCATTGACTGAACATCACTGTCATTCTCAAACTCTTCTATTTCCATAAGTCTCTCCGCACTTGCCGTCATAGCAAAGTACTTCGGCAAATATCCTGTTATATTGGCAAAGGGGGACTGTATCTGGGAAATAAGCTGAGTTATTGCAGTAAGGGTACCATAGCTTATTGTGCCTGTGAGTATGCCATATCCGCAGTAGACAACACCGCCGACATACATTCCCTGCATACCTGTCTGGAATCCGATATTGCACAGATTGGAGAATCTGTTGCGCTTCATGCGTGATCTTTTATGTTCAGACATCCTGGCTTCGGCTTCTTCTCCGGTCTGCTGTTCGGCTGCAAATGAGCGTATCATCATCATGTTTCCCAGCCGTTCCTGAAGGAATACACGCAGTCTTCCGTCGCTCTCCTGTATATTCTTGTGCAGCCGTTTGAGCACCTTACGGAAACCGTATGTTGTGAAAAAAAGGACTACACCCACAGGAATAAGAATAAGTGCAAAGCGGTAATCGAGCACTATCATCATCGCTGCTGCACTGACCATTTTTACTATCATTCCCACAAGCCCGGGGAGTATCTCCACACCGTTCTGAGAAACAACAACAGTGTCATTTGTCAGACGATTCAGCCACTCACCTGAATGAACCGCACTAACAGTGCCGAAATCCTTGGTAAGTATGTTATTCAGCAGACGCTGCTTGAAGAGGTTTTCAAGTGAGGCACGTGAGAGCTCCTCCAGCCAGCGTATTATAGCTCTCATAGCGACCTGTGCCAGAACGAGCAGAATTATCAGTATGACATTGAAGGCGAAGCCCTTCCTGTCGCCATCTACCGCATCGTCAACGATATTTCTGAGAAAAAGCGCATACAGAACTCCGCTGGCACCATTGAGCGCCTGTACAACCATGAGCCAGAAGATATTCCATTTTTTTCTGCCTGTGACACTGAACAGCCATTTTACCGCATTATTCTTCATAAGGCGAATATTCCCATAATGTGTAGCGCTGAGGGCGGTGATACATATATAAGCCATGACTTTTAAATGCAAAGCCGCGTCTTATCATAGTCCAGCCCTTTCTGTCCTCAAGATGGTCACCGCTCTGTGTATCCCACCAGTAAAACAATCTGATCCCGTGCTTCAGTTTTTCTTCAAGCTGATCTATAAATTTATAGAATGTCTCCGTTTCAAAAGGTCTTCCCATAAATAAAACCGAATAATCATTGTAATCAAGTTCAAAGGCGTTGCCGTTAAGAACAGTCATATTTTCATAGCGCGATGCCCACTGCTGAGCATAAGCGGCAACATCCTTATTCAGTTCTATGCCGGTCAGTCTGCATGGATAGCCTTTGCTCTGCATATAAGCAAGAACTCTTCCTTTACCGCAGCCTACATCAATAAATGAATCGTCGGGTCCGAAGCTGCTGTCACCGATTATTTTTTCAAGAGCCCAGTAGCAGGTCGATTCACTCCCTGTAGCTCCCATTGTCTCCCTGTAAAGCGAAGGAACATACTTGACCAGTGAACACCCGCAGATCTTTTTGTCTTTTTTTTCATCAAAAAAATGCACGGTCACTATTGATGCATTTACAATTTTATTTCTGATTTTTTTTAATAATGATTTTTTCTTATCCATTACTTTTTCTTTGCAATTCTTTTCAATTTACTTACTGCATGAATGATAAAACCGCGTATCGGGAAAAAGTCACACCATATATGAACGTACAGTCTGTACCTCCAATTGCTGACCGAAACCTCCCTGCCTTTCCGTACAACAGCTGTCATCACACCTATAATATGTCTGTCGGTAATGCCGTATTCCTTTACCCATCGGTTATCCCCGCATATAACATAGTCACTGTCTCTTACTTTAAGTATGCGGTGCAGGACATACTGTCCGCTGTCGCGTTTATACAGGGGGACATCATACTTTTTCAGCCTTCCATTCACAGGCTCGATGATAAGCAGATCCCTGTCCTGCTTGATGAGCGGCATCATGCTGTCGCCTTTGTTGGTATAGATCAGCTTACCGTTTATGGCAAGCTGCTCCTCGAATGTGGATTTATTCATCAATTGCTCCGATTTTTCTGAGCTGTTCGATTATCTTCTTTACGTCGCGTTCCATAGCTTCTTTCGGACCGTCGTATTTCTCCTGCATTTTTGCAACGATCTCAGCCTCGGTAGTATCATTTTCAAGACAGCTTATAATAAAACCTGCAGTTTCATTGCTGCGTACAAGTCCCGAAAATTTTACTGCTCCTGTTGAAACGATGAGCTTCTGATCTCCGTCGTCGTGTGTTATAAATCCTTTATTGAGTTTCATGGATCATTATCCTTTCATACCGTTATATGCGACTTTTGCCGCTTCAATATCCATATTGCAGGCAAGCTTGTACAGTCCGACATTTTCCGCCATTTTGTCCAGAAGCTTCAGTGTCTTTGCCATCTGCACAGGATCCTGCGGACGATAGACCTGCTGCAAAAGCATTGCATATGCTTCCGATTTGCTGACAGGGACAATACTATTGCTTTCTCCGCGTGTCAGTATGCATATCGCCTTCAGCGGCACTGATATATTGTTTCCGAGGCGGTGCTTGCCATTATATGGAGTACCATATACAATTATATCATTTCCTTTAACAGAAATCAACGGCTTATCGTCATTGACCATCACCGCTTTATCTCCGAAATATTCGCGCCACAGTCTTGTGTGAGTCGACTTTCCCGTACCGCTCTTTGCGGTGAACATAAATCCCTGACCGTCAACAGCAATAACAGAGCCATGAAATACAAAGGAACCATAGCTTGGCATCTTCTCAGCTATTTTGCGGTATACCGCAGTCTCTTCGAGAAGATCATCAGGGTATCCGCATACTGCCTTACCCTCAAAAGCATACTCTGAGTCCGTCTTCTGCTTCTCAAATACAATATCATCATGGGAGACAGTTACCGAAAAGTCAACAGGCTCGTCGCACTCGTATTCCTTGCAGTAATCATGGACTTTAACATAGGAAGAGTTGACCTCTATGACACGGTCAGCAATTTTATACCTTTTTGTTATCATTTTATTTTCCCGTTTTTCTTATAATTGACCTGAGATGTCACCCGATGTCCACCTGTTTTTCCCGATACAGAAAACAGGCAGATCAGGACATTTTTTCTTTCTGAATGATATGCAGAATTGCAGAAAGCTGCATATAATAACAGGCAAAAACACCAATGCAGTGATTTTATTATTACATCTCATTTTGGCATATAAATAGTTTAGCATATTTATCTGTATATTACAATGAATAATTTATGAACAAAAATGTGGCTTGTTAATGATCCTGATTTATTAGCTCATTATAAGTACTTTTCACCTGTTCAGATCTCCGGATCACTCGTATATCGCTCTCCCCAACGGGCATACTGAGTGAGAAGGAGGGGTCATTCTGGAAATTATCGACAAGCAGAAAAGCGGATATTTCGAGGTCTGGCTGACCAATGAGGAACAGCAGCTCTACAGCCGCAGTGAGCTTTCCGCGCTTATCCTCTCACAGGCTGATACTGAAAAGTGCAGGGTGATGTTTTTCCTGTCAGGCAGTGAGGAGCTCCTGCCAAATACGGAAAAGCTTCTGATTATGAATTCGGGGTGTCGTTGATGCGCACCCCGTTAATGCTGTAAAGCCTTGTTTTTCCATACTTTTCCACCCTCAGAATGATTGACGGCTGACCGCCCCTATGTTACAATTATTACATACACCGAAAGGAGGAGCAACATGTCAAACGTGCTGAAAATCGCAGGCTACTGCCGTATTTCCGTGGACGAGGAGCTTGACCGCGACAATACCTCTATCGAGAACCAGAAAGCCCTCATCACAGACTATGTCACACGAACCTTTCCCGACGCTCACCTCGACTTCTATGCTGACCGTGACCGCTCGGGCTACACCTTTGAACAGCGCGAGAACTATCAGGAGCTCCGCAGAAAGCTGTTCCGCCATGAGTACGATATACTCGTTATAAAGGACTTCTCCCGTTTTTCGCGCCGCACCAGCCGCGGACTTGTCGAGCTTGAAGACCTCCGCGACGCTGGTATGCGTATCATCTCCGTCGGTGACGGCATAGACTTTCCCACCTCAGATGACTGGATGGCGATACAGTTCCGTTTCCTTGTAAATGAGATGCCCGTCACGGACACCTCCAAAAAGGTCAGGGCAGTTATCAGCAACCGCCAGAAGGAAGGAAAGTGGATATGCGCAGTCCCCTACGGCTACGTTATGACCGGCAGCAAGGCAATGAAGTTTGCTGTTGACGAGCCCTCCGCAGAGGTAGTGAGGAAGATATTTCAGCTCTACTCAGAGGGCTGGGGCTACAGGAAAATAGCCAACTATCTCACCGACCTAAATATCCCTACTCCGCGCAGGACCGAGGAAATGCGAAGAGAAGCCAACGGCGAGGAGTACACCGTGCGCTCCAAGGACTCATGGAGCATTATTTCTGTCAGCACCATACTCAGCAACGACTTCTATATCGGCACTCTCCGTCAGCGCAAGTACCGCCGCAAAAAAATAAACGGCGGAGACATAAAGCTTCGTGAGACCGACCACATAGTTATAGAGAATGACCATGAGCCCGTTGTGGATAACAGGCTGTTTGCCGCCGTTCAGGAGCAGATGAAAAGCCGCTCACGCAACAGCTACCGCGGAGTAAAAAAGTTCGACAATGTCTATACGGGTCATCTTTTCTGCGGAGACTGCGGAAGCCCCATGTTTGCCATGAGCCGTGCCGATATCCCCCAGGCATACCGCTGCGGAACATACCATAAGCGCGGCATAAAAGGCTGTACCTCACACCATATCAGAGTTGACGTTCTCAACGAGCTGCTCAGGTCTTTCATACGCAAGGTCAGGGATAATTCCGATGATATGCTTTCTCAGCTCCAGAAGTCTGTCGACAGAGAGCAGAAGGAGCACTCTTCGGGCAAAAACACAGTTGACGTCCTTACGCAGAGAATGGAGGACGCCAAGACGGAAATGAAGTTTCTCAGCCGTCAGCACGTCAAGGATATTGCAAGGCATCCAGGGCAGGAGGAGATGCTTGAGGAAGTCTATCAGGAACAGGTATCGGAGCTGATGAAGCAGATAGAGGGCTTACGCAGTCAGATACAGCTTGCAGCTGACAGGCATAGTGCCATGTCCTCTGCAAACCGGACTGCAAAGACGGTAATGGAAGTATTTGACGCCATTATAAATAAAGAAAAGCTCACAAAAAACGATGTTGATTTCATCGTTGAGCGTATCGACGTATTTGAAGACCACATCGACGTAAAGCTCCGCTCCGACATAGATGCACTTCTTAGAACAGGTGCTGATTCAAATTTTCAGCAAGGCACTAAGATAACAGAGCTTTCGTCACTTTTCGCCCATATTCCCAAAAGAAAGGGCGAAATTCTTAGTGTCAGTGTTGTCAGTGACGGTGACCCTCTCGAAATATACACAAACAGTGAGGGCGAAGTTATATTCAAGAAGTATTCCGCCGTAAGCGAAATGAGCGAAAACGCCGGATACGTAGCTGAAATTATGCATAAAATAGCAGGCTGTCCCGTTGTCATATTCGACAAGGACCACGTAGTAGCTACAGCAGGAGTGCCCCGCAAGGAGTTCTCTGAGCGCCGTGTCACAGGACAGCTTGAGGAGCTCATGGAAAACCGCGGACAATTCTTCTGTCCCGACGGAAGTACCAATAATTTCTTTCCTGCGGAGGGGGTAGACCGGACAGCCATTGCAGCTTTGCCTATAATCACAGCAGGCGACGTTTCGGGAGCTGTAGCCTTTCTATCCAGTGAGAAGTGCACCGAGGTAACAGACCTTCAGAAAAGCCTTATCAATGCCGCCGCACAGTTCCTTGCAAGACAGATAGAGGGCTGAGAACATACGTCAAATACTTCATATAATATATTGACATTTCTTTTGAAATCTGATATAATTTACAAAACAACACAAAGGGGGTGTGTATATGAAGTATGTATGTGATGTCTGCGGATGGGAATATGACGAGGAAAAGGGCTCTCCCGAGAACGGAATTGCTCCCGGCACAAAGTTCGAGGATCTTCCGGAGGATTTTGAATGTCCGCTCTGCGGCGTCGGAAAGGATTCTTTCTCTGCACAATAATAATTGCCCCGAAACAGTAATAACTACTGTTTCGGGGCTTGTCTTGTTTATTCAGCTTGATAACTGCGCTCAAAACCAAGGTATCTTGTTCCCTGGAAGGTCAGCCTTCCGCGGTCACCCTCAGCAAGCATTCCGTACTCCTGTCCGCTGACAGAAAGCTCCATACGGTCACCGCTCTCGACCTGAAATGTCACATAATACCCGGTATGAGAAACGTGAGCTTCATTGGTGTACCCGTTATGTGAAACTCTCATGCGCTTGGTAACAATCTCAGCATTTACGATAAGCCGCGGAGAATTGTTGTTTTTTTTGCCATGTAATGAGACTTTTTACAATAACCGCTATTATAACACACAATACAAGGGAAAAACGATAAAAAACAATATTCTGAAAAGTGCAAAATCATTAGCTAAATTTTTTTCAAAGTTGTTATCAAACATAGTACTGAAAACTCCCGCAATTACCCTGTTATATCGTATTCATAGCTTATGCTTCGTACTTTGGCTCGCAGGTGAGATTTATACCCAGTCTCTTTGCGATACGCTCGTCGACCTGTGAAAGAATAACTGTCGAATGTACCTCACAGCCGCGGAGCTTAGAGATCTGCTCCATAGCCTTCTTTGCATTTTCGTCGGTGTTTGCACATATCGAAAGTGCAATAAGAGTTTCATCGGTGTGCATTCTCGGATTGTTGTTGCCGAGATGGTTGACCTTAAGTGCCATAATAGGCTCGATTACGTGAGGAGACATGAGAAGTATATCATCATCTATCTCTGCAAAATGCTTCAGCGCATTCAGCAGCAGAGCCGATATAGCTCCGAGGAGATTTGATGTGCGTCCTGTGAGAATAGTTCCGTCGGGAAGCTCCATAGCAGCAGCAGGACCGTCGGTCTCCTTTTCCTTATCAAGAGCAGCTGCCACCACTTTTCTGTCCTCAACAGTCACATTTGCCTGCTTCATAAGAAGCTCCAGCTTCATTACCTCGTCCTCTGAGATAAGTCCCTTACGGTACTCACACATACCGGTATAGTAGCGGCGGATTATCTCCTGTTCAGCGGCTTCACACACTGCCGCGTCATCAATAATGCAGTTGCCTGCCATATTTACGCCCATATCAGTAGGTGACTTGTACGGAGATTCGCCGAGAATAGTCTCGAACATAGCGTTGAGTACGGGGAATATCTCAACATCACGGTTATAGTTTACGGTAGTCTTTCCGTATGCCTCCA
Source organism: Ruminococcus flavefaciens (assembly GCA_004554385.1). Classification (GTDB taxonomy): domain Bacteria; phylum Bacillota; class Clostridia; order Oscillospirales; family Ruminococcaceae; genus Ruminococcus; species Ruminococcus flavefaciens_T. The sequence goes on from SFMO01000126.1 coordinate 15,669, forward strand.
GATGGAACGGGTCTATCATGTTCACATCGTTGAGGTCGGAGGTTGCCGCCTCATAGGCGATATTAACGGGATGACGGAGAGGAAGGTTCCATATCGGGAAGGTCTCGAACTTGGCATATCCTGCGTTGAGTCCTCTCTTGTGCTCATGGTAGAGCTGAGAGAGACAGGTAGCCATTTTTCCGCTTCCGGGACCGGGAGCTGTAATGACAACGAGCTTGCGTGAGGTCTCGATATATTCGTTCTTGCCGTAGCCCTCATCGCTGATGATGTATTTAAGGTTGGAAGGATAGCCCTTTATGCTGTAATGGTGGTACACCTTTACGCCGAGAGCTTCAAGGCGCTTCTGGAAAGCGTCTGCTGTAGGCTGATTGTCATATCTTGTAAGAACTACACTGCTGACATAGAGGCCTATCTTTGTAAAAACGTTGAAAAGACGGATAACGTCAACGTCGTATGTAATGCCAAGGTCGCCTCTTACCTTGTTCTTTTCGATGTCATCGGAGTTTATGACGATAACTATCTCAGCCTCGTCCTTGAGCTGAAGGAGCATCTGAAGCTTACTGTCGGGCTTGAATCCCGGAAGCACTCTCGAAGCATGGAAATCGTCAAAGAGCTTTCCTCCGAACTCCAGATAAAGCTTGTCGCCGAACTCTGCGATACGCTGTCTGATGTGCTCAGACTGCATTTTAAGGTATTTTTCGTTGTCAAATCCAATTTTGAAACTCATTTTATCTCTTCCTCCCGTAAACATTATAATAATTTATTATATACCAAAGCCCGACAAATTTCAAGTACTGCACCGAAAAAATCTTTTATTAACTTTAAGGGCATTTTTTAGCACGGTACACAGCTGACGGGAAGGTCTTGACAACGCTGAAAAGATATGCTATGATATAAAGGCAAAAACCGTGAACGAATAAAACCTGTGCAGAGCCCGATACAGAGAGTTTCCGTATGGTGTGAGGAAATGACGGCGCACAGTGACCTACATTCGGGAGTTGCCGCATTGAAAGCAAGTAGATGCGGACGGGTGTGCCCGTTACAGCTTTTGAGTTCCGTCAAAAACGGAAAAATCAGGGTGGTACCGCGAGTAACTTCGCCCCTGAGCAGTATTTCTGCTCGGGGGCTTTTATATTTCCGTATTTTATGAAGCAAGGGGGAAATGATAATGAAAAGAGCCATCGGCTATCTCAGCCTTTCTGCCGCAGTATTCCTTATCGCCATGCTGTTCATGTATATCGGCTTCATAAGCCCTGCCCGAAACGGAGCAGAATCTCCCTTCATACGCATGATAATATGCACACTGCTCTGCATTGTCATCATCAGCTTTTCCACAAGATATATACATCTTATAACGGGGCTTGCAGGACTTGACAGCGCACATCTCAACCTCGGCTTCACCATAGCCATTGTCCTCGCTTTATTTACCGAATATGTCAGCTTCGGAAATACTACCCTTGAGCCCTACTACACAGACCTCGCCGATAAATATAAAAACGGCGCAGGAGAATACTTCTATACATATTTTAAATACATATTCATGGGCGGACAGGCTCTCATCGCTGTCCGTACCTTTATCCACTCCGCAGTACTCGGTCTTATCAAGACCATAATCAAGCACTGCTGAGCTTATCCGAAAGGAGCTTTTTATGACGGATAAAATCATTATCAAGGGTGCAAGAGCCAATAACCTAAAAAATATCGACCTTGAGCTTCCACGTGACCGCCTTATCGTCATGACGGGACTTTCGGGCTCGGGCAAGTCATCTCTTGCCTTCGATACCATTTACGCCGACGGTCAGCGCCGCTACGTAGAGAGCCTTTCTTCCTATGCAAGAATGTTCCTCGGACAAATGGAAAAGCCCGATGTAGACAGCATTGAGGGACTTTCCCCTGCTATATCCATAGACCAGAAAACCACTTCAAAGAACCCACGCTCCACTGTGGGAACTGTCACCGAAATATACGACTATCTCCGACTGCTTTACGCAAGAATAGGTGTTCCCCACTGCCCTGTCTGCGGCAGAGTCATCTCTCAGCAGACCATCGACCAGATGGTGGATACCCTTATGGAGCTCCCTGCAGGAACTAAGCTCCAGCTTCTTGCTCCTATCGTGCGCAACCGCAAGGGACAGTACGCCAAGGAACTGGAAAGTGCCAGAAAATCAGGCTTTGTCCGTGTAAGAGTTGACGGCATTATGTACGAACTTGCCGAGGAGATAAAGCTCGACAAGAACAAGAAGCATAATATCGAGATAATCGTTGACCGTATAGTCATCAAGGAGGGCATAGAATCCCGAATCACCGACAGCCTTGAAACTGTTTTCAGTCTCACGGGCGGACTTGCCATTGCAGACGTCATAGACGGCGAGGAGATACTCTTCTCCCAGAATTACGCCTGCCCCGAGCATAATATCAGTATCGGGGAGCTGGAGCCAGTAATGTTTTCCTTCAACAATCCTATGGGAGCTTGCCCCAAATGTACAGGTCTTGGTGTTTTCAGACACATCGACCCTGACCTTGTCATCCCCAATAAGGAGCTCTCTATCGAGGAAGGCGCCATAAATGCCTCCGGCTGGAACAGTCTTGACGAGACATCTGTGGCTACAATGTACTACCGCGCTATATCAAAGAAATACGGCGTACCTATCGATATCCCCGTAAAAGAGCTGAAAAAAGAACAACTCGACCTATTCCTCTACGGCACAGGAGATGAGACTCTCGAACTCAAGCGTCCCGCTTCACTTGGCGGCGGAAGCTACCGTTCACCTTTTGAGGGCGTTATCAATAACCTTGAACGCCGCTACAAGGAGACCTCCAGCGAGTGGTCGAAATCCGAGATAGAAGAATACATGAGCGAGGTCAACTGCCCCGTCTGCAAGGGAAAACGACTCCGCGACGAGTACCTTGCCGTCACAGTAGGCGACAAGAATATCAGCGACCTCACAGACCTCTCCGTCAAGGACGGACTCGGCTTCTTCAACGGTCTGAAACTCTCAGAGCATGACAGCTATGTGGGCGAGCGCATCATCAAGGAGATAAAGGAGCGTCTCGGCTTCCTCAAAAGCGTAGGACTGGAATATCTTACACTTTCACGTTCATCGGGAACTCTCTCTGGCGGTGAAAGCCAGCGTATCCGCCTTGCGACACAGATAGGCTCCTCACTTGTGGGAGTACTGTATATCCTTGACGAGCCAAGTATCGGACTACATCAGCGCGATAACGACAAGCTCATTGCCACACTGAAAAGGCTCCGCGACTTAGGAAACACACTGATAGTTGTTGAGCATGACGATGACACCATGCTTGCCGCCGATTATATCGTGGACATAGGTCCGGGGGCAGGTATTCACGGCGGCGAAGTAGTTTTTGCAGGAACTGTTGATAAGCTTCTGAAATGCAAGACATCAATAACAGGTCAGTATCTAAGCGGCAGAAAGAAAATAGACATTCCCAAGAAGCGCAGGAGCGGAAACGGAAAATTCCTCACAGTCCGCGGTGCTTCCGAGCATAATCTTCAGAATATCGACGTTTCAATACCTCTCGGCGAGCTGATATGCGTTACGGGAGTTTCGGGCTCGGGCAAGTCCTCTCTCGTCAACGAGATAATTTACAAGCACCTTGCCGCAAAACTGAACCGTGCCAAGACAAGATGCGGTCAGTTCACCGATATGGAGGGACTTGAAAACCTTGACAAGGTAATCTGCATAGACCAGTCCCCTATCGGACGTACTCCGCGCTCCAATCCTGCCACATATACAGGAGTTTTCGGCGATATAAGAGAACTCTTCGCAAAGACTCCCGACGCAAAGGCTCACGGATATTCCAGCGGCAGATTCTCCTTCAATGTAAAGGGCGGACGCTGTGAAGCCTGTGAGGGCGATGGCATCATCAAGATAGAGATGCATTTCCTGCCTGATATATACGTTCCCTGCGAGGTCTGCAAGGGCAAGCGCTATAACCGTGAAACTCTCGATATACACTACAAGGGCAAGTCAATATACGACGTACTTGAAATGACCGTGGACGAGGGTGTGGAATTCTTCGAGCATCTGCCAAAAATAGCCCGAAAGCTCAAGACTCTTCAGGAAGTTGGACTGGGATATATCAAGATAGGTCAGCCTGCTACCACTCTTTCGGGGGGCGAGGCGCAGCGTGTCAAGCTTTCAACAGAGCTCTCAAAGCGCTCCACAGGCAATACTATCTATATACTTGACGAGCCTACAACAGGTCTCCACACAGCCGATGTGCATAAGCTCATAGAGGTACTGCAGAGGCTGACAGACCAGGGAAATACAGTCCTCGTCATTGAGCACAACCTCAACGTCATAAAAGTCGCAGACCACATCATCGACCTCGGTCCCGAGGGCGGCGACGGCGGCGGCACTATCGTGGCACAGGGCACTCCCGAGGAGGTCGCTCAGTGTGAAAAGTCCTATACGGGACAGTATCTCAAGGGATACCTCAAATAAACGATTTACACCGAAAGGTCGTGATATACATGAAAACGCCCGACGTTTTCATTGCTTATCCGTTTAACGTTCGCTGAACGTCATATCCAAGTTAAATAATGATAATATATAAAGGAGAAATAAATAATGACTACTTTTGAAGAACTCAAGCGCAGAGGTCTCCTCGCGCAGCTCACAGACGAAAAGGAAATAGAGGAGCTTGTCAATGCAGGCAAGGCTACCTTCTACATCGGCTTTGATCCTACTGCCGATTCTCTCCACGTTGGTCACTTCATGGCGCTCTGCCTTATGAAGAGACTCCAGATGGCCGGAAACAAGCCTATCGTCCTCATCGGCGGCGGTACTGCCATGATCGGTGACCCTTCGGGCAAGACCGATATGCGTAAAATGATGACTCCCGAGACTATCCAGCACAACGTTGACTGCTTCAAGAAGCAGATGAGCCGCTTTATCGACTTCTCCGAGGACAAGGCTATTATCGTGAACAACGCTGACTGGCTCATGAAGCTGAACTACATAGAGCTTCTCCGCGACGTGGGAGCTCATTTCAGCGTAAACCGCATGCTCTCTCACGAGTGCTACAAGCAGCGTATGGAGCGCGGTCTTACATTCCTCGAATTCAACTACATGATAATGCAGAGCTACGACTTCCTTGAGCTCTTCCAGAAATATGGCTGTAATATGCAGTTCGGCGGCGATGACCAGTGGGCTAATATGCTTGGCGGTACAGAGCTTATCCGCCGCAAGCTTGGCAAGGACGCTTATGCTATGACTATCACACTTCTCCTCAACTCCGAGGGCAAGAAAATGGGAAAGACCGAAAAGGGCGCAGTATGGCTCGATCCCGAAAAGACCTCTCCTTACGAGTTCTTCCAGTACTGGAGAAACGTTGACGATGCTGACGTTATCAAGTGCCTGAAAATGCTGACATTCGTTCCCGTTGAACAGATCGAGGAAATGGAAAAGACAATGGAAGGCGCTCAGTTCAATGCAGCCAAGGAGCTCCTCGCATACGAGCTCACAAAGCTGGTTCACGGTGAGGAAGAGGCTGAAAAGGCTAAGGCTGCTGCAAAGGCACTCTTCGGCGGAAGCGGCTCAAATGAGAATATGCCTGTTGCAGAGATAGACTCCGCTGACCTTACAGATGGTGCTATCGGACTTCTCACTCTTCTTGTAAAGGCTGAGCTTGCTCCATCGGTTTCAGAGGCAAGACGTCTCGTTCAGCAGGGCGGCATCACAGTCAACGATGAAAAGAAGACAGATCCCAAGGAAATGATAGTCCTCGGTGAAGAAACAATTGTCCGCAAGGGAAAGAAAGCTTTTAAGAAAATAGTTATAAAATAAGCACATTTTACGACAAGTATAAATTAATCAAAAAAAATAATTATTTATATATTTTTTCTTGAATAAGCTATTGACAAAATAAAAAAAACAACGTATAATATAGGAAAATCTTAGTTTTCTTCATCATGATAAAGGGGGGCTTTTTTATGAAAAGAAGTAAAAAACAAGGTTTTACCTTAATTGAGCTCATAGTTGTTATCGCTATCATCGGCGTACTTGCAGCTATACTCATTCCATCGATCATTGGATACGTAAAAAAATCCAAACGCACAGCTGATGTATCCTCCTCAAGGACGATATATGATGCTGTACTCGGCGTTCTGGCTGACAATGAAGACGCTCAGGACGCATTCATCAACGGCAGTACTATTTTCAACAATGTAACTGTCTCCACCAGCGGCGGTACTGAAAGCTATGATCTTTATATCGTATGCTCCAAGGACGGCGCTGCAAACTCAGGTGCAAACCATTCTGTATGGACAAACGGCACCAGCGCTGCAAAGCTGTTTGAGGACGCTCTCAACAATCAGATGGGCACAGGCAAAGCTCCTGTCAAGTATATAAAATCTGAAACAGGCAAGCCGCTCAACCGCTGGTTTGTATGCTCCAAAGAAAACAGTACAGAAGATGTAGAGATCTGGGTAGGAAACGGTACAAACAACACACCAATGTACAGACTCTGGCCTAATACTTCTTCAGATTATACCTGAAGACAGGGCATGAGATCTGCGTAAAGAAAAGGAAAAGCTCCTCGCATGAGGAGCTTTTTTCATTGATAATTATAAAATGCCATAAAGCGCTCTGAGCTGTAACCGCAGGCTGAGAAGCGCTTTTTTGCTGCATCCGCCGATATTGCACCGCGAATAAGACCCGCAAGCTTTGAATATGTATGCTTCTCAGTGTCCTTTAGCTCAGAAGCATCACGGCTGATACACATCATATTGAAGTTCATCTTCAGGTCAGCAAGTCCGTCTGCTGCAATATACTCTCCGAACTGAGAGCGGATATAATAGTAATCCACTCCGTCGCTGCTGCAGATCAGCATGACCTGGGACGGGATATACGAATCACAGCCCGTATAGGCTCCGCCCTCAAAGTCGCTTATCTTGTGCTTTTCTTTGAACACCTTGATCCTCGTGAGATTATCGGGGTAATTGGTCTGTTCGCAGTAATTCACCAGATATTTTTCGCCAAGACCGTTGCTCAGCTCATAGGTGTACGTAGGATAGTCCTGTATACCGCAGCTGAACAGCAGCACCAGCGGCATTATAATCAGCAATAGCCTTCCGAGCTTCAACCAATATCCCCCCTGTTTACGAAAATAGTCAGGTCCTGTCACATACTCAGACGATTTTCATTTTCTCAGCCGTTACCACAGACAAAGTGTACTGAAATCGTTTATCGTTATGAGCATTGTAAACAGCATATAAAGTGCCATTACTGCAAAAATTCCGATACCATACTTTATCAGTATGATGTACACCATATTCATAGGCTTCACGCCGCCGACAGACTTTATACGTGTGCTCTGTGCACCGTTGCGCTTGAGCTTTTTCAGCGAACGCATAGCAAATCTGAAGTATATCCAGTTGGCAAAAAGGCAGAACAGCGCTCTTACCCCCATGTCAGCTATCATAAAGACATCATTCATGGTCTGGATAAGGCTCTTGTTTTCGGTAATGAAGCCAGCGATGTCGCTTGGATATTCTTCGATATACAGCAGAAGATTTGCAGGAAGATTGAATATTATCCCCAGAATCGCAGCCAGTATCGCCCAGCCCCACATCTTTCTGTTTGCAAAGAAAAGTGAAGGAAAAATGAGACTGAATACATTGAATGTAGGTCTTACGCCGCTTTCCTTCATCTGCTTGAACTTAGGAATATAATAAACTGTGCTTGGACCCACGAAATCAGAAACGTCCTTCAGTGTTGCCCCGCCCATATCCTCTTCGGGATCATAGCCGAGATACTTCAGCGGATCAAAAAGCTCCTCGCGGCCGTATGCTCCGAAGGGATCCTGAGCCTGACCGTTGTTTTCTTCCCTTCTCTCAAAGGGATCGCTTGTCATCTCATCCGTAAGGACACTGCCACAGCGCTGACAATTTTCGTCAACTGCTCTGTTGGGAAAACGGCATACAGGGCATACCTTGTACATATTCTCCTTAGGCTTGCTGCGCTTCCATTTCTCACCTGTACCGTGCAGAGCAGCATTAGCACATCTGTTTTCCATCTTATAGCATTCCCTGTGGTGCGGAGTTCCGCAGTCGGGACAAACAACTATATCATCGTCATCAGTAAAGCTCTTCTGGCATACGGGACATATCTCTCCGATATAATCCATATCTCAGCCCCCTTTTCTGCTAATTATTCTCAAATTATATTATACCACTTTTTTGCAGTAAAAATCAAGTATTTTTATATAATATAGAATGACATGATATAAAAATAAAAAAATTCAAAAATACTATGGTAATTTTTTCTCAACTGTGATATAATAAATGATGTGTGCAGCACCGTATCAGGTGATGCAACAGTATTATGATTGGAGTACAAGCCTTATGATATATAAAAGGTCAGAGCTTGGCGAGGGAATAGGCTTCACGTCCATTGTTGACGAGAAATTCAAGTCCTGTGTCCTTGCAGTGTATTTCCTGACGGAGTCAGATGAAAAAACAGCAGCTCTCAACAATCTCAGCACAGGAGTGCTGTCTGTTTCAAACAGCAGATACACAAGCTATGCTTCCCTGTGTGAAAAGCTCTCTGAGCTTTACGGAGCATCTGTCGGCTCTATCGCCCGAAAAAAAGGCGACGCACAGATACTTGGTCTCAGTGCTTCATGGCTTGATGACAGATATGCCATAGACGGCGAGGACATAAGCGGAGAAATGCTTTCCATCGTCTGTGACTGCCTTTTTGCCCCGAATGTTCAGAACGGAGCATTTGACAGTGAATCCTTCGCAATGGTTAAAAAAGACCTGCTGGACAATATCAGTGCGGAGTTCAATCAGAAGCGCAGCTATGCCCTGACAAGAGCCATACAGACTGCCTACCGTGGTGAGCCTGCGGCAATAATGGAATACGGAACAAAGGAAGCCGTGCTCTCATCAACTGCCGAGGAGGCATACAGCGCATATAAGGAGCTTCTGAAAACCGCTAAAATAGAGATATATCTGGTCTCTCCCACAGAGAAGCCGAAGTTCTCCGATATGTTCAGGGAAAGCTTTGCAAAGCTGGACAGAACTCCCAAAGATGTCAATATGCGCAATCACAGCCCCCTCAAAGCCGAAGTGGAGACAGTTTCAGAGGAATATGACGTCAACCAGTGCAAGGCTGTGTTCAATTTCAAGACCGACTCTGACGACAGATATGCTCTGAAAATGCTCAGCATTATTTACGGCGAGCTCCCCTTCTCAAAGCTTTTCCTCAATGTCCGTGAAAAGCTGAGCCTGTGCTATTACTGCACAAGCCGCTCCATTTCCGTAAAGGGAGCATTCTTCGTTGACTGCGGAGTTGAGAGAAAGAACATCGAAAAAGCTAAGGACGAGATACTCGCTCAGCTTGAGGAGATAAAAAAAGGAAACATTTCCGATACCGAGATACAGGGCACTCTCCTGGCTCTGGACAATGCCGTTTCGCAGGTGGGGGATTCGCCTTCTTCCTATGTCCACTGGTATGCTGACTGCTTCTTTGAAAATGACTACTACACTCCCGAGGAGCACTTCCGCAGATTCTGTGACGTTACAAAGGAGAGGATAATCGCTGCCGCAAACTCACTGAAGCTTGACAGCATTTACCTCATGCTCAACAAGGAGGTGCAGGAATAATGGAAAAAGAGATCCTTACCAGTGACCGTACAGGCGACAGCTGTATCCATGTAAAGCACAGCAGCGGACTTGATATATACATCTGTGAAATGCCCGGATTCAGCGGCGTTGAAGCCCTATTCGGCACTAAATACGGCTCCGTGAACACCATGTTCAGGACTGCCGCCGACAGCGATTACACAACGGTCCCCGAAGGTATCGCCCATTTCCTCGAACACAAGCTATTCGAGAATGAGGACTGCGGAGTCTTTGAGCTCTACGCTCAGACAGGAGCCTCAGGCAACGCCTATACCTCCTTCGACAAGACCGTCTACCTTTTCAACTGTTCACGGAATTATGAGGAGAATCTGAAAATACTGCTGGATTTTGTCCAGAAGCCTTACTTCACCAAAGAAAATGTGGATAAGGAAATGGGTATCATCGGTCAGGAGATAAAAATGACCAATGATAACCCCGAGTGGCGCGTATTCTTCAATATGCTCAGAGCCATGTACCACGCTCACCCCGTAAAGATAGATATCGCAGGCACTGTGGAGAGCATCGAAAAAATCGACGCAGAGCTCCTTTACAAGTGCTACGATACCTTCTATAACCTCAATAATATGGTTTTGTCCATCTCAGGCAACATCAGTGCGGACAAGGTCCTCGAAATATGTGACCAGTGCCTTAAGCCGTGTACTGACAAGGGCCTTGAAACCGTATTTCCGCCCGAGCCCGATGATATTGTCGAGCCAGAGATACATGAGGTCCAGCCCATAGGCACCTCCATTTTCAATCTCGGCTACAAGTGCGCTCCTGCAAGCGGTATCCAACGGCTGAAGGCTGTTTCCGCAGCTTCAATAGTTTCATCACTGCTGACTGACCCGGCCTTGCCTATGTGCAAAAGGCTCCTCAGGGACGAGGTGATAAACTCCACCTTCAACTGCGAGGTGTTCTACGGCGACGGATACTTCACTGTGATATTCTCAGGAGAAGCCGATGAACCGCAGCTTATCCGCGAGGCTGTCTTTGAAGAGATAGACCGCCTTATAAACGAAGGCATTGACGAAAAGGACTTCCAGCGCGTAAAGAAGTCTGCCTACGGCGTAATGGTAAGGGAGCTTAACAATGTTGAGGCTGTTGCAAGCCTTATGCTCAATGCCTACATGGAAAATGTCTCGCCATATGACGCCATAAGCATCATGTCCGAGATCACCTGCGGCGATGTTATCGAATTTATGCGCAGTCAGCTGCGCCGCGACAGATGTGTTCTGTCTGTAATAGAAACGGAGGCTTAATCAATGTCCACAGAAACACTTTTAGAACCACACGAAATACAATTTCCAAAACTCGGCTGGGACTTCAGCGTAAACCCTACGGCATTCACTGTATTCGGCTTTGATATCCAGTGGTACGGAATAATCATCACACTGGGTCTTATTCTCGCTCTTATCTACGTTCTCCCTAAGATGAAGCGCTTCGGACTTGATTCCGACAGATGCATAGATGCCATTATCGGCGGCGTTATCGGCGGTATCGTCGGCGCACGTATCTACTATGTGCTCATGCGCTGGGACGAGTACAAGGGCGACTGGAAAGCCATCCTCAACACCAGACAGGGCGGTCTCGCCATTTACGGCGGCATCATAGGTGCTCTGCTTATCGGACTTATAATATGCAAGGTACGCAAGATCAAGGTGCTCCCCATGCTCGACATCACCGCACTCGGACTCCTTATCGGTCAGGGCATAGGACGCTGGGGCAACTTCTTCAATCAGGAGGCATTCGGCACTAACACCGACTCATTCCTCGGCATGACCGGCGGCACTATACAGCGTACAATCAGCGACAGTATGCAGATGGGCGGAGACATGTACGAAAACGGCTTGAATATGCTCTGGGAAAAGCCTGTTCACCCCTGCTTCTTCTATGAATCAGTATGGTGTCTCCTTGGATTCGTTATACTCGCCTTCTGGTCAAAGCGCAGAAAGTACGACGGACAGATATTCCTCATGTACCTCGCATGGTACGGCGCAGAGCGCTTTGTAGTCGAGGGACTCCGCACAGACAGCCTTATGCTCGGAAATATCCGTATTTCTCAGGCTCTTTCAGCAGTTATATTCGTCGCATCTGTGATCCTTCAGATAGTGTTCTTCTCAAAGAAGAAGAGAGACCCCGAGAGCATGGTGCTCTATGTGAATACTGAGGAATCACACCACCTCATTGAGGAATCACGCCGCAAGAAAATGGGTATCTCGGGAGAGGACGCTAAGATAGACGGCATAACCGATGATGATATGGACATTTTCAACGATGACGACGACGATTTCGACGAGTCCGAGCTTGATGCGCTCAGCGACGACGATGATGATGACGATGACGAAGCTCCCGCAAAACCCGCAGAAGCTTCTGATGATAAAGATGAAAACACAGCGGACGAAAAGTCCGGCGAAAACAAGGAGGATAAATGATCATGGCACAGATAATCGACGGAAAAGCAGTTTCAGCCGCAGTAAAGGCTGAGGTTGCTGAGGAAACAGCAAAGCTCAGAGATGAAAAGGGACTCAAGGTAGGTCTTGCAGTCGTTATAGTAGGAAATGATCCTGCTTCAAGAGTTTATGTCAACAACAAGAAGAAAGCCTGCGAGGCTGTAGGCTTCCAGTCATATGAGTACGCACTTGAAGAGAGCACCACTCAGGAACAGCTCCTCGACCTTGTTAATGTACTCAACCGCGACGACAGAGTGAACGGTATCCTCGTTCAGCTTCCTCTGCCAAAGCATATTGATGAAAAGGCAGTGATCAATGCTATCTCACCTGACAAGGATGTTGATGCCTTCCACCCGATCAATGTGGGCAAGATAATGATAGGCGAGTACTCATTCCTCCCATGCACCCCTGCAGGCGTTATGCGTCTCATCGAGAGCACAGGAACAGATATAACAGGCAAGCAGTGTGTAGTTATCGGCAGAAGCAATATCGTCGGCAAGCCTCAGGCAATGCTCCTTCTCCAGAAGAACGGAACAGTTACTATCTGCCACTCAAAGACAAAGAACCTCAAGGAGATCTGCCTCGGCGCTGATATCCTCGTTGTAGCTATCGGACGCGCTAACTTCGTTACAGGCGACATGATAAAGGAAGGCGCTGTAGTCATCGACGTCGGCATGAACCGCCTTGAAAACGGCAAGCTCTGCGGAGATGTTGAGTTCGAATCCGCAGAAAAGAAGGCTTCATTCATCACTCCAGTTCCCGGCGGCGTAGGTCCTATGACAATTGCAATGCTTATGAAGAATACTCTCACAGCTGCTAAACAGCAGGCAGGTATTGAATAAAGAACGATCAGTGGGGGCTGTCGGAATCACCGACAGCCTTTTCCTGTGAAGACATCATAATACTGACACCCGAAAGGACTTTTTACTATGAAGAACAATAAAAACAACTCCGACAGAGGCGGATTCGGCTCAAAGCTCGGTTTTATACTTGCCGCAGCAGGCTCTGCGGTAGGTCTCGGAAATATCTGGCGATTCCCCTATCTTGCCGCAAAATACGGCGGCGGCATCTTCCTGCTGGTATATATCATATTCGCCGTCACCTTCGGCTTTACCCTCATGCTCACTGAGATAGCCATTGGCAGACGCACAGGAAAAAGCGTTATCGGCGCATACAAGGCTGTGGACAAGCGTTTCTCGTTCCTTGGCGTACTCGCAGCTGTTATCCCTGCATTGATACTTCCCTATTACTGTGTTATAGGCGGCTGGGTACTGAAGTATATGGCCGTTTACGTTACAAACCGCGGTGAATCGGTCGCCGCAGCTGAATACATAAGCGCTGACTCTGATGCCAAGCTAAGCTTCTTCGAGCACTTCATCGGTCAGCTGGGACAGCCAACCATTTTCTTCATCATATTCGTGCTGCTCACCTCAATAGCCGTATTTATCGGCGTAGAGAAGGGCATAGAGATGATAAGCAAGTTCCTCATGCCTGTGCTTCTCCTGCTTATAGTGGGAATATCCATATACACACTTTCTCTAAAAGGCGCAGGAGAAGGCCTTAAATACTATCTCCTCCCGAATTTCGAGGGCTTTACTTTCTCAAAGTTCCTGCGTACCATCGCAGCTGCCTGCGGACAGCTCTTCTATTCCATGTCCATAGCTATGGGAATCATGGTCACCTACGGCTCATACATGAGAAAAGAGGACTCCCTTGAAAGCTCTGTACGCCAGATAGAGATATTCGATACAGCCGTTGCCTTCCTTGCAGGACTTATCATCGTCCCTGCCGTATTTATCTTCTCAGGCGGCGACAGCTCTGCCCTCAACGCAGGTCCCGGACTTATGTTCATCACCCTTCCTAAGGTATTCTCATCAATGCCTGCAGGCGATGTCATCGGAGCAGCCTTTTTCATACTGGTCGCACTCGCTGCTCTCACATCATCAATTTCCCTTATGGAGACCGTAGTTGCCGTTGTCATGGAGAAGTTTAATCTCAGCCGCACAAAGAGCTGCTGTGTAGTAATACTCCTCACACTTGTGCTTGGCATGCTCTCAGTACTCGGCTACAGCGCATGGACCGATGTAAAGATATTCGGCATGCAGATACTTGACTTCTTTGATTTCTCCACAAACAACCTTATGATGCCTGTCCTTGCATTCCTGACCTGTATCCTCATAGGCTACACGGTCAAGACAAAATACATTGAGGAAGAGGTAATGCTCGGCGAAAAGCGTTTCCGCTCAAAGCTCCTATACAGTGTAATGATAAAGTTCGTCTGCCCTGTGTGCATGCTGATGATACTCATTACTCCATTCGTTACCGAAATATGATATTAAAGCTCTCCGATGACAATCACGGAGAGCTTTTCGTTTTGTAAAAAACCGCAAAATTTTTCTTGTTTTTTTTGCCGTTTACTGCATATTGCTACATTATTCCAAAGGTATTGACATTTATATATCAAACGTGTAAAATAGTAATGTATGAGTTTTTATAACGCTATTTTCCGCAGATTATACATATAACATGCTGCTGCGTTATTACAATAAATGAATTAATTAAAGGGTGGTATATTTGGTTTTCAGCAGTTTGGAGTTTATCTTCATATTTCTGCCTCTTTTTTTGATAGCCTATTCGGCGTCCGAAAAAAAATTCAGGAATATCGTATTAGTCGTTTCAGGCGTAATGGCAGGCTTCGTTGTTTTCCATGTTCTGAAGCTCACGTCCCTTCTGAACATACTGCTTTTCTTAGCGGCAGTATTCTGGCTGTTATTTGAATCCTGCACAGCCAATGAGAAGCGATACCGATGTGTCCTGATAACTATTGCAAGTGCCGTAGCAGGATATGTCCTGTTCCACGACCACGGACTATTCAAGCCTTTACCCGTTCTTCTGTACCTGTTGGCAGTGGGATTCCTCATTATGCAGGCATACAACTCCACAAGGATAGGCTACCAGAACCTCATTATCTTCACGGGAAGCGTCCTGTTCTACAGCTTCGGAGTTAAGAAGCCAGTATATATAGCGCTTTTCCTGCTGACTGTACTGCTCAACTTCATTGTGGCACAGTTTATCGAAAACAGCAGATACACTAAAAAGCTGTGGCTCATCTTCGGTATACTCTTCAACTTCTGGTGGCTGATATTCTTCAAATACTGGACCTTCGGCACTGAGAATATCAACGCTCTGTTCCACCAGAGCTTTACCGTAAAGAATATCATTCTACCTATCGGTATCAGCTTCTACACCTTCCAGAACGTTTCCTATATCATCGATATTTACAGAGGCAAGGCAAAAGCCGAAAAGAACCTCGTCAACTACGGAGCATACATCACTATGTTCCCTCAGCTCATCGCAGGTCCTATCGTCACCTTCGACCACGTTGCAAAGGAACTGAAAAGCCGTACCCACACCATTCAGAAGGTCGAGGACGGTCTCAAGACATTTACCATAGGTCTTGGCTACAAGGTACTCATTGCAAACCAGATAGGCGGTCTGTGGAGCGATATTTCCATGATAGGCTACGAGAGTATATCCTCAAGGCTAGCATGGATGGGTATATTTGCCTATTCATTCCAGCTTTACTTCGACTTCTGCGGCTACTCCCTCATGGCAATAGGCCTCGGAAGGATAATGGGCTTCGAGCTCCCCAGAAACTTTGACCATCCTTATATGTCACTTACCATGACGGAATTCTGGAGACGCTGGCATATGACCTTAGGCTCATGGTTCAAGGATTACATCTATATACCGCTGGGCGGAAACCGCAAAGGCGAGGGACGCATGGTGTTCAATATGCTTGTTGTATGGCTGTTCACAGGTCTGTGGCACGGCGCAAGCTGGAACTTCGTACTCTGGGGACTGGTGCTCTTCCTCATAATCATGTCCGAAAAATTCTGGACAGGCAAGACCCTCAACAGGATAAAGCCCCTCGGTCACCTCTATATGCTGGTGATAATCCCCGTTACATGGCTCATATTCGCTATAACAGATTTCCATGAGCTTGGAATATACTTCAAGAGACTTCTTCCCTTCCTGCCCCAGAAGACCTACGCTGTAATGGATAATGACTATGCAGTGCACTGGGCTAAATACTGGAAATATTTCGCTCTCGGACTCCTTTTCTCAACAAGACTGCCCGAGATAGTCTACAAGAAGATAAAACATTCCATCATAACGGCTGTACTTCTCATAATCGTGTTCTGTATGGCTGTGTACTGTATGTATCAGGGTATGGACGACCCATTCATGTATTTCAGATTCTAAGGAGAGAATAAAGTGAACAAGTTCAAACAATGCGTATACACGGTGATACTTCTGCTCACCTGTCTGGTGGCATCACCGCTCATATATAAGCAGATATGGAAGGACAGCGTGACTATTGCACCGAAGACTTCAGCAAAAGAGCCTGTCTCAGCCACCGAGCCTTCTGCCGAGCCTACATCTGCTCCTGCACAGGAAACAGCTTCCGAAGCTCAGCCCACATCAGAGGGCGCAACTACTGCTCCTGCTGAGGACAAGCCTGCTGAAACGACCTCCTCCGCAGTAAACTTCGTAGCGAGCGGTCCGGAATACTTCGACGACGCCCTGTTCATCGGCGATTCCCGTACAGAGGGAATACGCGACTACGGAACACTGAAAAATGCAGATTATTTCTGCCAGAGAGGTCTCTCTGCATATCAGATAGACACCTCATATGTTAACGGAGAAACAGTTTGGGACTTCCTGAAAAAGAAGCCCTATGCAAAGATATATCTTATGCTCGGCATAAATGAAGTCGGCAACGATATTGAGTACACAGCCTCGGCTTACAGAAAGGCAGTTGACGAGATACACTCTGTACAGCCCAACGCTATCATCTATCTCCAGGGCAATCTCCACGTTGCCTCATTTGCTGAGACATCATCTATCTCAAACGAGCGTATCAATGCCCTCAACAGCAAGATACAGGCACTTGCAGACAATAAATCCATTTTCTATATTGAAGTAAACAGCATTTTCGACGACGGCTCAGGAGCTCTTACCGCAGAATATACCAGTGACGGTATCCACGTTCTGGCTAAGTACTACGCTGAATGGTGCGACTGGCTCTGTCAGAACACAGTCTCTCCAGCAGGCACATCATCTGCGGAAACAACAACAGAATCAGTCACATATACCTCTGAGCCTGCTGTCACCACAAAACCACAGAACGAAGAATTCTCAAACCAGTAAACTCACCGAAAGGAGTAAACTATGGCAGAACTTAAAGTAGGATACAAAGGCAGGACCGTATATAACTCAACATTCACCATACTTGAATTTCTCGGAGGCGGCGGACAGGGAAATGTCTACCGTGTAGAGTGCGGCGGCAAGGAAATGGCGCTGAAATGGTATCACAAGTCAACCATTGAAAAAATGAAAAACCCTGAGGAGTTCTATGAAAACCTCAAGGCAAACATAAAAAAAGGCGCTCCCACCAAGAATTTTCTGTGGCCTGAGGAGCTCTCAAACTGGATAGACGGCAGCTTCGGCTATATCATGCCACTCCGCCCACAGGGCTACGAAGAGCTCACACGATTCCTGCTTTGGGACCCCAAAACAAGACGCATGAAGGCAAGCTTTGCTAACATCACTGCCCGCTGCAATGCCGCTATCAATATCATCGAAGGCTTCCGCGCTCTCCACAACGACGGCTACAGCTATCAGGACCTTAACAACGGCAACTTCTTCATAAATCCGCAGAACGGCGACGTCCTCATATGCGACAACGACAATGTTTCCGAACGCGGAGTCAACTTCGGTATTGCAGGCAAACAGCGCTACATGGCTCCGGAGGTAGTTCTCGGCGGAGCTCCTGACAAGCGCTCAGACCGCTTCTCACTGGCAGTCATACTCTTTCGTATGCTGTTTATCGAGCACCCTCTTGAGGGAAAGTATTCCACTCCCCCATGTATGACTCCTGAGCTTGAAAAGAAGTTCTACGGCAGCGACCCTGTTTTCGTTCTTGACCCCGAGGACGACCGCAATGCTGCAAATAACCAGCTCAATACAAATACTCTCCGCTTCTGGAAGATTTATCCCGACTATATCCGCGACCTTTTCGTGCAGTCCTTTGGAAAGAACTCGGTAAAGCCGCCCTACGACAGAGTTATCGAGCTGACATGGCTTGATGCATTTGTAAGGCTGAGAAGTGAAACTGTCCCCTGTCCTCACTGCGGCAAGGAGACCTTCATCGCACCAAAGTACTCAGTAAACTGCATGTACTGCGGCGGTCAGCTGACCTGCACCGAAAGCATAAAGTTCAAGCGATTTGAGCTTCCGTCATTCGGCGGAGCCAAGCTCTATGAAGGCATGACAGGCGATACCGACGGTGACTTCCACAAGGTCATCGGCGAGGTAGTCCGCAACAAGAAAGACCCAAGCAAGCATGCTCTCAGAAACCTTACGCAGGACACATGGAGCGTAAAGCTTCCCGACAATACGGTCAAGACCGTTGACCCAAACGGTATTATGCCTATAAACAAGGGCTTTGTCCTCACTATCGGCAGAAGTGAGGGTACGGTAGAATAAAAACAGCTCCCGAAGCAATAAAGTTTCGGGAGCTTTGTTATTATGATGAATGTTTACTTTTGATGCATTTTGCAATGCCGACGATGATCAGAATTAGAGCTGCGATGAGCAGCAGAAGTCCTGCCTTTTCAATTATCATCATATCAGCAAATATCCTGTCAGTAAGAAATATAGCCGTCGGAGCGTCTGCACCGCCGATAATGCCGATATCCGCTGATTCGTCTGCTGTAAGCAAGCCGATAAGACCAAATATAGTCCGTATATTAAAAAGAATGCCTGTCAGGAGCATTATTGCCCCTGAAATTATCAGGGCTTTTCCGCTTTTCTTTTTCATAGCCGCTTATTCATCATCCTTCTCGTCATCTTCCTCATCTTCATCAGTGGGAAGCACCTCGATAATGACCTTTTCGACATTCTGCTCGTTCACCTCAGCAGCTGTAATGCGGAAGATACCGCTCTCTGCTGTCTCTCCTGCCTCGGGGATATGCTCCATGACGTCAGTCACCCAGCCGCCTACGGAGGTATAATCAGTGGTTATCATATCCTCGTCAAGGTCAAGCATGTCCAGCATATCACTTATGCTCATATCACCTGCAACTTCGTACTTATCGGGAGCAAGCATCATAATATTTGTCTCTATTTCGTCGTCTTCGTCGTATATCTCGCCGACAAGCTCCTCGATTATGTCCTCAAGGGTAACGATACCCTTAGTACCGCCATACTGGTCGATAACGACTGCAAGATGTACCTTTGAGCGCTGCATATCACGCATAGCTTCGCTAATAAGCTTAGTATCGGCAATATGCGGTACCTCCTGTATGATAGGCGCAATATCGCTTCCGCCCTCAACAAGCATTTTGAAGAAGGCTTTGTTTGTGATGATACCCACGATATTGTCAAGGCTTTTCTCATAGACAGGCAGACGTGAATACATCTCTCTGCTGAATATCTCCTTTATTTCGTCGATAGATGAGCCCAGCTCAACGCCGATGACTTTGACTCTCGGGATGAGTATCTCGTTTATGGCTATCTCGTCAAACTCCAGAGCGCTTTTGACCAGTTCGCTTTCCTGCTCCTCGATAACGCCCTGCTCCTCTATCTCGTCTATCATGTACTTCAGCTCGTCTTCCGTAACGCTGGGAGCTTCATCACCCTTTGCTATTGCCGATGACAGCTTGTTCAGCAGCCAGACGAATGGCTTGAATACCATGACCAGAAACGACAGTGGAGCTGCAAAGGCAAGCGCCAGCTTTTCTGCGTTTTTCTTGGCATAGGACTTAGGCAGCACCTCGCAGAATATGAGTACAAGGACAGTTATCACAATTGTAGAAACTGCCGCACCCTTGCTGCCCATAATACTTATAAATATGATAGTGCTCACTGACGATGTTGCGATATTGACGATATTATTTCCGATCAGGACCGCTGTAAGCACCTCGTCAAAGCGGTTTGCAAGCTTCAGGGCTTTTTTCGCTTTTTTGCTACCCTGAGCCTCATAATTCTTCAGACGAAGCTTGTTGACGCTGGAGTAGGCAGTTTCGGTACTTGAAAATATCGCCGAAAATATCATCATCGCAATGACAAGAACTATCTTCCATATATCTGAACTATCCATATATTTCCTTTCCTTAATATATATATATAATGTTTTTATTATATCATATAAGAAGAAAAATAGCAAGAGGCGCGGCGAAAAAGTTCTGGTCCTCCTGCACTGCGACGCGAAAAAGGCTGCGCGGGCTCCGCGCTTATATCATATAAGAAGAAAAATAGCAAGAGGCGCGGCGAAAAAGTTCAGTTTCTCATGTACTGCGACGCGAAAAGGGCTGCGCGGGCTCCGCGCTTATATCATATAAGAAGAAAAATAGCAGGAGGCGCGGCGAAAAAGTTCAGTTTCTCATGTACTGCGACGCGAAAAGGGCTGCGCGGGCTCCGCGCTTATATCATATAAGAAGAAAAATAGCAGGATGCGCGGCGAAAAAGTTCTGGTCCTCCTGCACTGCGACGCGAAAATGGCTGCGCGGGCTCCGCGCTTATATCATATAAGAAGCGCCCTGCTTAACACAGCTATCACATTTAACACACAAAGACTTGAAATGTGATAGAATTTACACATAAAATTCTCAAAAACATTACAATTGCCGCAAATCAATATCACAAAGGGTGAATATAATATAATCACAGGCTGAGGGAGAACCTCAGAAATAATAGAAAAGGAACGTGAATAGTATGAGTGAGTACAATTACAATTATAATAACCAGCAGGATCCAAATAATAACAACGTAAATAATCAGGGCTTCAGCACTGACAGTGTTCAGACTGAGAACAAGCCAAAGAAGCACACAGGTCTTAAGGTCGCTTCATTCATAATGGCTATGGCTATAGTTTCAGGCGGCTCCATCGGTGTATACCGCCACTTCGCAGGCGAGAATCTCTCAGCCAGGACTGTAGCTGAGGAGCTTGAGGAGGAGAGCACAAAGGCTACAAAGGAAAGCAGCGACAGACTTGCTTCAAAGGCAGTCAGCCTCATAAAGCCTACAGAGGTCGGCGGCAATACCCTTTCAAACGAGGAGATCGTCGAAAAGGTGCTGCCGTCAGTTGTAGGAATCGAATCCACCTTCACAACTGAGCAGACTATGGGCAGCAACTTCGGCGATATTGAGGACTTCTTTGATTTCGGCTTTGGCTTCGGAAACGGCTTCGGCAATGGTTTCGGCGGCAACGGCAGAAACAGCGAGCCTGTAACAAGAGAATTCAAGGGCACGGGTACAGGAGTTATAATCTCTGAGAACGGCTATATCGTTACAAACGCTCACGTTATATATGACAGCGAGTACGGCGGATATGAAGCAACAAGCGTTTCCGTAGTTCTTGACGATGACAAGACATATGACGCTGAGATAATCGGCAAGGACATTGACTGTGACCTCGCTGTACTTAAAATAGACGAAACAGGTCTTTCAGCCGCAGAATTCGGCAACAGCGATGAGCTTAAGCTTGGCGAATCTGTTATCGCTATCGGAAATCCTCTCGGCTTTGAGCTCATGGACACCGTTACAGGCGGTATGGTATCAGGTCTTAACCGTAATATCTCCATCAACGGCAAGGCTATGAACCTTATCCAGACCGACGCTGCTATAAACTCAGGAAACTCAGGCGGTCCGCTCATCAATAAATATGGTCAGGTCATTGGTATCAACTCCTCAAAGATGTCATCATCATATTCATCATCAGGAGCTTCTATCGAAGGTATCGGCTTTGCTATTCCTTCAAATGAGACTGCTTCAATCATTGATGACCTTATGAAGTTCGGCTACGTTACAGGAAAGCCTCAGCTCGGTATCAACTGCAAGACTATAGATGAAGCATCTGCAAAGATGTACGACTGGCCTCTGGGCGTATATGTTTATTCTGTAAACAAGGGCAGTGCCGCTGAAAAGGCAGGTCTCAAGAAGGGCGACATCATCGTAAAGGCTGGCGGTGAAAAGGTCACATCAAATGAAGAGCTTATCGGTCAGATGAGCAAGTACTCAGCAGGCGATGAGTTTGAGATAACCTTTGTAAGAGACGAAGAGGAAAAGACTGTCAAGGTAACTCTCGACGAAAAGGTTGTCGAGCAGCCTGAGGAAGAAGAGACTACAAAGAGCAGTACAAAGAAGAACAGCAAGTCTGAGGAAGAAGCAGACGAGCAGGACGAAGCTGAAGACGAAGCAGAGGATGAAGAGGAAGAAGAGACAACCACTAAGAAGAGCAAGTCCGACAAGTCAGACAAGACCGAGAAGGCCACAAAGGCTGACAAGGCTGAGGCTGAGGACGAGGAAGAATAATACAGGGTTTCATTCCTTCATAGGCTATCGGTGACGAATATGACACATAAGCCCGAATTTCTATATCTTTTATATATTTTATATTTTCCTATAAGAGAAGTAAGAAAATGACGAATATGTGTCATCATGTCACCCTGATAAATCAAACCATTTCCGAAAGTGTAACTTTCATTACTCCTTCAGATAAACAATCGCAGCAAAAAAGCTCCCCGATATTGGGGAGCTTTGCTGTTTTATTACTTTCTGAAAGCTGCGATAGACTGCTCTATCTTAGCCATTTTCTCTTCAGCCTTTGCAAGCTTAGCCTTTTCAGCGTCAATGAGCTGAGCAGGAGCCTTTGCGATAAAGCCCTGATTATTGAGCTTTCCGCTGAGGAAGTCAATATCCTTCTGTACCTTAGCCTTTTCCTTTTCGAGACGCGCTATCTCCTTCTCCTTGTCAACAAGCTCGTCCATAGGAATGAAGATACGTGCCGAATCTGTAACTGCGTTGGCAGAATCAGGAATATCGAACTTGTCGCCTGTCTCAACTGCGGAAGCAGAAGCAAGCTTCTCAAAGAATACTGCACAGGAGTTAAAGAGCTCCTTGTCGGCGGTCTCAATAAAGAGCTTAGCCTTTACCGATGGAGGTACGTTCATTTCAGTACGTGTATTTCTTACAGCCTTGATAGCTGAGATTATCTTCTCGAATGCCTTTTCCTCGGCTGTGAAGTCGATAGAAGCATCATATGTCGGGTAAGTTTCAAGGATAATCATGGACTTCTCGTTATTGAGGACCTGCCATATCTCCTCGGTTATGAACGGCATAAATGGGTGGAGGAGCTTCAGCATGCCCTGCATTGCCCATACAAGAACTGCCTGAGCCTTTGCCATTGTCTCTCCGCCTGCCTGTATACGGGGCTTTGTGAGCTCGATATACCAGTCGCAGAATACGTCCCAGATAAAGTCGTATATCTTCTGTGAAGCGACGCCAAGCTCATATTTATCGAGGTTTTCGCCGACTTCCTTAGCAAGCTGATTGAACTTGTTTACCAGCCACTTGTCCTCTAATTCAAGCTCTGTGGGAAGTCCCTTGAACTCGAAGTCCTCGGGGAGATTCATCATTATGAAACGTGAAGCGTTCCAGAGCTTGTTAGCGAAGTTACGTGCAGCCTTTACCTTGTCGTCGATATAACGCATATCGTTTCCGGGTGAGTTGCCTGTAGCAAGCATGAATCTGAGAGCGTCAGCGCCATACTCGTTGATGACTTCGAGAGGGTCGATACCGTTGCCCAGTGACTTGGACATCTTGCGTCCCTGTGAATCGCGGACAAGTCCGTGGATAAGAACTGTATCGAAAGGTACCTTGCCCATATTCTCCAGACCGCTGAACATCATTCTGATTACCCAGAAGAAGATTATATCATAGCCTGTTACAAGTGTATTTGTTGGGTAGAAGTACTTCAGGTCCTCGGTATTCTCGGGCCAGCCCAGAGTTGAGAACGGCCAGAGTGCAGAGCTGAACCATGTATCAAGGGTATCGGGGTCCTGTCTCATAGGCTTGCCGCACTTAGGACAAACTGCACTGCTCTCCTTGGTAACTACCATCTCGCCGCACTCGTCGCAGTAGAATGCAGGTATCTGATGTCCCCACCATATCTGACGGGAGATACACCAGTCCTTGATATTTTCGAGCCAGTGGAAGTATATCTTGTCGAAGCGCTCGGGAACGAACTTTGTATCGCCGTTCTTTACGGCCTTTATAGCAGGCTCTGCAAGGGGCTTCATCTTAACGAACCACTGAGTTGATACCTTAGGCTCAACAGTAGTACCGCAGCGGTAGCATGTACCAACATTATGGCTGTACTCCTCTATCTTGACAAGAGCACCTTCCTTTTCCAGGTCCTCAACTATCTTCTTTCTTGCCTCATAGCGGTCCATGCCTGCATATGCAGGGTAATCGTCAACGATAGTAGCGTCGTCGTTCATAACATTGATAACAGGCAGCTTGTGACGGAGACCTACCTCAAAGTCGTTAGGGTCGTGAGCAGGAGTTATCTTAACTACGCCTGTTCCGAAGTCCATTTCAACATAATCATCGGCAACGATAGGTATCTCGCGGTGAACGATAGGCAGGATAACTGTCTTGCCCACAAGGTCTGTATAGCGCTCGTCCTTAGGATTTACAGCAACGGCAGTATCGCCGAGAAGAGTCTCAGGACGTGTTGTAGCAAGCTCCAGATAGCCGTCTGAGTCCTTTATCTTATAGCGGAGGTGCCAGAAATGGCCTGCCTGATCCTCATAAGTTACCTCAGCGTCGGAAAGAGAGGTCTTACACTTAGGACACCAGTTTATGATACGCTCACCTCTGTAGATGAGGCCTTTTTCGTAGTACTTGATGAAAACTTCCTTTACAGCCTTTGAGCAGCCCTCGTCCATAGTAAAGCGCTCTCTTGACCAGTCACATGAAGAACCCAGCTTCTTGAGCTGTTCAACGATACGTCCGCCGTACTGCTTCTTCCATTCCCATGCGCGCTTCATGAAGCCCTCTCTGCCGAGGTCCTCCTTGGTAATGCCTTCCTTGCGCATAGCCTCAACTATCTTAGCCTCTGTAGCTATAGCAGCATGGTCAGTACCCGGGAGCCACAGTGCGCTGTAGCCGCTCATTCTCTTCCAGCGGATAAGGATATCCTGTAATGTCTCATCAAGGGCATGTCCCATATGAAGCTGTCCTGTGATGTTCGGAGGGGGAATAACTATAGTGTAGGGCGTTTTCTTTGGATCAGCCTCTGCACGGAAGCAGCCCTTGTCGTTCCATGCGGCATAGATACGGTCCTCAAAGTCCTTTGGATCGTAAGCCTTTGCAAGTTCCTTTGCCATTCAAATCTTCCTTTCGATCAATTCATAATTCATAATGCATAATTCATAATTTGCGGTATCGCCTAACGGCGATATATTTGAAACGTTTCACGGCAGTATAATTTAAATCCGTCAACGAAGCTGACCTCTTAAATTATGCATTATGAATTAAAATCGCCCTGAACCGTTATAGGTCCAGGGCGAACTAAAGTCCGTGTTACCACCTGAATTCGGGAATTATCCCGCACTCTGCGAAGCCGCTAAGCCTCTTCCCCTGTAACGTGAGGATCACGCCGCATACTACTGAGCAAAAGCCGTTGGCACGCGAAGCTCCGAAGCTACTTCCGCAAGCCCCTCATACTGCCTTACACCGCACGACAGCTCTCTGAAAATCGGGTGTCCTGAGTACTCCTCTTCATCATCGCCTTTGATACTTTACTATTATACACGATAAATTCACGTTTGTCAAGACGAAAAATCAAGAACTCAGAGCAGAATACATGGAACTCCCCTCAACAAAAAAACGCGGAAATCTCTCTTTACCCCCTTGCACTCCGCGAAAAACTGTGTTATAATGTATGTATCTATGTTTGAAAGGATTTGAAACTATGATCATACTTGACGAACTCAGAGTCGAAATGACAGGCTACCGCAAAGAAATGGCGGAGCTTGCTGACGTTCTGAATATAGAAGCCGCAAAAAAGCGCGTTGCAGAGCTTGGCGAGGAAACTGCCAAGGAGGGCTTCTGGGACGACCTCGAAAATTCCCAGAAGGTGCTCAAGGAGCAGAAGTCCCTTGAAAAAAAGATCGAAAAGTACAACCAGCTCAACGAAAACCTCGAAGATATAATCACTCTTATCGAGCTTTCTATCGAAGCTGACGACGAGAGCGACATTGAGGAGATAAAGAAGGAGTCGGAAGCCTTCAAGACCAAGCTTGAGGACGAAAAGCTGGCCACTCTCCTTAACGGTGAATATGACAACGCCAACGCAATCCTCACCTTCCATGCTGGTGCAGGCGGTACTGAGGCTCAGGACTGGGCTGAAATGCTCTATCGTATGTACAACCGCTGGGCAGAGCGCCATGAGTTCAAGGTGGAGCTTCTTGACTATCTCGACGGTGACGAAGCAGGTATGAAGTCAGCTTCTATCCTTATCGAGGGCGAGAATGCCTACGGCTACATGAAGTCCGAGTCAGGCGTTCACAGACTTGTCCGCGTATCTCCATTCGACGCACAGGGACGCCGCCACACTTCATTTGCCGCTCTCGAAGTAATGCCCGAACTTGATGACTCTATCGAGGTCGATATCCGTCCAGAGGATATTGAAATGGAAGTTTACCGTTCAAGCGGTGCAGGCGGACAGAAGGTCAACAAGACCAGCTCGGCTGTACGTCTTATCCATAAGCCCACAGGCATCGTTGTATCCTGCCAGACTCAGCGAAGCCAGTACCAGAACAAGGACTACGCTATGAAGATGCTCCGTTCAAAGCTGGTTGAGATCAAGGAAAGGGAGCACCTTGAAAAAATCGAGGACATCAAGGGCGTTCAGAACCAGATCGCATGGGGCTCGCAGATACGCTCATATGTATTCATGCCCTACACCCTCGTAAAGGACACCCGTACAGGCTTTGAAAACGGCAATATACAGGCTGTTATGGACGGTGACATCGACGGCTTCATCAATGCTTATCTGAAGTCGCTCTCCCACGGAACACTGGAAAAGTAATGCATAATGCATAATTACTGAGTCAGATCGTTCACATAATAAAATGAAAAAGAGTCGGAAAATCTTCCTGATATTTGTTTCTATTGTCATCATCGCAGTAACTGCCATAAGATTTGCCGTTCCTGCGCTGTTTTTCAATTATATCTATCCCTTTGACAGAATAAAAGGTACAGTTTCGCTGACTGTTGACGGCAAAGACATTCCACTCTCTGAATGCGAGGTCACTTGTACTCACCGTGACCAAGAGGAAAAGCTCCATGTAAACGGCAGTAAGATCAAAAACCGCGCAGGTGAATACGGACGTTATGTATACACTGTAAAGTATGACAGTGCAGAATTCAGTTTCTATATTTATCAGGCCAATTGCTGGAACTGCCAAGATTTTGACATTTCATTCAGCATTAACACCACAAAGAATACCATAATATGCAAAGGTTGGTGCAGGTGTCTTAACGATAACGGCTTAAAAGGGAAAAAGCAAAATATCTATCAGGATTTAAACCTGAATGACATCGGTCAGTTCGGAATATGGATAGACGGACCATAAAATGATATTTTAAAAGGGACAGCTGAGGGGAGCCCCCTCTGGCGGATCGCAGGTTACACTTACAAGGCTGCAATTTCAGGCTCGGTAACCAGATTTCCGCAAAGGGGAGCAACCTGATATGTCCCTTTTTTATCAGAATACACTTGTAACAAGCGGCGTTTCGCCGCTTTTCAGCATTTCAAGCATATGTCGGAGCTCCGACAGCTCTGCTGCCATTTCGTCCTCCTCATTTTCCGTGAGATGTTCTATCCGCGAGCACAGACGGTCTATCTCAACAAGCTTGTCATATTTCAGCAGCACCGAAGCCTTTTTGCGGAAGCTCTCCCAATCCTCGTTCATCTGCCTTGCTTTATCGGCAGCTCCCGAAGTATCCCCCATTTCTTCAAGGTCGTATATCACGTTTATCTCTGAGAGGATCACGTCACAGCAGCGGTTCACCCATATTCCCGAAAAAATGCTCACGCCTATGAGGAGCAGAAGTATTGCTCCGCTTACACTAACTCTTGTCATTTTTCAACCTCAAGTTCACGATTTTCGGCGGAGTCCCCTGCTTATCGGCGATAAAGCAGTTCCCTGCCGTGTCAGCTGTCATAATGAATACGTCGTGGGTGCTCATTTTCTGCTTCTCCAGCAGCATTTCCACCACTCCCCTGCTCAGCTTCAATGACTCCATAGCCTGCGGAATGAATCTTCCGTCTGAGATGATAAGCACAGGGGGATCGGAGCACTCTGCCGACAGATTCATATCGCTTCTTGTGGGAGTATCCTCCGAAGGTTTTTTCATAACCGAAACGCTTCCTGTCGTCTCAACAATAGCGTACTGCACCTCGCTGAGATCGAATATATCCTTGCTTCTCAGCGCCATGAGAAGATCATCTGCGGAAAAACGCAGTTCACGGAGAATATCCCTCTCTATGCAGCCGTTTCTTACGATTATCTTCGGACTTCCCGAAATAAGCTTTCTGAGCCTTGGCAGCTTCAGATTCAGCCATGACACCATGACCTCAAAGCACACCAGTGCCAGTATAGGCGTAACTCCGACGATAATCGGGATATTTACGTCCTCAATAGGAAGTGTCGCTATATTTGATACCAGTATAGTTATGACCAGTTCAGAGGGCTGAAGCTCTCCGAGCTGACGTTTTCCCATGAGCCGCACTGCAAATATTACCAGAATATACAGCATTATGGAACGAATAAGCACAACGGACATAAAAACAGCTCCTTTCAGGGTATTATCCCTCAGAAGGAGCTGTTTATTCTTTATTATTCAGCAAAACGGCTGTTATACTCCTGATAAGCCTTTACAATGAGCTCCGCACAGAGCTCATCTCCCAGCTCGGCGCTGTTGAGGCAGAGTGAATACTGATCCTTATCCTGCCAGCGCTTGCCTGTATTGACATTATAGAAGGTCTCGCGGCGCTTATCCGCCTTTTTCATAACAGACTCAGCCTTGTTCTCTTCTATATCATAGTCCTTCACAGCGCGCTTCATGCGCTCCTCAGGATCTGCATATATATATACGCTGAAGCAGCCCTTATCCTCAAGGATATAGTTTCCGCATCTGCCCACGAGAACAAAGCTTTGTTCTTTTTCGGCTATTTCATTTATGATACGGCTCTCCATTATGAATACCTTATCAGAAAGGGGGAGATTCTCCTCCATAGTTCTTGCAGGATTAGCCGAAAGCAGCAGAGAATATAAGAAGCTTGTAGGGACATTCTCCTCAGCGCTTTCAAGGTTGCTGATATCAAGTCCGCATCTTTCGGCTGTCATTTTCAGTATCTGTCGATTATAGCAGTTAATGCCAAGCTTGTTTGCTGCAAGCTGACCGATGACGCTTCCGCCGCTTCCGTATTGACGTTCGATTGTGATGATAGGTTTTTTCATCGGTGATACCCCCAAACATAAATTATTACTTAGACTTTGATAAAATAAACACAATAGTATTATATCACATTTTGCACATATTTCAAGTCATTATGCAGTGGTAATTGTTCAAAAAGCAGCATTTCTATGTTTTCAACAATTTGGCAGCACCTGATTTGTGCATTTTTTTAAAATAAAAATCTCCCGTCGCATAAAACAACAGGAGATCTTAGGTTTACTTAACTGATTATTCTGATATAAGCCGTCCGTTCAGGATCAAACACAACCCTGAGCCTTCATTGCCTCAGCAACCTTGAGGAAGCCTGCGATGTTAGCGCCTGCCATGTAGTTGCCAGCCATACCATACTCCTTAGCAGCATCGTCGCAAGCCTTGAAGATAGACTTCATAATGCCGTGGAGCTTCTCGTCAACCTCTTCGAATGTCCAGCTGAGTCTCTCGCTGTTCTGGCTCATTTCGAGACCTGATGTAGCAACACCGCCAGCGTTAGCAGCCTTTGCAGGACCATAGAGAAGACCATTTGAGAGATATGTCTCGATAGCCTCAGGAGTTGAAGGCATGTTAGCACCCTCAGCGATAGCAAAAGCACCGTTAGCAACGATAGCCTTAGCACCGTCACCGTTGATCTCGTTCTGTGTAGCGCAAGGAAGAGCGATATCAAGCTTGATTCCGCCTGCATTGCACTTGAGAGTCCAAACGCTGCCCTCGTGGTACTCAGCGTTCTTGTGTGAAGTTCTGCCGATGTATTCCTTGATACGTCCGCGCTCAACCTCCTTGATCTGCTTAACGAGATCAAGCTCGATTCCGTCAGGATCGTAGATATAACCGTTTGAGTCAGAAACTGTAACTACCTTAGCGCCGTACTGAGTAGCCTTCTCTGTAGCGTAGATAGCAACGTTACCTGAACCTGAGATAACAACTGTCTTGCCCTCGAAGCTCTTGCCGTTAGCCTGGAGCATTTCATTTGTGAAGTAGCAAAGACCGTAGCCTGTAGCCTCTGTTCTTGCGAGTGAACCGCCGTATGTAAGGCCCTTACCTGTGAGAACGCCAACGAACTCGTTGCGGAGTCTCTTGTACTGACCGAACATGAAGCCGATCTCTCTTGCGCCTGTTCCGATATCACCTGCAGGAACGTCGCAGTCAGCACCGATGTGCTTTGAAAGCTCTGTCATGAAGCTCTGGCAGAAACGCATGATCTCTCCGTCGCTCTTGCCCTTAGGGTCGAAGTCGGAACCGCCCTTACCGCCGCCCATAGGCAGTGTTGTAAGGCTGTTCTTGAATACCTGCTCGAAACCAAGGAACTTGATGATTCCGAGATATACTGATGGGTGAAGTCTGATACCGCCCTTGTAAGGTCCGATAGCAGAGTTGAACTGTACTCTGAAACCTCTGTTTACCTGTACCTTGCCGTTGTCATCAACCCAAGGAACACGGAACATGATCTGTCTCTCAGGCTCAACGATTCTGTCGAATACGCCTGCATCGATAAGGTCCTGTCTCTTTTCAGCAACAGGCTGAAGTGTCTCAAGAACCTCTGTAACAGCCTGGATAAACTCAGGCTCACCCGGATTTCTCTTCTTAACTGTTTCTAAAAGATCGATAAGATACTGATTTTTTAACGCCATTGTTAAAAAACCTCCTTTACAAAATTCTGCGATTTCCGCAGTTCACAATCAATTATAACACTCCGATTCTTATTTTGCAATACCTTAAAGTGCTGAATTTATATTTTTTCTCGTTTTTAGGCTTACCGCACAAAAATTCACTTGCGTTTTTGTGTATTCTGTCAACATATTTGTATGTCTACACAGATTCTCACAGCAAATTTTGTAAGATATGGTTCACACACCTGCTCCTTCGACGAAATATCGGGATTTATTTTCATTTTGTATATTGATTTTTTTCGGAGTTTATTGTATAATATCTGTATCGGAGTTTCCGATATATGAGAGACAAAAGACAACAAGGGGGAAAACAGAATGCTTAAAGCAATATGTTCCCGCAAAGAGCTCACCACCAACAGCTACTACGAATGTGTAAAAGATATAATCGGCTGTCAGCAGGTACAGGAGCTCAGATCCATCACTCACCATCTATCCACAACGCGCTTTCAGCATTGCGTGAATGTTTCCTACTACACTTATGTGGTATGCAGGAAATTCAATCTAAATGCCCGTTCTGCCGCAAGAGCAGGACTTCTTCACGATCTCTTCTACTACGACAGGAAGCAGTACAACTCGGCAAAGACAAGGTATCAGGCTTCACACAGCTTCAACCATGCCATGCTCGCTTCTGCAAACGCTTCGGAGATCACAAGCATCACACGCCTTGAGCGCGATATGATAGAAAAGCATATGTGGCCGGCAACAAGACCATTGCCAAAATACAAGGAAACATATATCATC
The DNA here is from genome assembly GCA_004554385.1 of Ruminococcus flavefaciens. Taxonomy (GTDB): domain Bacteria; phylum Bacillota; class Clostridia; order Oscillospirales; family Ruminococcaceae; genus Ruminococcus; species Ruminococcus flavefaciens_T. Next base: position 47,561 of record SFMO01000126.1, read on the forward strand.
ACAATCATCGATAAATACTGTGCTATACTGGAATTCTGCGTACCGAAGGTACAGCGCATCGTTCACAGAAAAACACAGTAATATTATACAACGGAGGTATCCTACAATGAAGATCGAAACCAAATGCCTGCATGCAGGCTACACACCAAAGAATACTGAGCCGAGAGTAGTTCCTATAGTTCAGAGCACTACTTACGTCTATGACTCTACAGACGATGTGGCAGCAGTATTCGATGATCCTACCAAAAGTCTTATCTATTCGCGCTTTGAAAACCCAACAGTTATGGCTGTTGAGGACAAGATCGCCGCTCTTGAGGGCGGTATCGGCGCAATGTGTACCTCCAGCGGTCAGGCAGCTTCCCTGCTCTCACTGCTCAACATCTTAAAGGCAGGAGACAGCTTCATCTCAGCTGCTACTATCTACGGCGGTACTATCAACCTTTTCGCATACACACTGAAAAAGCTCGGAATTGAATGTATTTTTGTTGACGCAGATGCCTCCGAATCAGAGATAAGAGCTGCCTTCAAGCCCAACACAAAGGCTGTTTTCGGTGAGGCTCTCGCAAATCCCGCTCTTACAGTATTCGATATAGAGAAATTTGCGAAGATCGCTCATGAGAACGGTGTTCCTCTCATCATCGACAACACCTTCCCTACTCCTATCCTCTGCAGACCTTTCGAGTTCGGTGCGGATATCGTTATCCACTCCACAACAAAGTATATGGACGGTCACGCAGTTCAGGGCGGCGGCGTTATCGTTGATTCGGGCAACTTTGACTGGACAAACGGCAAGTTCCCTGAGTTCACAGAGCCCGATGAGAGCTACCACGGAACTATATATACAAAGGCTTACGGCAAGGCTGCTTACATTATCAAAGCAAGAATGCAGCTTATGAGAGACTTCGGCTGCTACCCTTCAGCACAGTCAGCATTCTACCTAAACCTCGGTCTTGAGACACTTCACATCCGTATGAAGGAATACTGCGTAAATGCTATGAAGGTGGCTGAGTACCTCGAAGCCAACGAGCACGTTGAGTCAGTCAACTATCCCGGACTTGCAAGCAGCAAGTACCACGAGCTTGCAAAGAAGTACCTCCCCAACGGTACAAGCGGCGTTATCTCATTCATCATAAAGGGCGGCAAGAATACAGCTATCAAGTTCATGGACTCTCTCAAGCTTGCTTCAAACGAAGTTCACGTTGCCGATATCCGCACCTGTGTACTTCACCCTGCAAGTGCTACACACCGTCAGCTCACCGATGAACAGCTCATCGCAGCAGGCATCAACGGCGGTCTCGTAAGACTTTCCGTAGGACTTGAAAATGTTGAGGATATCCTCGACGACCTCAGACAGGCATTTGCAGCTCTCGATTGATCCATATCCCAGACCTACCAATTCATTCAAGCACGAGCCATTAAAAAAGAGGTAATAATTATGAAAACACTTATAGTATACTCATCACAGACAGGTTTCACCAAAAGATATGCAGAATGGCTGGCAGAAAAGCTGAGTGCCGAAATAATGACTTTTAAGGACGCCCACAAAAAGGACGATAATTATTTTGATCCATACGACGCCATAATCTATGGCGGCTGGGTGGCTGTCGAAAAGATACGAAATGCAGACTGGTTCACCAGCAGGATCGCAAAATGGCAAAGCAAAAGGCTGGCTATGTTCTGCGTCGGCGCAAGTCCTGCGAAATACTCGGGAGTAAACAATCTTCTGGACAGGTCACTTACCGACGAGCAGAAAAAATTCGCAAAGGTATTCTACTGCGAGGGCGGTCTCAACTATGACAAAATGCCCCTCAGTTCAAAAATGCTGATGAAGACCTTTGCCGCAATGCTCAACGGCAAAAAGGACAAATCCCCCGATGACATCGCAATGGCTGAGCACGTTTCAAAGTCGGGAGACTACACCGACAGAAAGTATATCGAGCCGATCGCGGCTTACATAACGCAATAAAAATATCCCGCACCTTTCCGGTGCGGGATTTCTGTTAGTCCTTTCTGAAAAGCTCCTTCAGTACGAGTGCGCCGCCTGCGGCTGTCATGCCGAACATTACTATAAATGTAAAGGCGCTGGAGCGTATCCAGTGAAGATGTGTTGTCATCATTACACTGAGCAGAACTATTATGATTCCTATCGAAAGCACTACCCAGCCGAATATCTTTTTATCCATGAGAAAAAGCATTACTATGCCTATAATTATCGGAAGCATTATCAGTCCGTTAGGAAGTCCGAAGCTTCCTATCCTGAAAAATGATCCTCCGTATCCCCATGTGCTTGTGACCTCGATATTCTGGAATATCATGAACAATCCGCCGCCGAGAAGAAGAAGTCCGACAAAAAACGTCAGCAGACGATTTCCTTCCTTCTTGTTTGCAGACCGTACACTGTCACGGGTCTCAAGAAGCTCCTTGTACATTTTGTCGAGTTCCTTGTCCTTGTCTGTCTTCGGCATAATACCGCCCCCCATATCAATATTACAAGGTTATTATACATTAAAGAGCAGTAATTGTCAAGTATACCTCTGTGAGAGCAATATGTTTTTTCAAAAAGCCCTTGACAAACTGTAAAACATGGTATATAATAAATTGAAAATGATTATCAAATTCAAATATGAGGTGTTATTCATATGTTCTCAAAAGGCAGACTCATGTCTCTGACATTATCCGCAGCTTTGGCTGCTTCAGTATTCACAGGCTGTGCAAGCACTAATGCTTCAAAGAAGAGCGACAAGCTCAGCATAGTCTGCACCACCTTCTCTGAATATGACTGGACACGGAATATCGTCGGCGATACAGACAGCGCTGAGGTAACTTATCTTCTCGGCAGCGGCGTCGACCTCCACAACTATCAGCCCACTGCACAGGATATGCTCGCTGTCTCAGACTGCGATATTCTCATGTACATCGGCGGTGAGTCCGAGAAATGGGTAACTGATTCACTGAAGGATGCAAAAAATAAGGAGATGAAAACTCTCAGGCTCTTTGATGTTCTCGGTCAGAGCATCAAGGAGGAGGAACTGAAGGAAGGCATGGAGCCCGAGGAGGAAGAAGAGGGCGAAGAGGAGGAAGGTCCCGAGTACGACGAGCACGTATGGCTCTCAGTTAAGAATGCTGAGGTCATCTGCGAGGCTATATGTGACTGTGTCTGCGAAAAAGACCCTGCAAATGCCGAAAAGTACCGCGCTAATCTTGATTCCTATGAGGCAGAGCTCAAAGCTCTCGACGACGGCTATGCCGAAATGGCTGAAAAGTCCGAAAACAAGACAGTTCTCTTTGGAGACCGTTTCCCCTTCCGCTACCTCGTCGACGACTACGGCATAGACTACTATGCGGCTTTTCTCGGCTGCTCGGCTGAAACTGCCGCAAGCTTCGAGACTATTGCAAGACTTGCTAAAAAGGTTGACCAGCTCGACCTCGATACTGTATTCATCATTGAAAACTCTGATGATTCCATTGCCAAGTCCATAATCACCAACGCCAAGAAAAAGGACGTTTCTATTGAGAAGCTCAACTCACTGCAGTCAGTGACCACCAACGACATCAAAAACGGAGCTTCCTATATTTCGCTTATGAACGAAAATCTTGAAACTTTGAAGAGGGTGCTTGATAAATGAGTGCACTGCTTAAATGCGAAAAGGTCTCTCTCGGCTATGAGGGCGACGTTATCGCCAAAGACCTTAACTTCACCGTCAGCAGCGGCGATTACCTCTGTATCGTCGGTGAAAACGGCTCGGGCAAGAGTACGCTTATAAAGGCTCTTCTCGGACTGAAGCCCCCCGTCAGCGGCAAAATAGAGCTCTGCGGCGGAATGGGCAAAAATGAGATTGGCTACCTTCCGCAGCAGACCATGGTGCAGAGAGACTTCCCTGCCTCAGTCAGGGAGATCGTTCTTTCGGGCTGTATGAACCGCTGCGGACTTCGTCCCTTTTACAATAAGGAGGAGAAAAAACTTGCTCACGACATGATGAGAAGGCTTGAGATAGAGCCTCTAACCAAGCGCTGCTACAGGGAGCTTTCGGGCGGTCAGCAGCAACGTGTGCTCCTTGCAAGAGCACTGTGCGCCGCAAGGAAGATGATACTCCTTGACGAGCCTGTGACAGGTCTCGACCCCAAGGCTACCAACGAGATGTATGAGCTTATCGACAGTCTCAACAAAAAGGACGGCATCACCGTCATCATGGTCTCACATGACATGAACGCCGCTGTGAGATATGCCTCACATATACTGCATATTGGTGGAAAACAGCTGTTTTTCGGAACAAAAGAGGACTATATGAACAGCAGGATAGGACAGGCTTTCCTTTCTGTTATGGGAGGTGATGACAATGAGTGATATGTTCTCAGAGCTGGGAAGATACTTTGCAATGCCCACCGTGCGCTACGCTCTCATAGTCGGCCTGCTCATCGCTCTGTGTTCTTCTCTTCTCGGCGTAACACTGGTAATGAAGCGCTTCTCATTCATCGGTGACGGACTCTCTCACGTTGCCTTCGGCGCTATGGCAGTTGCCACAATCACGGGAGTTACCAACAATATGCTCATAATCATGCCCGTAACTGTCATTTCGGCAGTGCTGCTGCTGAGAACAGGCAGTAATACCAAGATAAAGGGCGACGCAGCTATCGCCATGATCTCCGTGGGAGCCCTTGCACTAGGCTATATGCTTATGAATATCGCCTCACAGAGCGGCAACGGCAGGACCTCAGGAAATGTTACCGCCGATGTGTGCAGCACGCTCTTCGGCTCAACAGCTATCCTTACCCTTTCTCTTGCAGATGTATGGATCTGTGTGGCGATGTCAGTCATAGTTATCGCCATATTTCTCATTTTCTACAACAAAATATTTGCCGTCACATTCGATGAAAGCTTCGCAAAAGCTACGGGAATACGCTCCGACCTGTACAATCTGCTCATTGCAGTAGTTATTGCCATGATAATCGTCATAGCCATGAACTTCGTGGGCTCTCTGCTCATATCGGCGCTGATAATCTTCCCTGCACTGTCGGCAATGCGGGTTTTCAAGAGCTTCAGAAGCGTTATCATCTGCTCGGTGATAATATCACTGCTCTGCGCATTTTTCGGCATAATCATTTCCATACTTGCAGGAACTCCCGTCGGTGCTACTATAGTTTCGGCAGACATCGCCGTATTCTTCCTGTTCAGTCTCACATCTTTCGTTTTAAGGAGAGGAAAATAATGAAAAAGCTTGCATTTGCAGCCGTTCTCTGCCTGTGCACTGCCATTTTCGGCGGATGCGGAAGCTCCGCAGAAAGCGCCGACAGTTCTTCATCGGCTGTTTCGGAAGTAAAAAAAGGCGAGTTCGACTACGACCTTTCAACTATGAGCAGCACCATGGTTTTCAGCACAGTTTCAAACATGATGATCTCCCCTGAATCATATATTGGCAAAAGCATAAAGGTCACAGGCAACTTCAACGCTTACCACGATGAGACCACCGACAAAACATATTTTGCCGTGCTTATCGCAGACGCTACCGCCTGCTGTCAGCAGGGGCTTGAATTCGATCTCGGCAGCAGCTTCAGCTATCCCGATGACTACCCTCCACAGAACGCTCTCATCACTGTTACAGGCACTTTTGATACATACAACGAGGGCGAAGCAAGATACTGTATACTCAAAAATGCCACGCTGAAACGCGAATGAGCAAAAAGCACAAAACACTTCCGCTTTTGATTTCGGAAGTGTTTTTCTTTACCATAAATCCCCTTACATCTTGACAAGTCCGCCCAAAATGTGTTATCATTAAATTTGTACAATTTAATGTATTATACTATTAAGAGGAGGTTGCGCTATGGAAACCATTAATGAGATCGCAGCACGTATACGTGAGCTGCGCGAGGTGTGCGACTACACACAGGAAAAGCTTGCTGAGGAGCTGGGACTATCTGCCGAGCAGTATGCAGGCTATGAACAGAACGGTGACTTTCCTATAAGCGTCATCTATGAAATTTCAAACAAATTCGGAGTCGATTTCAATGAGCTCGTCACAGGCGAACCCAGCCGTATCGACACTTTCCAGGTCGTCCGCCGCGGTAAGGGCAGAAGCGTCAGCCGCTATCCGGGTTACCGCTTCAAGGATCTTGCTTTCCGTTATGCCGATAAGGTGATGCAGCCGCTTCTTGTTACACTCGAACCCTCTGATGAGCCCGCAAAGCTCGTAAGCCACGCAGGACAGGAGTTCAATCTTGTGCTCAAGGGTACAATTGCTGTCGTTTTCGAGGATCAGGAGATAATCCTCAACGAGGGAGATTCTATATACTTCAATCCCACATACCTCCACGGACAGCGCTGCGTAGGCGACAGCAAGGCAAGATTTCTCACTATGATAGCTGAATAAAACGCCGCTTGGGGCTAATAAAAAGGAGTTCTTATAATCATGCTTTTAGACCGATATCTTCCCCGTATTGAGTTCGACTCATATGAGGATTTCAAGAAAAATTACCGCGTAAATGTTCCCGAAGACTTTAACTTCGGCTGGGACATCGTTGACGAGTGGGCAAAGCAGGAGCCGGAAAAGAAGGCTCTTGTATGGCTCAGCCATGACAAGAAGGAAAGGACCTTTACATTTACCGATATTTCAAAGCTTTCAAACAAGACCTGCAACTATTTCCGCAGCCTTGGTCTGAAAAAGGGCGATGTAGTTCTTCTGATACTCCGCCGCCGCTGGGAATACTGGGTAATAGCTACTGCTCTCCACAAAATGGGTGTTATCCTTATCCCGGGAAACCTGCTCTTTACTACACATGACATAGCATACCGCGGCAATATGGCAGGTATCTCTGCTATTATCGCCTGCGATGACGAATACATAAGAGGTCAGATAGACGGTGCTGCTCCCGAGATCAAGACTCTCAAGAAAAAGATAGCTGTTGCAGAGCCCCGTGAGGGCTGGGATTTCTTCGAGGAGGAAATAGAGAAGTACCCTGACACATTTGAGCGTCCTACAGGTGCAGAGGCTACAAAGGCTACCGATACCATGCTCATCTACTTCACATCAGGCTCTACAGGTATGCCGAAGATGGTTTGCCATAACTTCGCACATCCACTCGGTCATATAGTTACAGCAAAGTACTGGCATCAGGTACAGGAGAATAAGCTCCATATGTCCATATCCGACTCAGGCTGGGCAAAGTTCGGCTGGGGCAAGATATACGGACAGTGGATATGCGGCGCTATCCAGTTCGCATATGACTTTACAGGCAGATTTAACGCAAAGGATATCCTTGAGGTCATCAGCCACTACAAGCTGACTACCTTCTGTGCTCCGCCTACAATGTACCGCTTTATGCTCCAGGAGGACATGACCAAGTACGATCTTTCATCTATACAGAATTTCTGCAACGCAGGCGAGCCTCTCAACCCTGAGGTATTCAACCGTATCTACGAGCTTACAGGCAAGAAGATGCGTGAGGGCTTCGGTCAGACAGAGGGAACAGTTCTTATTGCCAACTTCCCATGGATAGACCCTAAGCCGGGCTCAACAGGCAAGCCTTCACCACTCTATAATATACACCTCCTCCGCCCCGACGGCACAGAGTGCGATGACGGTGAAGAGGGCAGCATCATGGTTTGCGGCATAGACAAGGAGCGTCCTACAGGTCTGTTCTGCGGCTATTACAAGAACCCTGAGCTGACTGAGGCTGTTCTCGGCGGCGAGAATTACGACACAGGCGACGTTGCATGGAGAGATTCAAAGGGCTATTACTGGTTCGTAGGCAGAAACGACGACGTTATCAAATGTTCCGGCTACCGTATCGGACCTTTCGAGGTAGAGAGTGCACTCCTCACTCACCCTGCTGTTGTTGAGTCAGCTATCACAGGTACTCCCGACCCTATCAGAGGTCAGGTAGTAAAGGCTACAGTCGTTCTCGCTGAGGGCTATACTCCGTCACCTGAGCTTACAAAGGAGCTTCAGGATCACGTTAAGCGTGAAACTGCTCCATACAAGTATCCACGTGTTATCGAGTACGTCAAGGAGCTTCCGAAAACTCTCGGCGGCAAGATAAAGCGTGCGCAGATACGTCATCAGGACGAGGAAAATACAGCAAAGTAAACACTCACATTATCAGCTAATATTCGGCGCCCGTCCCAATGGTCGGGCGCTTTTTGCAAAAAAAATTTTTTATTACCCCGTTTTTATAAATTATTGTACGTAAACTATTATTACATTGGGGGTGGCACATATGAATTCTGATGCGCATCAAATCATATCCCAGGTCTACAAGGCTAAAAAAGACAGCCACGCAGCAGATGAGCTGATACAGGCTTATATGCCGTTTATCAAGTCAGAAACAGCCAGATTCCTCAATCGTCCGCCCGATAAAAGCGACGACGAGCTAAGTATAGCTATGTTCGCCTTTTACGAATCTATTCAGAATTATTCGAAGCTGCGCGGTTCATTTCTGAAATTTGCAGCTCTGCATATAAAGAACCGACTGATAGATAACTACAGAAAAGAAAAACGAAACAAAGGACAGATATCGCTGGACGTTTCCGACGATGAAAAACAGGACCTGAAAGATACAATACGCGACGAACACGATAAATACCAGGAAAACGAACTAAGAGAAGCAACACAGCAGGAAATAGCAGAGCTTTCAGCTCAGATGCAGGACTTCGGCGTTTCAATGACCGACGTTGCGGAGAATTCTCCGAGGCAGCGCCGTACTCTTGAAATATGCCAGAGGGCTGTTCAGTACGCAAGAAATAATCCCGAAATACTGGACGACTTTCTCAGGACTAAGCGCGTTCCGCTGGCAAAGCTGGCAGAAGGCGCAAATGTAGAGAGAAAGTCCCTTGAAAGACACAGACGCTATCTTGTGGCAGTGCTTCTCATTTGCACCAACGGCTATGAGATAATGCGCGGTCATATAATGCAGGTACTCAAAGGTGGTGAAAACAAATGAAATATATAGTCATGGAATGCCATGAGGGCTATGCAGTCCTTATGGACGAGGAGTCACGCTTTGTAAACGCAGCAAATATCCATTACAGCGTAGGACAGACTGTTACAGAACCGATTCTTCTTAACACAGAGACATCATCTGCAAGAAGAATAAGTCTGCATATTTCAAAATTCACCGCAGCCGCTGCCTGCCTCGCACTTGCAGTATGTGCCGGTGCTTTCCACTACTCACACAACTATAAGGCTCACTCTACCGTACTTATCTCATCTGAGGCAAATGTACGAATGGAGCTCAATAAAAAGGGCAAGGTCCTTAAGCTCAATGCCGATAACCCTGAGGGAAGCGATGTCCTTAAGAATTACGACGGCAAAGGCAAGGATATGCTCACCGCAGCCAACGAGATACTTGACATTGAAAAGGGCAAGGGCTATATCGATAACGGCGATACCGTGGACATATATATAAAATCAGAAAACACTTCTGATTATTATTCCTATAAATCTGACCTTATCACAGGTATACCCGATGTTAAGGTGAAGGTACAGGAGCTTGACGGCAATAAGCCGCCACACGAAAACAATGTTCCAAAGCCGCCTGAGGCTGATCCTGCAAAGGATACCAAAAAGCCCGAGCCGCCTAAGCCTCCACACGAGGACGAAAAGCGTCCCGATCCGCCCAAGCCTGCGGATAATGAACCGCAGAAGCCGGCAGCTCCTGCTGCGCCGTCTGCGTCAAACGGAAATCCTGCTCCACAGGTAAAGCAGCCTGACACACCACCTGCTCCGCCTGTCAGCCATGATACACCCGAGCCGCCAAGGCCGGATAACGGAGCCGCAGCTCCTAAGCCTGCGGATAAAGCAGAGCCGCCAAAGCCTGCTGATCCCGAAAAGGACAAGGCTGCCGCTCCACACACACCTGTCAGTTTCGATAATGCTCAGAAGCCTGAGGAGGCAGCTTTAAAAACTCTGAAGCTTTCTGACATATCCCCTTACAAAGCTTTTCTTCCCGCCAATGAAGTCAAGACTTCAGCAGCGGATAAGAATAGAGGACCTGCACAGGATGCACTGCCTGATGCAAAAAAGGTCCACCCTCCAATCTCTAATTCCCTTCCCAAACCGTGAAGATAGAAAACATGAGATCCCTTCATAAAACTGTCTGACTTCACATTCCTCTTCAACTGTCGGTCAGACAACGGAAAGAGCACTGCTTTAGCACAGCAGTGCTTTTTTCATTTCATCATAAGTTCAAAAAAATTTTTTTGGAAAATTTTCATATTACCCCACTTTTTAATTTTATGCTCCGTAAACTGTTAACATAAGGCGAACAAATAAAATGTTCACTCAAGTTTAAAAGCTCCCGAAGGGAGTAAAATAAAGGACATGAAATGTCCGTAAAAAAGGAGTAATTACAATGAGAAGCAAAAAAATCTTTGCTGCACTGGCTGCTATGTCAATGATGACATCAGCAGGAAGCTTCAGTGCTTTTGCTGCTGAGGCAGACGAAACAGAATTTGCTGCAACAGCTGTTGTAACTGAGGCTTCATCTGAGGATGCTGCTGAGGAAGCAACAACAGAGGCTGCAACTGAAGAAGCTGCTGCTGAAGAAGCAACAACAGAGGCTGTAACTGAAGATGAAAAGCCACAGCCGCCTGCACCTCCTGTTATCCTTGACGTAACAGAGATCATCGACCAGATCCGTTCTTTCGTTGAGGCTGCTAACATTGAAGTATTCAATGATACTATCCTCGAAAACTGGGATCTTATCGACAAGGTAGAGGTTCATTTCCATGAGAATGAAAAGCCGGTTCCTCCTGTTCCTCCTGTAACAGAGGCAAAGGAAGAAGCTGAGGAAGCTGATTCTGAGGAAACTGAGGGAACTGAGGAAGCTGAGAAGCCTACAAAGCCTCTCCACCATGTTCACCTTGAACTCACAGATCTCTTCTATCAGTTCCGTGACATGATCGACATGGACAAGATCGATTTCCTTGATGACGAAGTTAAGGAGCAGATCATGAATGCTAAGGACGTCCACGCTGATGTTCACTTCAAGCATGAGAAGCCAGAGCCTCCAACTCCTCCTACACCTCCTGTTCCTCCTGTAGAGGACGAGAATGCTGAGAAGCCTGAGCCACCTACACCACCTACACCTCCGGCTTCTCCTGTAGAGGACGAGAATGCTGAGAAGCCAGAGCCTCCTACACCTCCAACTCCTCCTGTACCTCCCGTACACGAAGAGCACAAGAAGCCTGAGCCTCCTAAGCACATCAAGATCGGCCAGGACGAGCTTGACTCAGCTATCGCAGCAGGCGCTATCAAGGCTCCAGCTGCACCTGCAGCAGAAGCTGCTGAATAATGTCAGAAGCAGTCTTTTGACTGTTTCATATACACTTGTCTTTACCTGATACAGGATTTTTCCCCAAAGACAGGTCACTTCGATCCAATCCCAATCCCCTTTATCCTCTTTTACCCTGGAATCTGCACACTCGGTAAAAGTGCGGATATCCACAAAATGAGATCCCGCCGCAAAGCACAGTTTTTGCGGCGGTTTTTTTTGGCGGAGTGCCTCCGCCGGCTTTTTCGCGGCATATTCCTTTCAGAGTTCAGCATTAATCGGATTCCCATATAGAAGTTTCACCCCGAAGTATTAAAAAACGCTTCGGGGCATTGTATTTTATACGGTTGCTAAGATAAATCGGGATTTAGCTGTTATCCATTAAGGGACGCCCTCACTTGCAGGGCGTCCCTCTTCCGAAAACAATTCACTGGATTGTTTTCGGAATTCACCCTTGCGGAGCGCTTCGTAACTGCGGGGCTTTGCCCCACACCCCACCAGAGGCGCTGCCTCTGGACTCCGCCAAAGGAACACAGTC
>SFMO01000127.1 GCA_004554385.1 Ruminococcus flavefaciens
AAGTTCATTCCCGACAAGGTGACCTTCGACCAGTACAAGGCAGTCCTCATACAGAATTCGGATTATCTCATGAAGTTCTGGAACTCAGTCTGGCTGACAGTTCCGATAACGGTGTTCCAGATGGTGGTTGCTATACTTACATCATATGGCTTTTCCAGGTATCCCAACAAATTCAAGAGCATTATCTTCTTTGCATATATCATACTTATGATAATGCCTTATCAGGTTACTCTTGTTCCGAATTACCTTGTTGCGGATAAGTTCGGACTGCTGGATACCAGACTTTCCATAATACTTCCTGCAATATTCTCGCCCTTCAGCATATTCCTGCTGACCAAGGTAATGAGGCGTATCCCCATTTCCTATGTGGAGGCGGCTAAGCTTGACGGTGCGGGAGAATTCAAGATACTTACCAAAATATATATCCCACTATGCAAGGGAGCTATAGTTTCCATTGCCATGCTGGTATTCATAGACTACTGGAATATGGTTGAACAGCCCCTTGTACTTATGAAAGAGACGACGCTTCACCCCCTTTCCGTATTCCTTTCACAGATAAATACAGGCGATATCGGTCTTGCCTTTGCGGTAGGAGTGGTCTATATGATACCAACGGTACTGATGTTCCTGTACGGAGAGGATTACCTCCTGGAGGGCATAACCTATTCGGGCGGAATCAAGGGCTGATGCAGAAAAGTCATTTCTCAGAAGGAGTAATAATATGAACGAAACAAAAGAAGTCAAGGATATAATGGCAGAGCGCGAAGATAAAGAAGCAAAGTCGCCTGCCAGAAGACGTGAGCTGATAAAGACGATAATCATTATTTTTCTGGCTGTGATGCTGGTGCTCACATTTTTCTCAAACACCATAATGAACAAGTCTCTCCCCGAAATATCAACAGAGGCTGTGGCTTCGGGAAAGCTTACAGAGCGTATCAGAGATACAGGCGTCGTTGAGTCGAATCAGTCATACGAAGTCAAAACTGAGGGCGGCAGAGTCGTTGAAAAGATACATGTAAAGCAGGGACAGGAGGTCAAGAAGGACGATGTTCTGTTCACTGTCAATGCCGTAGGAAGCGAAGCTCTTGAAACCGCTGAATCGGATTACGACAAGGCAAAGCTTGAATATGAAACAGCACTTCTTAAAGAGCCTCTTGATTATTCCGAGAGCAATCAGGAGATAAAAGCGGCTCGTGACGAGATAAATGCTCTTATCGCAAAGCGCGACGCTGCAAGAAACAATGCAGGCGATATTGCCGCTGAAAAGGAAAGATACAAGGCAAACAAGGCTGAGTATTCAAGAGTTTCTGCTCTTCAGACCAAGCTTGAAGCCGCTGTAAAGGCTATAAATTCGGATATGTATGACGAGGCTGATCCCGAGCTCATCGGTGAGCTGCCTTCACTTTACGGTACATATGCTGCCGCTGATGAGGAGTACAAGGAAGCCTTTGAGCTTTATAAGATCGCTGTTGAAAGCGGTGAGAATATCGAAGTGACCAAGGCAGACGCAGATGCAAAGCAGACTGTAAGGGATACAGCAAAGAATGCTTACAACGACGCCAAGAGCAATAAGCGCGGCGAGCTCATATCACGGCTCGGCGAGGTGTCAGGAGAGGCTTCAAGACTCAGCGGAGAGATCGATGCTTACACAGATTCTGTTTCCGAGGGAGCAGGCACAGATAGCTATGAATCTCTTGCCGCAAGCGTTGTCGAGAAGCAGAATGCACTTGAAAAGATGATAATAGAGCTCAATAAGACCAAAAAGAGCGATTCAATAAAGGAGCAGCAGACAGCTCTCAGTATCGAATCCCTGAAGAAGGACGTTGACAAGAAAAAGGAAAAATATGAAAAGCTCAAGAAGGAGTCAAAGGCAACAGAGATAAAGTCCAAGTACGACGGTGTTGTCAGTGCTATAAATATAAAGGTCGATGAAAAGACCGTGGATGAACAGCCTATCGCTAAGATCGATCTTGTTGACGAAGGCTATACCGTAAAGATCTATGTAGACAATGACAAGCTCAAGAAGCTCAAGAAGGGCGCATCTGCTGAGATAATGAACAATTACAAGGGCGATGTTGAGGCTACCCTCAGCGAGATCAAAAGTGATCCGCAGGCAGGGGCAAAGAAAAAGGCTCTTATCTTCTCCGTAACAGGAAACGTTGAATCAGGAGACAGCCTTGATCTTTCTATCCCTCTCGGAAGCGGTACATATGATACGATAGTTCCGAGAAGTGCCGTTATTCCTGATAATAATGATAACTACGTGCTTGTAGTGCGTTCAAAGAACACTCCTCTCGGCAACCGCTACTATGCTGAAAGAGTAACTGTAAACGAGGAAGCAAAGGACGAAATATCCTGTGCCGTTTCAGGAGATCTCAGCAGAGGCGATTACATCATTACCGCATCGAGCAAGCCTATCCGTCCGGGAGATCAGGTCCGCATGAAGGATAAATAAGGCGGTGGACCTTATGAAGAAAAGATTCAGACCTGTTCACATTGTTGCTGCCGCAGTCAATGCAGCCGCAGTTGCAGGGGCGCTCATACTTACGGTAATGGGAAACGGAGCTGCAAGGGCTCAGCGTTACAATTATGCCTATGATCTGTGGAAAAACGGCAGCAAGGATGACTTTTCACAGATAAGCTGCTTTTTCAGCGATGATGCAGGCTTCGAAAGAAACGAAGCCGAGGGCGTCAGGATGAAACTCATGGGAAGTCTCAAGGAGGCTTCGGTCAACCAGAAGGAGACACAGAAGCTTATCCCCGACGCATACAGTACATCAGCAGGAAAGGTAACTATCAACAGTGAGCTCAGCAAGCATTCCGAAGCTGAGATAACTGTTGTGGGAGGAGATTTCTTCCTGTTCAGGCAGTTTAAACTTGCCAGCGGTGCGTTCTTTTCCGATGATGATCTCATGCAGGACGGTGCGGTCATTGACCGACAGCTTGCATGGAATCTTTACGGTACAGATAACATCGCAGGAAGATACATATATATAAATAATGTAAAGCTGTACATTTCGGGAGTCGTAGAGCTTCCCGATACAGATCCCGAGGAGCGCTGCGTGGGCAATACTCCAAGGGCGTACATATCCTACTATGCGGCAGGACTTGTTTTCGGAAAAAGCAGCAGCTCTGATGAGGAAAGCGGACTTGTTCCGCAGTCTTCCGAATTCAGAAAGGTGACCTGCTATGAATGTATAAGTCCCGAGCCCGTGGAGAACTTCACTTATAACTTCATTGATAAGGAGCTTTCCGAAAAATACAAGGGAAAGATAAGCATAGTAAAAAACAAAGAGCGATTTGATACGAAACCGAGGATCAAGGCTCTGAAACGGCTTGAAGACAGCGTTGTCAAAAAGGACAGCATAGTCTATCCGTTCTGGGAAAATGCCTCAAGAATGGTGGAATTCAAGCTTTCATTCATCTACGGAGGGCGCAGGCTTCTCCTTGCTATACCGGTTGTAACGCTGATATGGCTCATAATAATGGGGTACAGAGCGTTCAATAAAAAGAAAGAAGGCCTCAGAAAAACAGTGGGGAACTTTATAGCGGCGAAAATGTCATCGCTGAGAAAAAAGCAGTACCACGGCTCTGAGGAGAACAAAGAAAGCTCCATAGAAAGCAAACAGGAGCAGACAAAAGAAAGTAAAAATAAAAAACAAAAAGAGGTATCATTATGAAGAGTTCAATCACTACCCGTATCACAGCACTTACCGCAGCACTGGCACTTATTGCAGGTTCAGCAGCCTCATGTGGAAAAAAGGGTGACTCAAGCGAAACTGCATCCAAGACAGCTAAGGAACTCATGTCAGCTTCCTATAAGGCTGTAGAGGTCGTCACAGATGTTGAAAACGTCGCTCAGATATATAGGATCGATGAAAACAGACTTCTGCTCACCGCAGCTGAAGAAGAAAAGAAAACACCTACATTCTACATCACAGACAATGACTTTGCAGCTACAGAGCCTATAGAGGTCAAGATAGATGTCAAGGATAACGAGGATGTTTACTACAATTCCACCCTCAGTCCTGACGGAGATATTGTTGTTCTGGCAACATTTACGGATTACGGCGATATGGAGAAGCCGAATTTCGAAGATCCGGATTTCGATTATGATAAATTCAACTTTGAGGAGTATCAAAAAAATATAAAAACTACCTACAAGCTCTATACTGTTGACCTCGAAGGCAACATCAAGTCGCAGAATGAGATCACAGGTTTTGAGGAGTATTCCGACGAGGACGGCGATGTACATATCGGAAATATGTACCCATGCGGCAACGGAAAGGTCATCTGTGAAATATACGCAATGGACAGCAACTATGTCATTGTTGAGTCTGACGGAAAGATAAGCGGCAAGCTTGAAGGACTTGATGAAAACTACATTGAGAGCGTTGCGGTCATCGATGACGATACACTTGCTGCAGCAGGCTACTTCAAGAACTATGAATCCTCTGTAAAGCTCATCGATGCTGCTACATTAAAGGCTAAGGACGAGGTCATCGACCTCAAGAAAGCAGGCCTTGCTGATAATATGGGAACTGTCTTCAAGGGCAGCGGTGATTACAGAATCTTTATGAGCACTTCCACAGGTCTTTTTGGTATAAAGGAGGACGGTTCAGGCGAAGAGATCATCAACTGGCTTGACTCCGATCTGGGCGACGGCGGTGTTAACTCAATTGTTGCAATGGACAACGGCGATTACATAATTTCCTATATGGATTACAGCACTCCTACGGGCGGTACTGCCGTCTACAGACTTACAAAGCGTGACGTTTCCGAGCTTGAGAACATGAAGGTCGTTACTATCGGCGTAATGTACGATGCATGGGACGTAAAGCAGAAGGTATCTGATTTCAACAAGGCACATGACGATGTACGCTTCAAGATGGTAGATTACAGCAAGTACAATGATTATGACTATGAGAATGAGAAGATGATCAGCTCAGCAGGCGAGCAGCTCAAGAAGGATATCATCTCAGGCAACGCTCCTGACATGATCGTATGCGATAATCAGGCTATCATCAAGAATCTTGCAAACAAGGGACTCTTCCTTGACCTCAACGAGTACCTTGCAAAGGATAATGAGATAAAGACTGAAGATATCATGCCTAATGTGCTCAGTGCATGCGAGATCGGCGGCAAGCTTCTTTCAATTCCTACAGCCTTCAATGTTCAGACATATGCAATAAAGTCAAAGAACTATGATAAAGAGGGCTGGACTATCGATGATATGATCGATATCTACAATAAGATGCCTGAGGGTACATCACTTACAATGCTTGATTGCAAGGAATCGATCAGCTCAATGATACTTGGCGCTATGTGCAGCTGCATCGACTATGAGAAGAGAACATGCAGCTTTGATTCTCCTGAGTTCAAGAAGATCCTTGATTTTGCAAATAAGTTCCCCAAGCAGGATGAGCTTATTGACTGGGATGACCAGGACGCTGTTATGAAAATGTACAACAATGATAACTTCATGAAGGATAAGCAGCTCCTTGAAGAGGTCTATATCTATGATTTTGAGTCATATATCAGCCAGTTCAAGGGAAGATTCGGCGATGAGCCTGTTACCTTTGTCGGCGGTCCTTCAGTAGGCGGAAACGGCGGTATGCTCCAGCTTTCGGAGAGCCTTTCTATCCTGACAAATTCTGAGAATAAGGACGCATGCTGGGAGCTTATCAAGGAATTCTTCAAGGCACCCGAGGAAGATGAGGAAGACGGCGAAAGAATGTACATGAACGGACTTTCTACGATCAAGTCAAGATTTGAAAAGACTGCTGAAGCTGCAACGAAGAAGCCTTACTATATCGATGAAAACGGCAAGAGGGTCGAGTATAACTATACATACTACGATCAGACAAAGAATAAGCCTATTGACATTGCTCCCCTTACAGAGGATGAAAAGAACAAGCTGGTCGACTATATCATGAACTGCACTACCATCGTTGATGATTTCGATCCCGACATCGAGAATATCATTATGGACGAAGCAGATGCATTCTTCGAGGGAGAAAAGACTGCTGACGAGATAATCAGCAATCTCCAGAACCGTATTTCACTCCTCCTCAGTGAGCAGGGCTGATAAATAATGCGGATCTTTATAAAATTCCGGATCTGCGCATAAAATACAGATAATCTTCATATATAAGATAAATACAACCTCCTTAATTATGGCACTGTCGTCTTAAATGCGGCAGTGCCATTCTCTTTATGCATATAACGGCAATAAAATATTGATATACACATATAATATTTTTCAATAATTTTTTTCTTTTCTATTGACAAAAATCGCCTTAAGTGGTATACTTTATGTATTATAATACCTTTAGGGAGGAAATTAATCATGGATAATAATTACAACAACGATCAGCAGAATGTAACACCTGATTTCAACAATCAGGCACCCGTTGATCCTTATAACGGAAGTATGCCAACTCCGGACGGTCCTAAGGGCAAGGCTATTGCTTCAATGGTACTCGGTATCTGCGCAGTAGTCGGCGGATGCTGCATCTGGTCATGGCTCGGACTTATTCTCGGCGTTATCGCAGTAGTTCTTGGCGCTCTCGTTCTCAAGAATAAGGAAGCAGGAAGGGGCTTTGCTATTGCAGGTCTCGTTTGCGGTATCGTAGGCGTTGTTTGGAGCATCGTTGCTCTTATCATCGTTCTTGCTCTTGGCGAAGCTGCAACTGAATTCGTTAAGGCATTCAATAACAACAACGCTATCTACTTCATCAAGTAATATATGTCTAAACGTCTGAGGATCGTTATTGCAGCTGGTGCACCATGCCTGTTATTGGCTGTTTTCGCTCTCAGAGATTACATAATCGGATTTTCAGGACATATCCCGCCATGTGCCTTTCATAAGCTGACAGGTTACTGGTGTACGGGCTGCGGAAATACCAGAAGTACTATCGCATTGCTGCATGGGCACATCTGGACCGCTGTAAGGAATAATGCAACTATGCCGTTTCTGGCTCTTTTGCTTATACTTCTTTACGGCGAGAATCTTGCTGCTTTATTCGGCAGGGATATAAAGCTCCTGCCAAGAAAGGGATTGTTCTGGGGCATAGTTATAGGGCTTTTCTTTGTATACTATGTGTTGAGGAACTTCTTTCCCGTGCTCGGTCCGATATCTTGAAGAATAATACCAGGCTCCTGCATTTGCAGGAGCTTTTTATTGACATTACTGCCGAAAAATGGTATAATCAAATAAATTATGTGCCTTTAGGAGGGGTTTATAATGGATAACAATTACAACAACGATCAGCAGAATACTAATTCTGAGCCCTACGGTCAGGAGAACGGCTACAGCGATACTCCTGCTCAGGAGCAGAATAACAGCTATCCCGCTCAGAATGATGTACAGAACACTTACGGACAGAATGACGGAAACGGATATGGCTCTCAGAATGGGCAGTACGGTCAGCAGCAGAATGGTATGAACTACGGACCTCAGAACGGTCAGCCTCAGGGCGGCGCACCTTACGGTCCACAGAACAGTCCTTACGGTCAGCCTAATAACAATAACAACGCATACGGTCCACAGAATTTCTATCAGAACGGAAATCCCTATGGTCAGCAGGGTGGATATCCACAGAATCCTTATCAGCAGCAGCCGCCTGTTGAGGGCAGCCTCGGACTGGCTATCGCTTCAATGGTGCTCGGAATAAGCGCTGCACTGTTTGCATGCTGCTTCTATCCTTTAGCGTTCCTGCTCGCACTTGTTGGTCTTATCCTCGGTGCAGTAGCTATCAAGAAGGGACCTGCAGGCAAGGGCTTTGCTATAACAGGACTTGTGCTTTCTGTTATTTCCATTGCGCTCGCAGTAATAATACTTCTTTTTGCGGCTACACTTGGAATTGGCACAGGTCTCAGCGAATTGTTCTGACAAAAGCTTTACCTGACATAAAAATGATTACCGAGTCTGTAATTATGGACTCGGTATTTTTATGCCGCATCTGTTGCTATTTTTAATCATTTATGTTATAAGCGGCGAGCCGCCGCAGCCTTTTTCGCGTCAAAATTAATATTCACTGCACTTTTTCTCCGCGATTGTTGCTATTTTTACATTTATATGATATAATATTAGCGTATTATATTTTTCGGAGTGTGGATAATGAATAAATATAAAAAGCTGGCTATGAATACCGGCATTTTTGCTATAGGAACCTTCGGTTCAAAGATACTTGTCTTCCTTCTTACACGACTTTATACAGCTAATTTCAGTCCTGATGAATCAGGTACAAAGAGCCTTCTGTTTACAACGGCGCTGTTCCTTCAGCCTATATTCACATTTGCGCTTCAGGAATATCTGATTCGTTTCGGACTTGATAAGGATTACGACAAGCGAAGAGTATTCACAACGTCTGCTGTAATGACCACCGCAGGTATGATCCTTATGGCATTTGTGGTGCCGTTTCTGGGACTTATCCCTGACTTCATAAACGGATATACCATTCTGCTTACGGTCTATGTCATTACGTCTTCGCTGAGAATGCTGTGTCAGCAGTTTGTACGCTCCCTTGACAAGGTAAAGCTTTTCTCGGCTGACGGCATATTGGCAACTCTTACATTTTTCGTATTCAATATCTTATTCATCGCGGTTTTTCATATGGGAGTAAAAGGCTTTATGCTGGCTACTATATGCTCGGATTTCCTGTCAGCTGCTTTCCTTTTCATTATGGGCGGAATAAAGAAGTATTCCGGAATACAGTATTTTGATAAGGACCTTGCAAGGAAAATGCTGAGATTTGCTGTTCCGCTGATCCCTACTATAGTAATGTGGACCATAACAAGTCTTTCCGACAGAATTTTCCTTACAAAGATGCACAGTGATTACCATGAGCTTGGAAAGGCTGCCGCAGGTATCTATGAAACTGCAAATGTTGTCCCCGGACTCATATCAATGGTATCCACCATTTTCTTTCAGGCGTGGAATATGTCTGCCATAACCGAAAACGACTCGGCGGACAGAAACAAGTTCTACTCAAGAGTATATGCTGCTTATGAATCCATGATGTTTATGGGTTCGGCAGGTCTTATTCTTCTGGTCAAGTTCATTACGTTAATACTCGTTGACGACTCGAAATTCAAAGCCTATTCGGACGTATATCTCTATGTGCCCATACTTGTCGTAGCCGTTGTTTTCATGTGCTTTGACCAGTTCCTGGGAAGTATCTATTCCGCAACCAAGCACCCCAAGAATTCGTTCTGGACAGCCTTTGTTGCCTGCGCTGTAAATATCCCAATGAACTACTTCCTTATTCCCGAATGGGGCATACAGGGAGCTGCATTCGCAACATTCCTCAGCTATATAATCTGCTACGGCGCAAGAATGATAGACGCAAGATACTATGTTCCGTTCAGATTTGATATAGTCAAAACCGTAGTAAATACGGTGGCACTGCTGATTATGAGCGTACTTGTTATCGGCGCTCCAAAGCTCTATATGCTGTGGATGGTATTGCTGTTTGCTCTGATAATGTTCATCAATTACCGTGCGATAATCGACACAGCAAAGAAACTGCTGAAGCGCTGAGGCACACGGCAGACAGCTGTGACGCTTAATCATAAAATCAAAAAAGAGGAGGGCTAATTATGCCGACACCACACAACAATGCAAAAAAAGGCGATATCGCTAAGACCGTTCTCATGCCGGGAGATCCGCTGAGAGCAAAGTTTATTGCCGAGAACTACCTTGATTCTCCTGTATGCTACAACGAGGTAAGAGGTATGCTGGGCTATACGGGTACTTACAAGGGAGTTCCTGTATCGGTACAGGGAAGCGGCATGGGTATGCCTTCCATAGGTATATATTCATGGGAGCTTTTCAACGAATACGGCGTTGAAAACATAATCAGAGTCGGTACGGCAGGAGGAATTGCTGAGAATGTTCGGCTCCGCGATGTAGTTATAGGTATGAGTGCAAGCACAAATTCCGCATATGCCACACAGTACAGACTTCCAGGCACATACGCTCCCACAGCTTCATGGAGCTTGCTCTCTGCGGCGGTAAAGGCTGCGGAGGCGAAGGGCGGTGCTTTCCATGTGGGAAATATCTTTTCCAGCGATACCTTCTATGATGACGCAGACAGCCTTGCGCAGTGGCAGAAAATGGGAGTTCTTGCCATTGAGATGGAAGCAGCTGCACTTTATATGAACGCAGCAAGAGCAGGGAAGAATGCTCTCTGTATACTGACGGTTTCCGACTGTCCGCTGAAGGGACTTTCCACAACAGCAGAGGAGCGTCAGACCACATTCCGTGACATGATGGAGATAGCTCTTGAGACAGCGGCTTCTTTGAAATAAGAAAAAATGAGGAATTGGAGAAATTTAAGATAACTTTAAGATTATTTTAAGGTTGGAACGTTATATTATAAGTGGATTAAGTAATCCCCCAATTCCCCTTCTATATTTATTCATTTCATTTGTTTAGGCTATGCATTTATTGCATAGCTTTTTACTTTTTGCGGAGCCCGCGCAGGCTTTTTCGCGCCATAGTGCAGAAGAACATGAACTTTTTCTTCGTGCCCCTTGCTTTTCTTTTGCTTTTATGATATAATTCTTTTAAATTATATATTATTTCCGGATAAGGGGGCACATGGCATGAACAACGATAATTACGATACAAATAACGAGTCCGTACAGGATAACGGAGTTTATCAGCAGAACAGCGGATATCCACAGCAGGGCGGTTACCCTCAGCCAAACGTCTATCAGCAGCAGGGAGCCTATCCTCAGAACGGCGGCTATCCGCAGAATAATTACTACGGAAATCCTCAGCAGCCATATAACGGTTATCCTCAGCAGGGCGGCTATCAGCAAAACTATCCTCAGGGAATGTATCCGCCTCCGCCTCCGATGTTCAACCCATATACTGTTCCTAAAAAAGAGGGAACAGCAGGCTTCGGAATTACAGCGCTGGTATTCGGTATACTGTCTATAGTTGGCGGCTTCTGTTTTTATGTATGCGGAATACCCTTTGCGGCTCTCGGCATTATCTTCGGCATTGTTGGAATGATAGTCAAGGGCGGCAGGGGAATGGCAACAGCCGGACTTATATTGAGTATATTTACCCTTGTGGGCGGATTTATTATATGGGACGTTATCACCGGCGGTCTGTGGGAGTTCCTGCGTGAACTATGACAAAGGCATAAATTGATTTATATATACTGAAATAAAAAGGCGCAGCAGCTCCGCATGGGAGCTGCTGCGCCTTTTCATGGGGAAAGGGAAGAGGATTAATCCTCGGTGGTTTTGCTTGATTTCTTGAACCTGGACTTCTGTCCGAAGTTAAGCGAGATAGTGAGTATCTTGTCTGACTTGAAAAGCTTGAGAGCGAAGAACATCACTACTGCGAAAACTATTATCTGATAGCCGAGGCCCAACCAGAATTCAGTCATATTACCGAACATGAGATTAGGCATGGCGGTGAATGTGTGGGTGAAGGGGATGAGATAAACAAGTACCTTTGCTGCTGTAGGAAGTGAGCTTACATCGGTAAACATTGTTATCATCCAAGGGATCATTACCATCATCATGATCGGGAGCAGCATGGTCTGTGATGACTTTGAGTCATTGACGAGAGCTCCGAGTATGATCGATAATGCCAGACATATCATAATTGTGATGAACAGCTGGACACCTATAAGAAGGTAATCCGCAGCGCCGAGCTGGAGTCCGAGCTGACCCAGTGCATCACCTGACGGAAGAACAGATGAGAAAGCATCTTTGGCGGAATCCGCAGCTTCCTTCGGCATGGATGAAGCGATATCCGATGTCATTGAGCTCATCATACCTGAAGTGTATGAGGTGAAGCCTATCATCATTACGCCTGCGTTTATAAGTGCCACGATAGCGGCTGCAAGCATTTTAGCTGTTATTACTGAACCTCTTGAAACAGGTGTTGACAACAGAGTTTCCAGAGTTTTGTCTATCTTTTCATTTGATATGGAAGCGATAAGGGACTGTGATGTCAGCATTATGAGTACCATAACAATGAGCGGAAGTATCATATTCTGCATCATTACCTTTGATACAACAGCACCTACGCTTACCTTTGCGGACTTGTCTGCGACAACTGTATGCTCAGTCACTGTCAGAGGATTCTCGATAGTTTTGAGCTGATCGGTTGTCACGCCCTTCTGGTCTGCCAGCTTTTGTGAAACATAAAGCGTTATGGCAGAAAGGGTATTTTCAGGGCCGTTTGACATATTGCTGAAAGCTGCCGAACCCTTTATCTTGCTTATTGAAAGCACCTCAGGCTTTTCGCCCTTCTGTACTGCTTCCGCGAAGCCCTCGGGGATAAGAACGAAGCTTTTAAGATTCTTCTGTTCCTTGAAGGCGGAAGCGTAATCATCTCCCGAAACGCTGACGAGATTGACCTCGCCGCCGTTTGCCTTGAAGGATTCGAGCATTTCTCTTGTGAAGTCGGTATCATCCATATTGCAGATGCTTACCTTATGACTCTTGGCTTCCTCAAATATCTCGTTGGTAGCTGATTCCATAACATTTCCCATAATGAAGAATATGGCGAGCATAACAACGAGGGAAATTATCATCTGTTTATTTATGAGCTCCGAGAGCTCTTTTTTGAGAAGGTTAATGAACTTCATTCTCTTTCACCACCCTTTCAAAAACATTCTCGAGGTTAGGCGCTTCGTAACGGGCTTTGAGCTCGTCGGGGCGTCCTGTCACCATAAGGTGACCTTTTGAGATGATCCCGACACGGTCGGAAACGAACTCGATCTCGAGCATATTATGTGATGAGAGAAGGAAGGACATCTTCTCTTCTTCTGCAAGTTTTTTTATCATTTTGCGTATCTCAAGGGCGTTGAGCACATCGAGACCGCTGGTAGGCTCGTCAAGAATAGCGAGCTTTGGCTTTGTCATTACTGCTCTCGCAAGGAGAAGCTTACGTATCATACCACGGCTGTAGCTTCCGATCTTATCGTTCAGCCTGTCGCCGAGACCGCATATTGTCTTGGCGCGGTCAACGTATGAATTGAGCGTATCAAGATCCGAAGTGAAAAGACCTGCCATGAAACGCAGGTACTTGATACCTGTCATCTGTTTGTAAGCGCCTGCCTCATCGGGAAGGTATGTAATACATTCCCTTACCTTGTCGGGAGACTTTTTTATACTATGACCTGCGACAACAGCGTCGCCTGAGGTCGGAGTAAGCAGTGTTGAAATCATTCTGATGGTAGTGGTTTTACCTGCGCCGTTGGGACCAATAAGAGCAAATATCTCACCCTCGGCGATCTCAAAGGAAACCTTATCCGCTGCAAGTACTTTTGAGTACTGTTTGGAGAGTTCCTTTACTTCGAGTACGTTTGCCAAAAATCTCTCTCCCCATATACAAAATATAGTAGTATAACCGGTGGTATTTCTCTAACATTATAATACCATATTAAAGTCTGAATGTCAATACAATATGTAGAAACGCAAGTAAATTTTACACTTTTTTAATATTTAAAAGATTCATCCTTTCGAATTCCAAAATCAGGAGGAATTTCTTAGAGCAAATTACAGTTTATCATGCTTCTCATTGTACAGTATTATCAGAAAAAACGTTGTTTAAGCTAAATGATAGGTGGTAAAATATATTATTTATATTTCGGATATGCCCATTTTCTTGACATTGTACTATAAATTTGCTATACTGATTTTGAAGAATATGTACAGTCCGACAAGTCTGTCTGAGGGGACTGTCAGTGCGCATGAACTGCGCTTTTTTATTTGTTTAAAGGTGGTGAGGTCGGAGATGAACAGGTTGCTGCGAAAATTTGCCGCAGGAGCTTTTGCACTTATCATGGGAGCACGGACGTGCGTTGGAGCGGTCTCCGCCTTTGCTGCTGAAAGCGGAGTATCGGCTGAAACTGCGGCGGCTATGGCAAGGGACTATTATGCTATAGATACTGCCGATGAAGAGATAATGTCATTCAGTGACTATTATAATAAGTATTCAGGAAGAGTTGTCCCCGAAAGCAGCATCATCATAAATGCTGCGGACTATGCTTCTGCGGAAAAAGGCGACATTTCTGTGGGAGACTTCACCGATGACTGCGGAGAGAGCCGAAGCGATGTGCTGCTGTGGAACAGTCCCGACGGCGAGGTGACATATGATATAGATGTGCCCGAGGATGGAAAGTACTGCATCGAGGTGAACTACTGCCCAATGATCTCCGCAGGAACCGATATTGAACTCAAAATGGAGATAGACGGCAAGCTGCCCTATGATACGGCTTCGAGACTTAAACTGAGCAGGGTATGGGTGAACGAGAGAGACATCTATACGGATATGCGCGGCAATCAGGTGCGCCCCTCACAGGTGCAGCGGACTATGTGGCAGGAATGCTTTTTCGGCGATGTTGACGGCCTTTTCAGTGAGCCCCTGTTCGTTTTTCTGGAAAAGGGCAGACATGAGCTGAAGTTCAGCTCGGAAAGAGGTCAGCTTGCAGTTGAGAGCTTCACACTGAGGGCTCCCGAAAAGCTGCCGGCATACAGCGAGTATGTCAGTACGGCAGGCGCTGACATCACCGTTGAGGAGACTCCGTCAGCATGCTTCAGGATCGAAGGAGAGGATGCGGCCTTCAAGTCTGACCCCACACTTTATCCCACCTATGACAACAACAGCTATCTTGCGTCCCCCTCAGACCCGAGGAAAATGGTCTACAATACCCTTGGCAGCGGAAATTGGAAAAAATCGCTCCAGACCGTAACGTGGGAGATACCTTCGGAGAATATCGGCGCAGGGGGCTGGTATAAAATAGGTATCAAGGCAAGACAGGACCAGATACGCGGCTTCGATTCCAGCAGACGTATCTATATCGACGGAAAAGTTCCCTGCAGGGAGATGGACAGCGTTAAATTCAGCTATGATACTGACTGGTCTGTGACAAGTCCCCAAAGCGGCGGAGATGACATTTTCGTATGGCTTGAGGGCGGAAGAAAACATACCATTTCAATGGAGGCTGTTACGGGAGACATCGGAAAGTACCTCAGAAGCCTTGAAAACATAATCAAGGAGCTTAATGTCTATTACCGCAAGGTGCTGATGATAACAGGTCCGAATCCCGATAAATACACGGATTACTACGTACATGAGAAGATTCCGGAGCTTGTGGACAGATTTGATATAATCTCCATTGAGCTCAGAAACGTTCAGCGCGGCATAGAGGAGTTGGGCGGCTCAAAGGGCTCGGAGGCGGCTGCTCTTGGAAATATGGCAGTGATACTTGAAAAATGCACGGATAAGCCCCTCAGGATACCCGATTATCTCGCCCAGATAAAGGACGGTAGCGCTGCTCTTTCGGCGTGGGTCAGGGATAACCGCGACCAGCCTCTTGAAGTTGATTATATAGAGCTTGCGACTGCGGACAGAGAGTTTTCAAGCTGCGAGGAGAAGCTGGGCAAGACATTGAAATTCGGATTTGATGCCTTTATCGGCTCATTTTTCGAGGACTACACTACTCTTTCTGACGTTACGGGAGAGGAAGCCATAAATGTGTGGGTCTCCCTCGGACGTGACCAGGCGCAGGTGGTCAAGGAGATGACCGAGAATCAGTTCATGCAGGATACAGGAATACCCGTTTCCGTGAATCTCGTCACAGGCGGAGTTGTTGAGGCGGCTCTTGCAGGAAAAGGTCCTGATGTAGCGCTCTTTCTCGGCGGAGAGTTCCCCGTGAATCTTGCCGCCCGTGATATGCTTGTGGATATGTCGCAGTTTGCAGATTTCAGCGATGTTATGACGCGATTCCAGGAAAATTCCGCCACACAGTACACCTATAACGGCGGCTGTTACGGACTTCCCATAAGCCAGTCCTTCCCAATGATGTTCTACCGCACCGATGTGCTTTCGGAGCTTGGCTATAACTCGCCTCCCGAGACATGGGATGGGCTCAGGGATATGCTCCCTGCTTTGCAGAGAAATTACATGTCCGTCGGACTTGTACTGCCGCCCAATAATATATCTCCTGCCACAGAGACAGGGCATACCTTCGCACTGCTGATGCTTCAGAAGGGTATCAATTACTACAATGAGGCTCAGACCGCAACTACCTTTGATTCGGTGGGAGCGGTGCAGTCCTTCGAGGAATGGACGGATTTCTACACAAAGTACAGCTTTGAACAGACTTATGACGCTTTCAGCCGTTTCCGCACAGGAGAGTATCCCATAGTTATTGCAAATTACACCTTTTTCAACCAGCTTACGGCGGCTTCTCCCGAGATAAAGGGCTTGTGGGACTTCTGTCCCGTACCCGGCACTGTCCGTGAGGATGGTTCGGTATCCCATGCAGCAAATTCCAACGGCGCAGGAGCTGTTATATTCAACAAGGTGAAAAACAAGGATAATGCATGGAGCTTCGTGAAGTGGTTCACGGATGCTGATACACAGGTGCAGTATGGGGCGCAGATAGAGGGACTTCTCGGTACTATGGGACGCTTCGACACTGCAAATGTTGAGGCTCTCGGAAAGCTTTCATGGTCAGGGGAACAGCTTGCAAGGCTCCGCGCTCAGCAGGCGGAGCTTGCGGAGATACCCGTGACCCCTGCTTCATATGCAGTAACGCGCAATATAATGAACGCATTCAGAGAGACGATAAACGAAAAGAAAAATCCTCGTGATACCCTTATCTGGTACAACAGGGACATAAACGACGAAATAACGCGAAAGCGCAGAAATCTTGGTTTGGACTAATAAGCCGTTAGCCCTTAGCTGGTCAGTTGGCAGAGCCCCGATACGACAGGCGCCTCGCAAAGGGTGAATTGAAAAACAGTCCGGTGGACTGTTTTTCAAGAGGGTGACTCCCTACAGTGTAGGGAGATGTCTGAAGGACAGAGGGTGCCGGACACGATTAGTGTCGCCTTGCAAGAGAAGGCGTTCCCTTAACGGGCGTCGAAACGCCGCCCCTACAATCGCAACAGGAAGGAGTGTGAGAAAATGGCGGTCAATGCCAAAGAAGTCAAAGACGGCAGAAAAGGCGGACTTTGGCGCGAGATAAAGCGCAATAAAGCCTGCTATGCCATGATAGCGCCATTTATGATATTTTTCATAGTCTTTACGGTCATACCTGTTATCATGTCACTTCCTATGGGATTTACTGACTTTGACATGGTAAGACCGCCTAAGTTCGTGGGACTTTCAAATTTCACAACACTCTTCCTGTCCGATAAGGTCTTCATACGCTCCATAAGGGTAACTATCGTTTTTGCCCTTCTCACAGGACCTGTCAGCTATGTGCTGTGCTTTTTGCTGGCATGGCTGATAAACGAAATGAACCCGAAGCTGAAGGCTTTCTTCACGCTCATATTCTATGCGCCTTCAATGGCGAATGTCTATACCGTTTGGCAGCTAATATTCAGCGGAGATATGAACGGATATGCCAATTCCTTCCTTATAAATCTCGGATTTATCACCAGACCGATACAGTGGCTCACTGACGGAAGATATGTACTGGGAGTGACCATAATAGTACAGCTGTGGATATCCCTCGGAGCAGGCTTTCTTGCGCTCCGTGCAGGCTTCCAGAATATTGACCGCTCAATGTACGAGGCAGGCGCCATAGAGGGCATCCGCACACGCTGGCAGGAGCTCATATACATCGTTATCCCTTCTATGGGACCTCAGCTCATGTTTGCGGCGGTCATGCAGATAGTCAGCTCCTTTACCGCAGGTACGGTGGCTCAGAATCTTGTGGGCTTCCCGAGCACTGATTATAAGGCGCATACCATAATGACCCATGCCTTCGACTACGGCTGGCAGCGCTTTGAAATGGGCTATGCGTCGGCGATATGCATGATACTTTTCATTGCAATGTTCCTCTGCAACAGGCTCATTGCCAAATTGCTGGGCAAATATATGGACTAAGGAGGCGGAGCTTTGGCAAATGCAGATACTGCGAAGCTTCGTGCTTCAAACAGACAGGCAGGCAAAAAAATGGGCGGCACAGTATTTATCTTTATAGTGCTTGCTCTGCTGGGACTCTTTATGGCAATGCCTATTTACCTTACGGTGATAATGTCCATAAAGCCTGTGGAGGAGCTTTTTGTGTTCCCGCCCAGGCTTTACGCCGCAAGACCTACCCTTGACAACTTCAGGGATATGTTCAGAGTGCTCCACCAGAACCGTGTGCCGTTTTCAAGGTATGTGTTCAACAGCCTCTTTGTGACGACAGCAGTGACGGTGCTCCAGTGCTTTTTCTCGTCAATGGCGGCATTCGTACTTGCAAAGTGCAAATTTCCGGGCAGCAGGCTCATAAACGGAATGATAGTGGTCGCTCTTCTTTATCAGAGCAGCGTCATCTACATTATGCAGTATATCGTTATGGCAAAGCTGCACATGATAGACACGTATATGGCACTGATATTTCCTGCCATAGCGTCACCTATGGGACTTTTCCTCATGAGGCAGTCCATAAGTCAGGTGCCCGACGCCATGATAGAGGCTGCAAAGGTGGACGGCGCAGGACTGTTCCGCATATGCTGGCAGGTGGTCATGCCAAACCAGAAGCCTGCCCTTATGACACTGATAATATTCGCATTTCAAGGTGCATGGAACATACAGACAGGTTCGGTAGTTCTCAGGGAGGAGTACAAGACCCTGCCGACAGTGGTTTCTCAGGCTGCGGCATCAGGACTTGCAAGAGCAGGTGTTGCTATGGCGGCGGCAGTTTTCCTGCTTATACCGCCTATACTCATATTCATGCTGGCACAGCGGCAGGTCATCGAAACAATGGCACATTCGGGAATCAAGGAATAAGCGGCAAAGATATTACCGTCCGTAATGCAGGGGACGAAAGGAAGTGAAGCAGATGAGGTCAAAACTGAAAAGATGTATAGCAGCGCTGACTGCATTTGCTGCACTGGCTTCTCACGGAATGACATCGGCAGCTGCCGCGGAGGGGGCTCCATATGAAAGCTACAACTATGACCGCTGGGGAGACGCTATACCTTCTCAAGCAGGTTATATGCCTGAGCGTACCCTGTTGGGAAATGATCTCGGCATCGGTGCCTTTGAGAGCCCGGGTGACTTTTTCTTTGACAGCGATGGACTGCTGTATATTGCTGATACAGGCAATGACAGAGTAGTCGCCGCGGATGTTGAGAATGATTCGGTCAGACATGTATACCACAGCTTTATCATGCCTGACGGCTCGGAGACCGCTCTGAAGCAGCCGTCGGGAGTATATGTTTCCGCAGAAAAGGGACTTATCTATATTGCAGATACGGAAAATGCCCGTGTTCTTATTTCCGACCTTGATGGAAATGTTCAGCTTGAAATTACCAAGCCCGATTCGGAAGTGTTCGACCAGAAGAGAACTTTTCTGCCCCAGCGTGTAGTGGCAGACAAGGCAGGCAACGTATATGTGGTGCTTGGAAATATCACCACAGGTGCGGCGATGTTTGCGCCTGACGGTGGATTCATAGGCTTTTACGGCGCTAACCGTGTTGAGCCCACTGCAAAGATAGTCAGTGAGCATTTCAGAGGGCTTTTCATGTCCGATGAGAAAAAAGCCAACAGAAAGAGGACAGTCCCCTCCGGCATAACCGGTTTCGATATAGGCGGGGATTTTATTTTCACATGTACCTCGTCCTCTACTCAGAAAACTGATACCGTCAAGAAGCTCAATGCGGCAGGAAAGAATATTTTTGCTGACAGAGAGCTGTATTTCGGCGACTACAAGCCTGTTTACGACGCAACTCAGAATAAGATGTTCGCGCCTTCAATGGTGGATATAGATGTTGCTGAGGACGGCTGCATAAACTGCCTTGATTTTACTACGGGAAGGGTATTCCAGTACGATGAGGAGTGTGAGCTGCTGTTCATTACAGGAGCTTCGGCAAAGCAGACAGGCGGCTTTGATCATGCTGCGGCAGTGGAGTCATACGGCGACAGACTGTATGTGCTGGACTCCTCCAAGGACAGCATAACGGTGTTCAGGGAGACCTCATTCGGAAGAGTAGTCCATGAGGCGGTATCTCTTTATAATGACGGATACTATGAGGAAGCCCTCGGACCGTGGGAGGAAGTCCTCAGACGTGACGGAAATTATAGAAGAGCCTATGTGGGCGTTGCTTCTGCACTGCTGCGAAAGGGCGACTACAAGGGCTCTATGAAATACGCAAAGCTTGCTGATGCAGGCGACATTTACAATAAGGCTTTCGAGGGCAGACGCAGAGAGTTCCTGAAGGAGAATTTTGCAGTTATCGCAGCTGCTATCGCTGTTGGCATATGTGGACTTGCCGCCCTTGGAAGATACAGAAAAAAGCACAGAAAATCGAAAAATACCGATAAAAAGGAGGCGGAGCAGCTATGATGGACCTTACACAGAAGCAGTGGGTAGGGCATGCATTGACTCACCCTGTTGAGGGCTTTGAGGATATGCGCTGGAAAAAAGCAGGTTCGCTGAAAATAGCTCTGCTCATAATCGTGCTTCTGTTTTTTGGTGAGATAGCCTACGGACGGCTCTATGGCTTTCAGTTCTATGTCAGTTACGACAAGACCTTCAATATCATACCGTACATCGTGCGGAGCTTCGTGCTCTTTGCTGTATGGGTAACAGGCAACTGGTCTGTGTGCACCCTTCTTGACGGCGAGGGAACTCTTCGGAATATCTGCATTTACAGCGCCTATGCACTGATACCCTATACGGCGCAGCTCTATATCAACGTGCTGCTTTCTCATTTTCTTGTCAGGGACGAGTACGTATTCATGCAGATAATAGAACTTATCGGCGTTGGCTGGACGGCTCTCCTGCTGTTTTCGGCGATAAAGTCGGTTCATCAGTACAGCTTCAGAAAAACTGTCCTTGCACTGCTCCTTACGGTTGCGGCTATGCTGATAATGCTGTTCCTGCTGGTGCTCTTCATGTCGCTGATACAGCAGATTTACATATTCATATCCACCGTTTATACAGAGCTCTCCTACAGGGCGAAGGTCTGAGAGGCGGCGCAATATGGGAAAATTATCAAAAAGACTGCTCCTGTGTCTGCTCGCAGTATCGTCACTGACGGTCTCGGGCAGTGTGTACGCAGAGGCTGAGGGCAGCGAAGATGCCCCGAAGGCGGCGTCAGCCGCCGCGGAAAGCGCTGAGCCTGAAAAGGCGAGGCGCGTCGAAGCCTCGGAGAAGGCGGCACTGTCTGCTGATGACGCGGAGAAGTACCTGAAGAAGATAGGCTCTGCTGACGGCTATGATGTTTATGTCAAGGAAGAAAGGTTTGACGAAAAGCTCTGGGAAGCCGCAGGCGGAAAGCCCAAAAGCAAAAAGGACTACACTGAGGAGCAGCAGCTCCTTGCGGATAAGATAGCTGAGCTGAAAAAGCTTGGCGGAATGGTCATTATAGACCAGAAAACCGGCAGAGCTGCGGCAAGCTTCAAAAGCGGCAGCGGCATAGAAGAAGGAAAGCTGTGGGTGAGCGATGCAGGCAGATTCTTTGTCGTTACCGATAAGGATGTCTCCGAAGTCCTGAGGCTTCGTCAGGCAGTGTCTACCCTTGACAGCAGATATGCCTTTATTTCAGCAGACGGAAAGACTGTTGAGCTTTTGCGCAGGGACATGAAGCGTCCCGATGAGGTTTTCAGATATGACGGTATCGAAGAAGGAAAAGCCGTTTACAAGTCGGACAGCGGCAGCTTTTCATGGCTTACAGCCGACAGAAAGCACTTCCTCGGAGCATTCCGCTATGGTGCTGAAAACGACAGCTTCCGCATGCTGGTGGACGACAGAACTGCCATTTTCGGAATAGAGAACAAGGAAACCGGCTATATCTGGTGGTCTTCACCTCTTGAGGCATCTCAGGACAGGCTTGCGACGGGACTTCTTGCCGATGAACTGCGCTCCTCGAATATGCTGAGATATGGTGTACCGCTGAGCCGTTCGGGAAATAATATGCTGCGATCAGGCAGCGAGAATGACTGTACATTTACAGTTAGCGATATTCCCGATGGTATCAGGGTGGTCTATAATTACAGCGGCGCAGGATTTAAATTTCCCGTGGAGTATACCCTGGCGGAAGATCACCTCCGCGCCTGTGTAAAGGTCTCGGAGATAGAGGAGAGCAATTCTGCAAATATAGCCACAGAGATGACCGTGCTCGGAAGCTTCGGTGCAGCTTCAGACAAGGAGGAGGGCTATTTCGTTATCCCTGACGGCAGCGGTGCGCTGGTGCGCTTCAATAATCAGCGGACTATGCAGAACAATATCTATCAGCAGCGCGTTTACGGCGCTGATATTACAGCTGTGCCGCAGAACAGGGGAGCGGTGTCCGAGCAGATATACCTTCCCGTATACGGCATAGTCAAGGAGGATAATGCCCTTCTTGCAGTGGCTGTAAAGGGAGACTCAAACACTTACCTTACGGCAAACGTGTCAGGACAGTCCAACAGCAGCTACAATATATGCAATTTCACATTCATACTCCGCGGCACCGACAGCTTCTATATGTCGGGAAATAACCGCGATAAATATACTGTTTTCGAGAGCGGAGCAATAAAGTCCGATGATATTGAGATGCGGTATTATCCTATCTCGAAAAAAGGTGCTGATTACGTTGATGTGGCAGAGCGCTACAGACAGTATCTCCTTGATGAGCAGGGAGTAAAGATTCGCAGCACTGCCGACAGCGCTCCTCTGTACCTTGACCTTTACGGCGGTGTAATGAAGAAAAAGCCTGTACTCGGGATCCCTGTATCCCTCAGGACAAGTCTTACGGACTACGGACAGGCAGCTGAGATAATCAGCAGTCTCAGGGACAGCGGCGTGGAGGATATGGTCATTTCATACAACAACTGGACAAATGACGGCATAAAGAGCAGAGTAGACACTGACGGGGCGCCCTCGGGAAAGCTCGGCGGAAAAAGCGGCTTCAAGGCGCTTGCCGACCTCATAGGCGACAGCGGCTTCAGCTTTTATCCTGCGTCGGCTGA
Source organism: Ruminococcus flavefaciens (assembly GCA_004554385.1). GTDB lineage: Bacteria > Bacillota > Clostridia > Oscillospirales > Ruminococcaceae > Ruminococcus > Ruminococcus flavefaciens_T. Next base: position 22,937 of record SFMO01000127.1, read on the forward strand.
CAGGGATTTCCTGTCAGGAGGCGGATACAATGCCTTCTCGGGCACAGCTGTGAGGATATCGGGGGCATATTCGCGCATAGTGAACTATGACAAGGCATACGGAGTCCCCGACGGATACAGACGGAACAAGTCACTGCTGTCTCCTGACTGCTATACCGAGGTGTTCGGCGATATTGCCGATAATTACTCAAAGGCAGGTCTCAGCGGCGCTGCGCCTGTGGGGCTTACGGCTTCCCTCTACGGCGACTACGGAAAAAAGCACATTTCCCGTGCACAAGCTGAGGTGCTTCTCAAAGAGGGCTATGAAAAGCTTGACGAAAAGCTCAGTGGTGGCATACTTGCAGACCGTGCAAACGCCTATGCACTGCCATACGTCAGCCACATCACAGGAGTGCCGCTGACTTCAGGCAGATTCGACCTCTTTGACGAAGATATACCCTTCTATCAGATAGTTCTCCATGGAGTGATACCCTATTCGACCTCAGCTGTAAACGGCAGTCCCGATCCTGAAAAGCTTCTGCTTATGGCGGCGGCTACGGGAAGCAATATCAGCTATGATATGATATATGAGGAGACAAGCGAGCTCAAGGACACTGAGCTTGACGGGCTGTATTACGCGAATTACAAGGGCTGGACAAATACTGCCGCCGAGGAGTGCAGACTTCTTGAGCCTCTTCTGAGTGAAGTGTCTGACAGCTTTATCACAGGCTATGAGCAGAAGGGGGATGTCATCATCACTGAGTTTTCAGACGGCACGGTGGTGACCACAGACCTTGATGCCATGACCGTGAAATACAACGGCTCTGTAATAGAGCTGGGCAGAAATAATGAGAAAGGAGAAAGTTTCCGCAATGAGCGTTAAAACGGAAGCCTCCGGGGCGAAGAAGGGAAAAAAGCGCCGCGGTATGTCATATGAACGGCGGAAAGCGCTTTACGGCTACGGCTTCATAGGGCTGTGGCTCGTGGGAACTGTCCTGTTCTTTCTCATACCGCTGGGACAGTCTCTGTGGTACTCATTTTCCGATGTTTCCATAGATCCCGGCGCGGTGCATACGCGATTCACGGGACTTGCCAATTACTTCACTGTTCTCAGTGAGGACCCGTACTATACGGAGTATCTGGGTGATGTGCTTCTGGAAACTCTCTGGAAGACTCCGCTGATACTGATCTTTTCGCTGTTTATAGCAGTCATACTGGATCAGAAATTCCACGGCAGAGCTCTGGCAAGAGCCATTTTCTTCCTGCCCGTTATAATCGCTACAGGTCCTGTGTACAGGATAATCAGCGGCGATATGGACTCTACGGGCAACTCGGGAGCGGCTCAGTTCTCTACAATGTTCTCTACTGACCTTGTGGGCGAGCTCATGCAGTTTCTCGGCATATATGACCTGAGCGACAGCATGAATGCCTTTATAACTGCGGTGGCGGACAATGTTTTCGGCATCGTCTGGAGCTCGGGCATACAGATACTGCTGTTCCTTGCAGCGCTTCAGAATATACCGCCTTCCGCCAAGGAGGCTGCTGTCATGGAGGGCGCTACGGCGTGGGAATACTTCTGGAAGATAACCTTCCCCTACGTCGGACCGTTCATACTGGCAAATCTGATATTCACCGTAATAGACTCATTCACAAATCCCATGAACAAGGTCATGGAGCGTATCTCAGCCATGAGAAGCCAGTTCGATTTCGGAGAGGCTGCCTCAATGGCATGGATATACTTCGTTATCGTTCTTGCTGCCATCGGTATTATCACAGCAATGGTGAGCAGATACATCTACTATGAGAACGACTGAGGAGGTGGGGATAATGGCAGAAGAAACCGTGAAAGCTGCAAAAAAGCCTGACAAAAGGGCGGAAAAGCAGGAACGCATGAAGGCGATGTCAAAAGGAGAGCGCAGATACCTGAGACGAAAGGCTGTCGGTGACAGGGTATGGCCTGTGTTCAGAGCCGTTATACTCTTTGGTCTGGGCTTTGTCATCATGTATCCGCTCATATATATGATAAGCTGTGCATTCAGGGAGAGGGCTGATATGAGCGACCCCACAGTCATGTGGATCCCCCGACACTACACCCTTGATGTTATTGCGGACACCCTTGACGCTATGGATTACTGGAAAACACTGGGTACGACCCTTGTGCTGAATATCGGCTGCTCGCTGTTTCAGGTCATATCCTGTGCAGTCACGGGCTACGGCTTTGCAAGATTCAGATTCAAGGGCAAGAAGCTGCTCTTTGCAGTGGTCATAATGATGATACTGGTGCCGCCTCAGGTAATATCCCTGCCGCTGTACACTGAATTCAGATATTTCGGCATAAAGGGGCTGTTTTCGGTAAACCTCATCGACACCAAGCTGACTATGTATCTCCCTGCAATGACTGCAAACGGCATACGTGCAGGACTTATGATACTTATTTTCCGCCAGTTCTTCAAGGGGATGCCGCGTGAGCTTGAGGACGCTGCATATATCGACGGCTGCGGACCTTTTATGACTTTTGTAAGGGTAATGGTGCCCAATGCAGCGTCAGCGTTTCTGACGGTGTTCCTTTTCTCTGTGGTGTGGTACTGGAATGATTACTATATCAGCAGCACCTTCTTCACGAATACCAAGACCATAGCGATAATGCTGTCGAATCTGGACAACGAGCTGAAGGCACGGTTGTTTGATGACCCGAAGCTTCAGATAATCCCGAGGGAGCAGATAGTCTGGAAGGAGGCAGGCTGCCTTCTCAGTATAGCCCCTGTACTGCTGATGTATGTTTTCCTTCAGAAATACTTCACAGAGGGCATAGAGCGTTCAGGACTTGTGGGCTGATACAGGAAATTTGATAATTTATATATCTTACATAGAAAAAATATATCCGTCTTTCGCATGAAAGGCGGATATTTTATTGACAAAGGCTGATTCTGCGCGTATAATTGAAATATATTCACACGGCATATACTGCCGCTGTTTTTCGGAGTTTGCAATGAAAAAAATTTTAAGATCCTCAGGAGTTTTTCTGAGAGCAGTTCCTCACTTTCTCGTATTCGAGCTTCTCTTCAAGCTTCTGCTTCTGGCGATAGGTACACCTGTTCTGGCGCTGCTTCTGAAGCTGACCATGAAAATATCGGGTATAACATACCTCAACGACGAGAACCTTCTTGTCTATCTCAGACATCCTGCAACTATCATCGTTATAATCATGATGGTATTCAGCTATGCCTTTTTCTCCTTCGTGGAGCTCTCTGCGCTGGCAGGCTGTTTTGCCTGCTGCAATAAAAAGGAGCGGCTCTGGGCAGGAGGAATGTTCAGGACTGGTCTGAGCGCCTTCAGAAAAGCCTTCAGAGGCTCGGGAATATTGTCTTTCCTGGCGTATATGGCAGTCATGCCACTGGCACAGTTCTCGCTGTCCTCAGGAATGTTCATGGCTCCGCTGATGCCGCTGATGAGAAGGATATTCTATTCCGTGAACAGTACCGCTGCTGTGGTGGCATACATTCTTGTGCAGCTGCTGTTCATAATACTTATGATAAGCGGAAGCTACAGCATACACTATCTGATACTTACAAAGACCTCGTTCCACGACTGCGTGAAGAAGAGCAGAAAGAAAATGAGCGGACAGCGTTTCAGGATGATATTGTCCCTCTTCCTGTGGAGCATTTCTGTTGTGCTCCTCATAGGAATAATAACATTCGGTCTCAGCTTTGTCATCGTATTTATCATCAAGGGCTTTTCCGAGCCGGGAGCTGCGTTCAAGTCGGCACTTAAGGTGCTTCGCTACTCATGGAGCGTGTTTACGGCGGTGTCTGCATTTTTCTCGGCTCCTGCCGTGATGTGGTGGCTTACAGAGCGCTTTCTTGCCGATGAAAAGGACGAAGAGATAATACTTCCCAACCGCTATGAGAAGAAGCTGAGCCGCGGACACAAGACTGTTATCGTTGTGGGACTTATGGCGGCAGGTCTGGTAATGAACCTCACATACTTCAAGGAGCTTTACCGCGGAAACGTCAGCCTTAACGTGGGGATAATCACCCGTACACAAGTCACCGCCCACAGAGGCTTTTCAAGGAAGGCCCCCGAGAATACACTGCCTGCATTTCAGGCAGCACTGGACTGCGGTGCGGACTTCATAGAGCTGGACGTTCAGCTCACCAAAGACGGAGAGCTTGTGGTCATTCACGATGACAAGCTGGACAGGACCACCGACGGAAAGGGCTATGTCAAGAACCATACCTATGCCGAGCTCATGGAGTTATCGGCTGGAAGCTGGTTCGGCAAGGAGAATGAATTCGACGATGTTAAGATACCTCTCCTGTCCGAAGTCCTTGACCTTATCAAGAAGGACATTATGCTCAATATCGAGATCAAAAAATCAGGCAATCCCAAGGCGACTGCCGAAAAGGTAGTAGAGCTGGTGGAGGAATACGGCATCGTGAATTCGTGCTATGTGACGTCTTTCTCATACCCTGCACTGAAAAAGGTGAAGCAGCTGAATCCGAAGATAAAGACTGCATTCATCGCTAATCTCGCCACAGCCACTTCGTATGCGCAGCTGCCCTATATAGACGCTGTCAGCATGAATTATCTCTTCGTGAACCAGAGCGTGGTCAACACAGCTCATCATCACGGAAAGCGTGTTTTCGTGTGGACGGTTGACAGACAGGGCGAGATGCAGAAAATGATGGCTCTGGGCGTGGACAATATCATTACCGATTGTCCCGATAAAGCCCTTGAGGTAGTGGATTCACAGAAGGTCGGCGATACTGTTCTGACGGTACTCAAGTCGATTTTCGGAAGCTGATGACGAACAGCTCCTGCGGATAAGAAGTGCCGTAGGAGCTGTTTATAATATATTGTTAAATATAAATTGTTGTTCATCAAAAATTTACAAATGCAATTTCTGCAAATCCTTGATTTATCTCTATATATGTGATATAATTGATTACGTTGAGTGCGCTGAATGCGCACTGACTGCAGAAGATATGCGTTGAAGCGAAAGGTTGCTGCCGGTATGGCAGGTAATTTCCGTGGAGTATGTCCGATTTTAAACCGGGCGAATGGGATATCGAACACAGTTTGTGGTTATTTTTCACGCAGCTTGCGTATGCGTGGATTATGCTCTTTTTGTGCTCATATTATGCTAAGACCGCTCGGAAAACGTCAGTTTTTCGAGCTTTTTTATTAAGATGAGGCATGAAACACACGGAAACGTGTGATATTCCAATCTGCGTCCCCGTAAAATTCTTCAAGGAGGCGAAATAAATGGCAGTCAACGAAAAGATCAGATTCAAGATCAAGGGTTACGATCACGCTACTGTTGATATTGCAGCAGCTAAGATCGTTGAGGCAGCTAAGAGAAGCGGTGCAAGAGTTTCAGGACCTATCCCGCTCCCGACAGATAAGGAAGTTGTTACTATCCTTCGCGCTGTACACAAGTACAAGGACAGCCGTGAGCAGTTCGAGATGAGAACTCACAAGAGACTCGTAGACGTTATCCGTCCTACAGACAAGACAACAGCTGCTCTTGACAAGCTCGAGATCCCCGCAGGCGTAGACGTTGTTATGGAGGTTAAGTAATTAACCGATATTACGCTGAAAATCACCGCTTGGGAAGCGGAATGACGGTAGTCCGTCGGTCAAGTTGATGTGTAAATCATCAACCAATAACCTATCAGGAGGAAATGAAAATGCAGAAAGGCATTATCGGCAAGAAGATCGGTATGACTCAGATCTTCGACGAAGCAGGAAAAGTAGTTCCTGTAACAGTAGTAGAAGCCGGCCCATGTGTCGTTGTACAGAAGAAAACTGTAGAGAACGACGGTTATGCAGCTCTTCAGCTGGGCTACGGCGACGTTAAGGTACAGAGAGTAAACAAGCCTATGAAGGGTCACTTCGACAAGGCAGACGTTGCTTGCAAGAAGGAACTCAAGGAGTTCAGACTTGCTGACTGCGATGCTCTTAACGTAGGCGACATCATCAAGGCTGATACATTTGCAGTTGGCGACGCTATCGACGTTGTCGGCACAAGCAAAGGTAAGGGATTCGCTGGTGCTATCAAGCGCCACAATCAGCACAGACTCAAGGAAACTCACGGTACAGGTCCTGTACACAGACAGGCTGGTTCAATGGGTGCTTGCTCATCCCCTTCAAGAATCTACAAGGGCAAGGGCATGGCAGGTCACATGGGTGCTGAGCAGGTAACTGTACAGAATCTCGAGATCGTTAAAATAGACGCAGAGAATAATCTCATCGCTATCAAGGGTGCTATCCCGGGTCCTAAGGGCGGCATCGTTTATATCGTTGACAGCGTTAAGGCTTAAGGAAGGAGGAAGCGTATATGTCTACAATTTCAGTATTTGATATGACAGGTAAGCAGGTTTCCGAGACAGAGCTTAACGACGAGATCTTCGGAATCACTCCCAACGAAGGCGTTATGCACGCTGCAGTTGTTAATTACCTTGCAAACCAGAGACAGGGTACACAGTCCACTCTTACAAGAACAGAAGTAAGCGGCGGCGGCAGAAAGCCCTGGAGACAGAAGGGTACAGGCCATGCAAGACAGGGTTCGACCCGTGCTCCTCAGTGGGTACACGGAGGAATCGCTCTTGGTCCTAAGCCCAGAGATTACAGCTATTCCCTTAATAAGAAGGTAAAGAGACTTGCAATGAAGTCTGCACTTTCTACTAAGGTTATCGACAACAACATGATCGTTCTTGATTCTCTCACACTTGAGGATTACAAGACAAAGACAGTTGTTGAAATGCTCAAGGCTCTCGGCGTTGAGGGCAAGGCTCTCATCGTAACAGCAGAGGCTGATGCAAAGGTTATAAAGAGCGCAGCTAACATCCCCGGTGTTAAGACTGCTGCTGTAAATACACTTAATGTATACGACATTCTCAACTATGACAAGTTCATCGTTGTTAAGAATGCAGTAGGTAAGATCGAGGAGGTGTACGCATAATGAAAGCAGCTCAGGATATCATTCTCAAGCCTGTTATCACTGAAAAGTCAATGGACGATCTTCAGACAGGAAAGTACACCTTTAAGGTAGCTAAGGACGCTAACAAGTCCGAGATAAAGAAGGCTGTTGAGCAGCTCTTCGGTGTTGAGGTTGCTAAGGTAAACACAATGAACTGCAGCGGACGCACAAAGAGAGTCGGAAGATATGTCGGCAAGACATCTGACTGGAAGAAGGCTATCATCACTCTTACAGAGGGTTCAAAGGCTATCGAGTTCTTCGAGGGCATGGTTTGATCCCATTATAAATAAGTAAGAGAGTTATGGGAGTAATGCTCCCGCAAAAAATGCATTAAAGGAGAAAGTTAAAATGGCTATAAAGACTTATAAGCCTACGACACCTTCGAGACGTCAGATGACTGTAACTGACTACTCGGTTCTGTCAAAGGTTGAGCCGGAGAAGAGCCTTCTCGAACCAATGAAGAAGAAGTCGGGAAGAAACAGCTACGGCCGTATAACAGTTCGCCACAGAGGCGGCGGAAACAGAAGAAAGTACCGTGTAATCGACTTCAAGAGAGATAAGGACAACATGATCGCTGTCGTTAAGACTCTTGAGTATGATCCGAACAGAAGCGCATTCATCGCTCTCGTTGAGTACGAGGACGGCGAGAAGAGATACATCCTCGCTCCTAACGGATTAAAGGTAGGCGACAAGATCGAGTCAGGTTCTGAGGCTGATATCAAGCCCGGCAACGCACTCAAGCTCGCTGATATCCCTGTTGGTACATTTATCCACGCTATCGAGCTTTATCCCGGCAAGGGCGCTCAGCTCGTAAGAAGCGCAGGCAACCAGGCTCAGCTTATGGGTAAAGAAGATACTTACGCTCTCGTAAGACTTCCCTCAGGCGAAATGAGAAAGGTTCCGATCAGCTGTAAGGCTGCTATCGGTCAGGTTTCAAACATCGATCACGAGAACGTTAACTACGGTAAGGCTGGTCGTGTAAGAAACATGGGCTGGAGACCAACTGTTCGTGGTTCTGTCATGAACCCATGCGATCACCCGCACGGTGGTGGTGAAGGTAAGTCACCTGTAGGACGTCCAGGACCTGTTACTCCTTGGGGCAAGCCTGCACTCGGATATAAGACACGTAAGAAGCATCACAGAACTGACAAGTTCATCGTAAAGCGCCGCAACGGCAAGTAATCTGAAAGGAGGAACTGATTAAATGAGCAGAAGCATCAAAAAGGGACCTTATGTCCAGGAAGTTCTCCTGAAGAGGGTCGTTGCAATGAATGAAGCAGGCGAGAAGAAGGTTCTCAAGACATGGAGCCGTTCATCTACAATATTCCCTGACTTCGTTGGTCACACATTCGCTGTACATGACGGTCGTAAGCACGTTCCGGTATATGTAACAGAGGATATGGTAGGTCACAAGCTCGGCGAGTTTGCTCCTACAAGAACTTATAAGGGCCACGCAGGCTCAAAGACATCTAACAATGGTAAGAAATAAGCGGAAGGAGGAGCTCAGAGATGGAAGCAAGAGCTTATTTAAGAAATGCTCGTATATCACCCAGAAAGGTGCAGATCGTACTGGATCTTATCAGAAACAAGCCTGTTGATCTCGCTTTAGCTACTTTAGATCTTACTCCTAAGGCTGCAAGTCCTATCGTTGCAAAGCTTGTAAAGTCCGCTCAGGCAAACGCTGAAAACAACTTCAGCATGGATAAGGATAATCTCGTGGTTTCAGAGTGCTTCGTTACTCCAGGACCTATCATGAAGAGAATCATGCCGAGAGCACGGGGCAGAGCATATAGAATTTTAAAGAGAACTTCACACATCACAGTTGTTCTCAAGGAAAAAGAATAATCCCAAGGAGGTTTGAATAATGGGCCAGAAAGTTAATCCACACGGTCTTCGTGTCGGCGTTATAAAGGATTGGGATTCTCGTTGGTATGCAAACAAGTCTGATTTCGGCAATGCCCTCGTAGAGGATTACAACGTTCGTAACTTCATCAAGAAGAGCCTGTACGCTGCAGGTGTTCCAAGAATCGAGATCGAGCGTTTTGCTGATAAGGTCAGAATCCACATCCACTGCGCAAAGCCAGGTATCGTAATCGGCAGAGGCGGCGCAGAGATCGAGAAGCTCAGAGCACAGCTCGAGAAGATGATGAACAAGCAGGTTTTCATCAATATCATTGAAGTAAAGCAGCCTGATATGGACAGCCAGCTCGTTGCTGAAAAGATCGCTCTCGACCTCGAGAACAGAGTATCTTTCAGAAGAGCAATGAAGCAGTCAATCGGCAGAACAATGCGTCTTGGCGCAAAGGGTATCAAGGTTAAGGTTTCAGGCAGACTTGCCGGTGCCGAGATCGCAAGAAGCGAGAGCTACCACGAGGGTACAATCCCGCTCCAGACTATCCGTGCTGATATCGATTACGGTTTTGCTGAGGCTGATACAACATACGGAAAGCTCGGCGTAAAGGTTTGGATCTATAAGGGCGAAGTTCTCAAGGGCGATGCTGCAAAGGCTGCTGCTCAGAGAGAAAAGATCGAGAGAAAGAACGATACAAGAAATAATGACAGACGCCGCCGTGACGACAAGCGTGACGGAAACAGAAAGGGCGGAAACAGAAATTTCAATCGTGACGCTAAAAGAGAAGGAGGTAATCAGTAATGCTTCTTCCAAAGAGAGTTAAATACCGCAGAGTCCACAGAGGACGTCTTAAGGGTAAGGCATACAGAGGAAATAAGGTAACTTACGGTGATTACGGTCTTCAGGCACTCGAGCCTGCATGGATCACATCCAACCAGATCGAGTCTGCCCGTATCGCTATGACCCGTTACATCAAGAGAGGCGGTCAGGTTTGGATCAAGATATTCCCTGACAAGCCTATCACAGAAAAGCCCGCTGAAACACGAATGGGTTCAGGTAAGGGTTCACCGGAGTACTGGGTAGCAGTAGTTAAGCCAGGCCGCGTTCTCTTTGAGATCAAGGGCGTTGCTGAGGAAACTGCAAGAGAAGCTATGCGTCTTGCTATGCACAAGCTTCCTATCAAGTGTAAGTTCGTAACTAAAGCAGAGCAGGAGGTTGAGCAGTAATGAAGGCATCAGAAATCAGAGAAATGTCAGTTGATGAGCTCAACGAGAAGCTCGCCAGCCTCAAGGAGGAGCTCTTCGCTCTCCGTTTCCAGCTGGCAATCAATCAGCTTGATAATACAGCAAGACTCAAGGCTGTAAAGAAGGATATTGCACGCATCAAGACATCTCTGCGTGAGGCAGAGCTTGCTGCACAGCAGTAAGAAAGGGAGGATTTAGCTAATGTCTACTGAGAGAAACCTTAGAAAAACAAGAGTAGGTAAGGTTGTAAGCGATAAGATGGATAAGACCGTCGTAGTTGCTATCGTTGATAACGTTAAACACCCGCTTTATAAGAAGATCATCAAGCGTACCGTTAAGCTTAAGGCTCACGATGAAAACAATGAGTGCAGAATCGGTGACCGCGTTGAGGTTATGGAAACACGTCCGCTTTCAAAGGATAAGAGATGGCGTGTAACAAATATCATTGAAAAGGCTAAGTAATTTTGATAGAAGCTTAAAGCTTGAAAGGAGGAACTCGCTGTGATACAGATGCAGACTTATCTTAAAGTCGCTGATAACACAGGCGCTAAGGAGCTTATGTGTATCAGAGTTCTGGGAGGTACACGCAGAAGATATGCAAATATCGGCGATGTCGTAGTTGCTTCAGTTAAGAAAGCAACACCCGGAGGCGTTGTAAAGAAGGGCGATGTTGTAAAGGCAGTTATCGTTCGTTCAGCAAAGGGTCTCAGAAGAGAGGACGGTACTTACATCCGTTTCGATGAGAACGCTGCTGTAATTATTAAGGAAGACAAGAACCCAAAGGGTACCCGTATTTTCGGACCTGTTGCTAAGGAGCTCCGTGAAAAGGAGTACACAAAGATCCTCAGCCTTGCCCCTGAAGTTCTTTAATGGAGGTGTCATTCGATTATGAATAATTTACACGTTAAAACCGGTGACACTGTAATCCTTCTCACCGGCAAGTACGAGGATAAGTTCGACAGCAAGGGCGACAGAAAGACAGGTAAGGTCGTAGAAGTAAGCCCTAAGGAGAACAAGGTCATCGTTGAAGGAATCAACATGATCACAAAGCACGTAAAGCCTACAAGAATGGGCGAAAAGGGCGGCATCATCAAGACAGAGGCTCCCGTTTACGCTTGCAAGGTACAGCTCGTTTGCCCTAAGTGCGGCAAGCCCACAAGAGTTGGCCACGTTGTAGAAGACGGCAAGAAGCTCCGCGTTTGCAAGAAGTGCGGAAAGTCTTTTGAATAATAGTAAAGGAGAAACGACATGGCAAGTTTAAAGGATTATTATGTTAGCGACGTTGCTCCTGCACTTATGAAGAAGTTCGGCTATAAGAGTGTTATGCAGATCCCGAAGCTCGACAAGGTTGTAATCAATGTCGGCGCAGGTGAAGCAAAGGACAACGCAAAGGTCATCGACGCAATCATGACCGACCTTGCAGCAATCACAGGTCAGAAGCCTGTAGTATGCCGCGCAAAGAAGTCAGTTGCTAACTTCAAGCTCCGTGAGGGTATGCCGATCGGCGTAAAGGTAACTCTCAGAGGCGAGAGAATGTATGAATTTGTAAACAAGCTCTTCAACGTAGCGTTCCCACGTGTACGTGACTTCAGAGGAATCAGCGCAAATTCATTCGACGGCAAGGGCAACTATTCCACAGGTATCAAGGAACAGCTTATCTTCCCTGAGATCGAGTACGATAAGATCGATAAGGTAAGAGGTATGGATATAAACTTCATCACAACAGCACAGACTGATGAAGAGGCAAGAGAGCTCCTTTCACTTATGGGCGCTCCGTTCATCAAGTAATCAGGGAGGAATAGAAATGGCTAAGAAGGCAATGATCAATAAGCAGCAGAGAACTCCCAAGTATTCCACAAGAGCTTACAACAGATGTAAGATCTGTGGCAGACCGCATGCATATCTCAGAAAGTTCGGCATCTGCCGTATCTGTTTCAGAGAGCTTGCACACGACGGTCAGATTCCTGGTGTTAAAAAGGCAAGCTGGTAAAATACAAGAAGGAGGTCATTCGGCATGCAGATAACTGATACAATCGCTGATCTTTTAACAAGAATTCGCAATGCGAATACTGCAAAGCACGCCACTGTTGACGTTCCCGCTTCAAGAGTAAAGAAGGACATCACACAGATCCTCGTAGACGAGGGCTATGTAAAGGGCTTCCAGCTCATCGAAGACGGAAAGCAGGGTGTTATCAGGATCACTCTTAAATACGGCGACAACAAGTCTCCCGTTATAACAGGCCTTAGAAGAGTTTCTAAGCCTGGTCTGCGTATCTATTCAAGCTGCGCAGATATGCCTAAGGTAAGAAAAGGCCTTGGTATCGCAATCGTTTCAACTTCAAAGGGAATCGTAACTGACAAGAAGGCAAGAGAGCTCAATGTCGGCGGCGAAGTCCTCGCATACATCTGGTAAGGAGGATATCGATCATGTCAAGAATCGGTAAAATGCCCATCAGCGTTCCTGCAGGTGTAGAGATAAAGAACGAAAATAATCTTATCACTGTAAAGGGACCTAAGGGTCAGCTTTCAAGACAGTTCAGTGCAGAGCTCGGCATCAATGTTGAGGACGGCACTTTAACAGTTACAAGACCAAGCGATGACAAGCGTCACCGCGCACTTCACGGTCTTACAAGAACACTTATCAACAACATGGTTGAGGGTGTAACAAACGGATATTCAAAGACTCTCGAGATCGAGGGTGTCGGCTACCGTGCTGCAAAGAGCGGCAACAAGGTAACACTTAACCTTGGCTTCTCACATCCTGTTATCCTTGAGGAAACAGACGCTATCAAGCTTGAAGTTCCTCAGCCAAACAAGATCATCGTAAGCGGTATCGACAAGCAGGCTGTAGGTCAGTTTGCAGCTGAAATACGCGAAAAGCGTCCACCTGAGCCATACAAGGGCAAGGGTATCAGATACGAAGGCGAGCATATCATCCGCAAGGAAGGTAAAGCTGGTAAGGGCAAGAAGTAATTAAAAGGAGCAAATTGCTATGATTAAGAAATTTGACAGCAATAAGGCAAGATTAAAGAGACACCGCAGAGTTCGTGCAAAGATCTCAGGAACTTCCGAGCGTCCCCGTCTCAATGTGTTCCGTTCAACAAAGCACATCTATGCTCAGCTCATCGATGATGTAAACGGCGTTACTCTTGCTTCTGCATCAAGCATGGATAAGGGCTTTGAGGGCAACGGCGGCAACGTTGAGGGTGCTCGCAAGGTCGGCGAGATGATCGCTAAGAACGCAGCTGATAAGGGTATCAGCGAAGTAGTTTTCGACAGAGGCGGCTACCTCTACCACGGCAGAGTCAAGGAACTCGCAGAGGGCGCACGTGAAAACGGATTAAAGTTCTAAGAGGGAGGTAAAACAATGGCTAATATTGAAACACAGGCTCCTGAGTTCGTTGAAAAGGTCGTAGCTATCAACCGTGTATCAAAGACTGTAAAGGGCGGACGTATCATGAAGTTCTCAGCACTCGTAGTTGTTGGTGACGGCAATGGTACAGTTGGCTTCGGACTTGGAAAGTCAGGAGAAGTTCCCGATGCAATCCGTAAGGGCATCGAGGACGCAAAGAAGAACCTTGTAAAGGTTGCTCTCAAGGGAACAACAATCCCTCACGAAATCGTAGGCGCATTCGGCGCAGGCAGAGTTCTTATGAAGCCCGCTGCACCTGGTACTGGTGTTATCGCAGGCGGCCCTGTTCGTGCCGTTATCGAAGTTGCAGGTATCAAGGATATCAGAACAAAGTCACTTCGTTCAAATAACCCCTGCAACGTAGTAAGAGCTACAATCGACGGTCTCGTAAACTGCACATCTGCAAAGGATGTTGCTGCTAAGAGAGGCAAGTCTGTTAAGGAAATTTTAGGTTAAGGAGGCAGTAAGAAATGGCAAAGAATATCAAGCTCGTAAAGAGCCTTATTGGTAGAAAGAAGGACCAGATCGCTACTGCTCAGTCACTTGGCCTCAGGAAGGTCGGAGATGTAACAACACAGCCCGACAATGAGCAGACCAACGGAAAAATCAAGAAGATCTCACACCTCGTTGAGGTTACAGAAGCGTAAACAAGGAGGTGCAACGATATGAAAATTCATGAATTAACACCTGCACTCGATTCCAACAAGGCTGTAAAGCGTATAGGCAGAGGCCATGGTTCGGGCAACGGCAAGACAGCAGGCAAGGGCCACAAGGGCCAGAATGCCCGCAGCGGCGGCGGCGTTAGAATCGGCTTCGAAGGCGGACAGATGCCACTTGCAAGAAGAATCCCTAAGAGAGGCTTCAATAATATCTTCGCTACAAAGTATGCTATCGTTAACGTTTCCGATCTTAACAAGTTCAAGGATGGCACAGTAGTAGACACAGAGCTGCTCGTAGCTTCAGGTCTCGTTAAGAAGGTTTACGATGGAGTAAAGATCCTCGGAAATGGAGAGCTTACCGCTAAGCTGACAGTTAAAGCTGCAAAATTCTCACAGAGCGCTGTTGAGAAGATAGAAAAGGCAGGCGGAAAGACAGAGGTGATGTAATGTGTTTCAGACGCTGAGAAAGGCGTGGGGTGTACCCGAGATACGCAAAAAGATCTTATACACATTACTCATGATCATCCTGTTCAGATTCGGTTGTGCCGTAGCAGTTCCTTTCCTTAATACAGATGTCGTAAAGACATGGATGGATACAAATGCTACAGACGGCGGCTTCCTCGACTATCTGAATACCATCACCGGCGGCGCTATGTCGCAGGCAACAGTATTCTCGCTTTCGATAACACCATTCATCAATGCTTCCATCATCATGCAGCTGCTTACCTATGCACTGCCTCCTCTCGAGCGTATGCGCGATGAGGGCGAAGAGGGAAGAAAAAAGATCGACAAGATCACAGCCGTTGTGGCTATGTTCCTTGCGGTGTTTATGTCATTCGCATATTACCTTACTCTCAGAAATATGAAAGACGTTAAGGACGAAAGCGGAAACGTTATAGGTAACGCTCTTAAGTATATGAGCGGCGGCGAGGGCGTATTTGCTGCCTTCGTAATCATCGCTTGCTTCGTTGCAGGTGCACTCATCGTTGTTTGGATGGGTAACAGAGTCAGCGACAAGGGTATCGGAAATGGTATCTCCATTATCCTCTTTGCAGGTATCGCTGCAAGATTCCCTACCGATGCTGCACTTCTTTTCACACTTACAAAGAACAGTATCAAGAATGGCCAGAACGGTAAATACCTCTGGATCACAATTGCTTACTACCTCTTTATTATCGCAGAGATCGCTTTCATCGTTTATATGAACGAGGCAGAAAGACGTATCCCGATACAGTACGCTAAGCGCGTAGTCGGCAGAAAGCAGTACGGCGGTCAGAAGACACATATCCCGATAAAGGTTATCATGAGCGGTGTTATGCCGATCATCTTCGCTATGTCATTTATGTCTCTTCCATCAGCAGTACAGATACTCAAGCCAAATCCGCACGACGGCAGCTTCTATGCTAAGTTCTGCGATTTCTTCAGCACAAGAAGCTGGGGCTATGCAGTTATCTACTTCCTGCTCATCATTGCGTTCAACTACTTCTACGTATCGATACAGTACAACCCTGTTGAGATAGCTAATAACCTTCGTCAGTCAAACGGCGGTATCCCAGGTATCAGACCCGGTAAGCCCACATCTGACTACATCCAGAGAGTACTCAACAAGATCTCTCTCGTGGGTGCTATCTTCCTCGGTATCATCGCTGTTATCCCGATCTTCATCTCGATGGCAGACGACCAGCTGAGAACACTTTCAATGGGTGGTACAACTATCCTTATCGCAGTAAGCGTTGCGCTTGAAACAACAAGAACACTTGAATCACATCTTATGATGCGTCATCATAAGGGCTTCTTACAGTAAAGGAGGACCGACTATATGAACCTTATCTTTTTAGGCGCTCCCGGCGCAGGCAAGGGTACTCAGGCTGAGGTGGTTTCCGATGCTCTGAATATTCCTCAGATCTCTACAGGCAATATTCTCCGTGAGGCAGCTAAGAACGGCACAGAGTACGGCCTCAAAGCTAAGGCTGCTATGGATGCAGGCGCTCTCGTATCAGATGATATCGTTATCGGTATCCTGAAGGAGAGGATCGCTGAGGACGACTGTAAAAACGGTTTCATCCTCGACGGTTTCCCAAGAACGGTACCTCAGGCAGAGGCTCTCGATAAGATGAACATCAAGATCGATAAGGTTATTGAGATCCACGTTCCCGATGAGACTATCAAACAGAGAGTTTCAGGCAGAAGAGTATGCCAGGGATGCGGTGCTTCATACCACATCGAATACAAGCCTACTAAGGTTGACGGTATTTGCGACAAGTGCGGCGACAAGACTATCGTTCGTAAGGACGATCAGCCGGAGGTCGTTCTCGACAGACTCGCAACATACCACGAAAAAACAGCTCCTCTCAAGGACTATTACGAGAAGCAGGGCAAGCTTGTCACTGTTATCGGTCAGGAAGAGGTTGCTGAAACTTCAAAGCTCACACTGGCAGCAGTAGGGGTAGAGAAGTAATGAGCATAACCATTAAATCAAAGTCCGAATTAGCCATAATGCGTGAAGCAGGTAAAATAACCTGCGGCGCAATATGGTATGCGGGCGAAAGATTAAAGGCGGGAATGTCAACTCTCGATGTTGATAAGCTTATCGGCGAGTATTTCGCTCGTCATAACAGCAAGTCCTGCTTTAAAGGGCTTTACGGATTTCCGGGAAACGCTTGTATCTCAGTCAATGAGGAGATCATCCACGGTATCCCTAAGGCAAGCCACAGGTTAAAAGAAGGCGATATAGTAAGCATCGACACAGGAGCTGCGTACAAGGGCTTCAACGGAGACAGCTGCTGGACCTTCCCTGTAGGTAAAATTTCTGATGAAGCTAAAGCATTGCTTGAGGTTACAGAGCAAAGCCTTTACGAAGGTATAGCTCAGGCTCAGGTTGGCGCAAGAGTCGGAGATATTTCTCATGCTGTAGAAGAGTACTGTGCTTCACGAGGCTACGGAATCGTAAGAAATTACTGCGGCCACGGTATCGGCAGAGAGGTTCACGAATCACCCGAAGTACCGAACTGGGGTAAAGCCGGTCACGGTCCCAGACTGGTAGCGGGAATGACAATATGCATCGAGCCGATGATAAATGTCAGGGGCGACGATGTAAAAGTCATGAAGGACAATTGGACAGTCGTTACAAAAAGTGGTTCACTTTCAGCTCACTTTGAGCATATGATCGCAATAACTCCTGACGGTCCCGTTATACTGACACAGCCCTGACGGAGGAAAAATTGTGAAGCTGCTTAAAGGCTCTGTTGTTAGAGCGGAGGCAGGACGCGACGGCGGAGGATATTTCGTCATCGTGGAGGCCGATGAAAAGTATTGTCTCATCGCAGACGGCAAAAGCAGAAAGCTCGCAAGCCCGAAGCGGAAGAATATAAAACATATCCGCACTACAAACAGTATGATCGATGTAAACGATATAACTGATAAAAAACTCAGGAATATGCTGAAGCAGTTCAGCGAGGCTGAGTAAAGGAGGTTATGCAAGGTGTCAAAGGAAGATGTAATCGAGGTCGAGGGCGTTGTTACTGACGCTCTGCCAAATGCAATGTTTAAGGTTCAGCTTGAGAACGGACATGAGGTATTATCTCACGTATCGGGAAAGCTCAGAATGAATTATATCAGAATCGTTCCAGGTGACAAGGTAAAGCTTGAAATGTCACCATACGACCTTTCAAAGGGCCGTATAACATGGCGCGTTAAGTAATGAATACAGGATATACAGAATATCCGTTATCCGCTTTAAGGAGGTATTTTCAATGAAAGTCAGACCTTCAGTAAAACCTATTTGCGAAAAGTGCAAGGTTATTAAACGTAAAGGCAGAATCATGGTTATCTGCGAAAACCCAAAGCATAAGCAGCGCCAGGGCTAATCCCAGCGCATTAATGGAGGTGCAATTTTAATATGGCAAGAATAGCCGGTGTTGACCTTCCAAAGAATAAGAGAATCGAAATCGGTCTCACTTATATCTACGGAATCGGTCGTCAGACTGCAACAAATATCCTCGCAGCAACAGGCGTAAACCCTGATATCAGAGTTAAGGACCTCGCTGAGGAGGACGTAGCTAAGCTTCGTGACTATATCGATGAGCATTACACAGTTGAGGGTGACCTCCGCCGTGAAGTTGCTCTTAACATCAAGAGACTTGTTGAAATAGGCTGCTACAGAGGCGTTCGTCACCGTAAGGGTCTCCCTGTAAGAGGACAGAGAACAAAGACAAACGCAAGAACTCGTAAGGGTCCTGTAAAGACAATCGCTAACAAGAAGAAGTAAGGAGGTCATGAGCTTTGGCACAGCAGAAGGGTAAAAAAGTTACTACTGTCAGAAGACGTAGAGAACGTAAGAATATCGAAAGCGGCGCTGTTCATATCCAGTCCACTTTCAATAACACGATCGTTACGATCACAGATACAGCCGGAAACGCTATCTCTTGGGCAAGCGCTGGCGAACTCGGCTTCAGAGGCTCAAAGAAGTCAACTCCTTTCGCAGCTCAGACAGCTGCTGAGACAGCTGCAAAGGCAGCTATGGAGCACGGCCTCAAGAATGTTGAAGTATACGTAAAGGGACCCGGTGCAGGTCGTGAAGCAGCAATCAGAGCTCTTCAGACAGTAGGCCTTGAGGTAAGAATGATCAAGGATGTAACACCTATCCCGCACAATGGCTGCCGTCCGCCTAAGAGACGTCGTGTCTGATCAAATTGGAGGTGTATTAAAATGGCAGTACAGAAAGAACCAATTCTTAAGAAGTGCAGATATCTGGGCATCAGCCCTGCTGTAATGGGCGTTTCAAAGAAGGAGTCAATCCGTTTCAAGAACGCTAACAACAGAAAGAAGATCTCTGAATACGGACTTCAGCTCAAGGAAAAGCAGAAGCTGAAGTTTATCTACGGCGTACTGGAGAAGCAGTTCAGACACTACTTCTCAATCGCAGAAAAGATGGAAGGTAAGGCCGGTGATAACCTTATCACTTGTCTCGAATCCAGACTTGACAGTGTTGTATACAGAATGGGCCTCGCTCTCACAAGAAGAGAAGCAAGACAGCTCGTTGTACACAGCCACTACACAGTAAACGGCAAGAAGGTAAACATTCCTTCCTATAGAGTTAAGGTTGGCGACGTTATCGCCCTCAGAGAAAAGGACAGAACTTCTGAGAAGTTCAAGGCAACAGTAGAAGAGACAAAGGACAGACTCGTTCCTGTATGGCTCACAGCTAACAAGGATGACTTCTCTGCTACAGTAAATCGTCTTCCTGCAGCTGAGGATATTGACTACGAGGTAGCTACTCACCTTATCGTCGAGCTGTACTCCAAGTAATCAGTTTGATATACTTGAAGCGTCAGTATTCGAAATCAACATTAATTGCGAAATAGGAGGGTTTTTATGCTGGAAAAAATTAATAAGCCTGATATTGAGATCGTCGAACTCAAAAGCGACGGCAAGTACGGCAAATTCGTTTTAGCACCGCTGGAGCGTGGATACGGTATTACACTTGGAAACAGCCTCAGACGTGTGCTGCTCTCCTCACTTCCTGGCGTAGCTGTAACATCTGTAAAGCTTTCGGGCAAGGATGGTACAGTTCACCATGAGTTGTCAACTATTCCTGGCGTAAAAGAAGACGTCACGGAAATAATCCTCAGTATCAAGGGACTGACCGCAAAGCTTTACGGTGAAGGACCTAAGACAGTGTATGTAGAGGCAGAGGGCGAATGTGAAATTACAGCAGGCGATATAAAAACCGACTCAGAGGTGAATATCCTCGATCCCGGTATGCACATCGCAACACTGGGTAAGGACGCTAAGCTCTATATGGAAATAACGATCGACAGAGGAAGAGGCTATGTTTCAGCAGAAAGAAACAAGAAGCAGATCAACCTCCCCGTTGATGTTATCGCTGTAGACAGCATATATACTCCTGTCCTCAAGGTAAATTATACCGTAGAGGATACGCGACTCGGTCAGGTCACCGACTATGACAAGCTTACCATGGAGGTATGGACAGACGGTACTATCTCCGCTAAGGAAGCTCTGTCACAGGCAGCCAATCTCCTCAACGAGCATCTGAAGCTGTTCATCGACCTCTCAGAAGAGGCTGGACTTGCTGAGGTCCTTGTTGAAAAGGACGAGAAGGGTAAGGAAAAAATCCTTGAGATGACCATTGAGGATCTTGACTTATCTGTACGTTCCTTCAATTGCTTGAAGCGTGCAGGTATAAATACCGTAGATGACTTGATCAATAAGTCTGAGGAAGAAATGATGAAGGTTAGAAACCTTGGAAAGAAGTCCTTCGACGAAGTCAAGGAAAAGCTCCAGTCACTGGGCTTTGATCTTTCTTCAGAAGAGGAATAAACCATATAACGTGCGTATAGCGCACAACTATAAAAAGGAGTGAATACAATGCCGGGTACAAGAAAACTGGGCAGAACATCTGATCATAGAAAGGCTATGCTCAGAGGCATGGTAACTTTCCTGCTTGAGAACGGTCAGATCGAAACTACCGTAACAAGAGCAAAGGAAGTTCGTGCAGTTGCAGAAAAAATGATCACTATCGGTAAAAATGATGATCTGCACTCCAAGCGTCAGGTATTCTCTTACATCACTAAGGAGTCCGTTGCTAAGAAGCTTATCGACGAGATCGCTCCAAAGTATGCAGAGAGAAACGGTGGTTATACACAGATCGTAAAGATCGGACCACGTCGCGGTGACGCTGCTGAAATGGCTATCATCAAGCTCGTTTGATCGCAGATATTATCAGAAAGCCGTTCCCTTTTGGGAGCGGCTTTTTTATACATATAATAAAAAAATACGAAAAATCGCCTTAAAGTACTTGAAATCTGATTCGGGATATGATATAATAAAAATCGTATGAAATACAAATAAAATGAATGGAGAATCATCATGAATAAGAAGATATTATCATCTCTTTCTGCCGCTGCTGCTACAGCTGTTATGGCAGGAGTTTCAGCTATGAACGCTTTCGCTGACGATGCTGCACAGGCATCTTCTAACGGTCAGGGAACAGCTCAGGCTCCCGGTGCAATGGGACTTGGCGGTATGTTTATCCCTCTCATTATCATGTTCGCATTGCTTTACTTTATAGCTATCAGACCTCAGAAGAAGCGCGACAAGGAACTCAAGGAAATGCAGCAGAGCCTTCAGGTAGGCGACGAGATCGTTACAGGCGGCGGTATCGTTGGTATCGTTGTAAGCGTCGGTGAGGATACAGTCGTTATCGAAACAGGCGGCGCAAAGCACAAGCTCAGAATAAAGAACTGGGCTATCACAGAGAACGTTACAGCTATGGAGCGTATCAAGGAAGCTAAGGCAAGCGGCAAAAAGGCATCAGGTGTTGAGACAGCTGCAATAGTTGACGATACTGCTGAGGAAAAGAAGGCTAAGAAAAAGAAGGACGACGAAGAAGAATAAAATACAAGACCTCTGCATAGAATTCAAAAGATTCTATGACGGAGGTCTTTTTATGCGCAGACACAGGAAAAGCCTATGGGCTAACGGCGCAATGAGTATGGCTGCGGCTGTTTTGCTTGGACTTGGCAGTGCAGCCGCAGCAGCAGCTCTGCTTGCAGCACTGCTTTTTTATGTTATGAAGGATATGGCTATGACAGGTGCTTTCGCAGGTGCTGCACTTGCCGCGGGAGCGTATACGGGAGCTTTTGTTTACGGAAAATACCGCCGCAGAAAAGGTCTTTTCGGTGGCTCAATGTGCGGAGCATTCATGTATGCTGTAATTTCGGCATGGGCGATAGCGGCAGCAGGAGGATTTCCCGATATAAAAAAACTCCTCCTGCTCACCGCTTTCGGTGCAGCAGGGGGAGTCGCAGGTGTCAATTCAAAGCGCCCTGAAAAACTTCGGGATCAATAATTTCCTGAAGTATCCTCCATAAGCTTGAATTCAATGCTGTAGTAGCTTACATTTCCGTCCTTATCAACGTGAGCGCAGGTAGCAGGTACTGTATCGCCTGCTTCATACTGGCTGCTTATAGTGTCGTAGAGCTCATCGTAGGTGCTGACAGTCTTGCCGTTTATCTCAGTAATGAAATCGCCCTTCTTAAGGTCTGTATTGGCAATGTCGCTGTCCTCGTCGATACTGTCGATATAGATTCCCTTGAAGTCCTCTGGAAGCTTGTAGCCTATGAGCTCCTCAAGAGCTTCTCTCTTTGCGTCAGTCTCCATATCACGAAGTCTGATACCGATACGGAACCTTCCTGCCACGAAACCGTTCTTTATAAGCTCTTCAATAACAGGAGAGGCTTCATTTATGGTGATAGCAAAGCCAAGGCCCTCAAATTCAGCGCTTACATATTTTGAAGATGTGATACCTATTACCTGACCGTACATATTTACCAGTGCACCGCCTGAATTTCCGGGGCTTATATCTGCATTGGTCTGGATACAGTTCATCTCAAAGCCTGTGGAATCGCTGCGTATCTTTCGGTTTACGGCGGAAACGATACCGTCTGTAACGGTATTGGAGAGGTTGGCAGGGTTGCCGATAGCGATGACCTGCTCGCCGACCATAGCCTCATCGGAGTCGCCCAGTGTAGCAGGGGTAAGGTCTTTGGCGTTGACCTTAACAACGGCAATATCGGTCTTAGCGTCTCTGCCGACTATCTTTGCATCGAAGAAATCGCCGTCAACGGTCTCAACCTTGTGATAGCCGTCAGCCTGAAGAACATGAGCGTTAGTGACGATGTATCCATCCTCATTGAGGACGATGCCTGAGCCTGTTCCTACTGTCTTTTTGGCAACGTAGCCTGCATAGTCGGCATAGGTGTATATCTTAACGATAGACGGCTTTACAAGGGCTGCAGCGCCCTCTGTGGTGTATCTTCCGTTTTCGTCCTTGAAGTTTTCTGTATCGTTTGCTCCCTTGGGCTTGCTCTCCTTGTAGAGCACGACCTGCTGAGGATTACCAATCTTGTCCACAAGCTCGTCGCTTTTTAATAAGTCATGGACGATGCCGAATACAGAGATACCGGCGGCTATAAAAACGAGAATGAAGAACAATGCAGCAATAGCCTTTTCGCTTGTGGGACGGCTTTTTTTCTCTGCCGCATCTGAGCTGCCGTTACCGCGTTCAAGCTCCTCAAAGCCGATGGGCTCGTACATGAATCGGTCATAGACAGGACGGTTGGGCTGCTGATAATAGCCGCCGCTGTATTGCTGCTGACCAAAGCTGCCCTGCTGTGGATTGCTGAAATTCCTGTTAGGCTGTCCATAGCTGTTATCCGGCTGACCGTAACCGCCCTGAGGCCCGTAATTATTGGACTGCGGAGGCGGTGGGGGAGTGTGGATATTCTGCTGTGCACCTGCACTGCCGAAGGCGTTAAATGCTCCCTCCGGCTCAGTTTTTTCGTGTTTTGGGATATAGGGCTGCTGATAATTGCTCTCAAGGGGCGAATTATTATTGTAGTTGTCTCTTTCGTCCATTGTTTATCCTTTCCTTTTGGGCTGCTTTTCAGGCAGCTGAATGAGAAACTCGGTATATTCTCCGTACACGCTCTTAACAACGATGTGACCGTGGTGGAGATGAATGATCTTGCGTGATATAGCCAGTCCGAGACCAAGTCCTGTAGTGTCTTTGCCTCGTGAGGAGTCTGTCTTATAGAATCTGTCGAAGACCTGTGTTATCTCGGTATTTTTCAGTCCCTCGCCCGTATTCTTTATGCCTATGGTGCACATACCGTTTACGGAACGCTCAAAGCGGAATGAAAGGATACCGCCGTCGTTTACGAACTTAACGGCATTTTCCACAAGGTTGTATACGACCTGCTGGATAAGGTCTGCGTCGACCTCGCAGGTCATACGGTCACTTCCGAGACCTTCCACCTCAAGGTGCTTGTCGTCGATCTTCTTCTCGAACATGAGAACTGTCTGTATAACTATCTCGGTAAGGTTGACATCACGGAAATTCGGACGGAGAGTACCTGTCTCAAAGCGTGACATATTGAGCATTGAGGAGATGAGTATCCTCAGGCGCTTTATCTCCTTTGATACCAGGATAAGGTATTCTTTCTGTCTTGTTTTGGGAATGGTACCGTCAAGGATACCGTCCACGAAGCCGCCGATGGTCGTTATAGGAGTTCTCAGCTCGTGAGAGACATTAGCGATGAAAGTCTTGCTGGTCTCCTCGCTCTTTGCAACGTCAGCCGCTACAGTATTGACGTATTCGGCAATTTCGGGAGTAGTGTACGGAACGTCCGTAGGTATTTTCTCTGAGAAGTCGCGTTTGGCGTACTGCTCGCTTATACGTTTGAATTCGTTCTCATAATCGGAAAGCTTGTTGAATTTATGCCTGATGATAAAGAGCTGAATGAAGATACTCAGCAGACAAACCAGCGAATAGATAATGGCTATCTTAACGGAAAAAGAATTGATATCATCGGATTTGGTATAGAATTTCCCGAACATTCTTGTTGGCACAAGGTCGTTTTCACCCTTGAGGAAAAAGCAGGTGCCATAGAGCATATATGGCTCATCGGCGGAGATGTTTTTTGTTTCAAGGTCAAGGAAGTCCTTACTGCTGAGCTTTTCAAGCTCTGCCTCTGATATTTTTGTACTGTTCTTGACTACTTTTTTTGGCTTTTCGTTGTAGTCGGCGTCGGAGAGGACGCAGTTTCCGTTTTCGTCGTAGATATAGATCATCAGGTGGTATTCATGTGAGAATACCTCATGGAGCCGTTTGATATTTGCTGAACGTGTATCGTGAGTCTCGATATAGTCCTTCTGCATGGATTTGGTAAACAGGTCGCCGATGGACTGAAGGTCGCGGAGCTTTGACGACTTGTACAAAGCCGAGCTGACAGTTATTGCCGCTATACCGATAAGGATATTTATTGAGAGCATTATGAGAACGAGAAAAATAAACAGCTTGTCATAAGAGCTTTTTTTGCTTTTCAAGGGTATCACCTCTATACAAAACAAGGGGACAGACGTCCCCTTGAAGAATTATTCCTCTTCCTCTGCTTCAAATTTATATCCTACACCCCAAACGGTCTTGAGAGTCCATTTTTCGGAAACTCCCTCAAGCTTTTCACGGAGACGCTTGATATGAACATCGATAGTTCTTGAGTCGCCGTAGTACTCGAAGCCCCATACCTCATCAAGAAGCTGGTCACGGGTATAGACTCTGTTCGGGTTTGATGCAAGATAATAGAGAAGCTCCAGCTCCTTAGGCGGAGTATCGATATTCTTGCCGTTTACCTTGAGCTCATAGCTGTCCATATTTACAGTGAGCTTGTCGTAGTGGACTTCCTTCTGCTCGGGCTCAGCCATACCTGTACCCACGCGGCGGGTAACAGCGTTGATACGTGCAATTACCTCCTTAGCGTCGAAGGGTTTTACTATATAGTCGTCAGCACCGAGTTCGAGACCGATAACCTTATCGATAGTCTCGCCCTTTGCTGTGATCATTATGATCGGAACGTTTGAGATCTTTCTGATCTCGCGGCATACCTGCCAGCCGTCCTTACCGGGCAGCATTATATCAAGGAGCACCATATCAGGGCTCAGAGCCTTGAATTTAACGACAGCGTCATCGCCGTCATGACATAGAAGGACGCTGTAACCGTCCTTTTCGAGATAAAGTCTGAGAAGGTCGCAGATGTTTTTGTCATCGTCAACTATTAAGACCTTTGGATTTTTTTCGTTTGCCATGTGTTAATACCTTCCTTCCGTATAAACATATACTTCCCCTTATTGCGCCTTTCGCAAAGAAAGTATTTTCAGCCCCGTTCTTTACGGATAATGTCTCAGTACAAATCGGAATACTGCCTGAAAGACCTGCGAAATAGAAAGGGGATATGTCTTTCCGCGATATTCCTTCCCCCACGCACCGAGGTTTTTCCTGAAAATATCATGCCGGAGCTGTATTGCAGCCCTATGAAGCTGCTTGAAATGTATTAATTTTATTATAACTCAGTTTTACCAAAATGTCAATCAAAAATCACCATTTTTTGAATATGTGTTATGTTTTTATAGCAATATACAAAAATGGACTTGTTAATTTGCCAAATGAGTATACAAAAAGTCATTGCAGTACTCTTAAAGCCGCGAAACAGCGTCGCAGACTGCGCATATCAGCTCGGTATTTGTTGGCTTTTGGGAGAGTCTGTGTTCGGTCATACGGGAGAGTGCGCCGCTCAGGCTGACTTTTTCCCCGAGAGTTCTAAGAGAGCGCTCGACCACGGAACTGCTTGCCGAAAAATGCAGGGCGACCTCCTGATAAATACCGCCCATACCGCCCCACAGTCTGTCGGGAGAGAGCATGCACAGCTCACAGGCTTTTGCAAGGTAACAGAAGCCGCTTAGCTGTCTGGGAAAGCTGTTTTCCTCGAGGAATACCTCGATCGCTGGCAGCAGAGCGTCAGGCTTGTCAAGGCGCAGCATTACTGTGCGGCACAGCTTGCTGACAGAGCATGGCATATTGAAGCATAGGGCTGCTCCGGCTTCAAGGAAGCTTTTTTGAATTCCTGAAAGAGAGATATAAAGTCCGGCGAAGACGGATATACCCATGCTTTTAGCGTCGGAGATGAACGAAAGCAGCTTGTCATCGGGGCGGGATGCAAACAGCAGAATACCTTTGTATCTGCCGTTCCTGAGGCTTTCCTGTATTACCGAAAGATTTCCACGGCAGCATTCAGAGGTTATCCCCATATTGATGAATCTGCTTGCGATGAACCTGCCGAGAGAGGCAGTATCGTCGCATATCAGAAGCTTTTCGTTCATTTCCTTCACCTCCCTAATAACAAGGCTTCCGATTATTTCGGAAGCCCTGATCTTTTCTGAATGATATTATCTTGTCTGCTGAGAGAGCGCCCTGATATTGGTCACTACCCAGTCAAACGTATCTGTTGTGAGTACCGACTGACAGTATTCACATACAGTTGAGTGATTGATGTCTACGTGAGCGCCGCAGTACGGGCAGGTCTGAGAAGTTGTACCTGTTGAGCGTGATGTCACAACGCCTGTGGTACGTGCCAATGTCCATTCATAGGTCATGAACTTTTCCTTTGTATTGCTTCCGCGGATGATCTTTCCTGTACGGTCGTCAACAGTATAATCGACTATTCTTGTGTTGAGCTTAGCTATCATTATATCATAGCCGTTCTCCTGTTTCCAGCCGAGGAGCTCTACACCAAGAACCGCTATACGGTCTATGTAGTTTGTCTCGAACTTCTGGCGGTGAACGTCAAGCTGTCTTTCCATCTGTGCGAACATGATATCGGACATATACGGACGGAGCTCGCTGATATTTTTTGCCTGCCAGTCGTTCTGGAAGCGTACATAGAGATTTGCCAGCTTTTCCTTGAACTCGGTAGGTGAGAATGCGGGATCAACTACCGAATAAGAAGCCACGCTTTTGAGTGAAGCCATTGATGTAGGCTGTATGTATGGTCCATTATTGGTAGGTTTGCCCGACTTCCTGCCTGATTTCAGCAGTGAAGGAACGATTAAAATTGCGAGGAATATGAGAATGAATATCCAGTCTCCGTCGGAGCTTGAGCTGCCGGAATAATGACCTCCGCTGTAGGAGTAGTCATCGTCGTCCCAGCTGCTGCCCCAGTCGCTTCCGCCGCTGTCCCAGCTGTCGCCGCCGCCGAAGTCAGAATCACCTGAGAAATCGCCGAAGTCCAGTCCCTTTGCATGGACAGGCACGATAACAAGTCCGAGTATGAGAGCTATCAAAGGTATGAGCTTAAAAAACTTTTTCATATTATTTCCCCCCTATATCATATCTTATGCAGATATTGATGTCAGAAAAGCTTATTCAGCGGAAGGCTTCTTCTTTTTTGAAGCAGTCTTGTCTTTTTTTGAATATCCGAAGTATCTCTGGTTTTTTTGTGTGAGACACATTCCTATGGTTATCCAGAAATACGGTGCAACATTTACAACGCTGCTGTTGAAGAATGCCTGTGCGGTATATCCGAAGAACATTGCAAGGAATATCCAGTTTATAAATCTTTCTTCGTTATCTTCATTGTGTATAACATTTCTTACTGTGGTCTTTGCAGCATAAACGAGCAGAGTGAGATATGTTATAAGCTGGAATGCACCCTGAGTCACAAGATAGTGGATATACTCGTTATGGCCTTTTCCCTGTGTGAATGTGCCGTGGTAATCGGGGTCCTTGAGGAATGCATCTCTGTAGTTATCAAGGCCTATTCCGAATACCCAGTGTTTCGGAACAGTCTTTAGTCCCTGCTTCCAGATCGTACCTCTGCTGGAACCGAATTTGGTATAGTCTGATGTTTTCAGCTCGTTGGATGTACGTTCGAGCCTGTCGATTATTCTGTTGAAGAACAGGATACATACTGCGATAACGGCTGTCATGCCTGCAATGAGAAGCAAAAATCGCTTGATAATGCTTTTCATTTTGGCTTTGTCATAACCGCTTCTGTACATGACGATGATCGATATCACCATAAATGTCAGGAACCCAAAGGTGCCGACCCATGCAAGTCTTGCTCCTGAGGAGATTAGGGTGTAGAAGCAGATCATTGAGATGATATACAGAGCATTTCGGATAAATTTATTAGATGCGAAAAGGAATATACATGCTGTGCAGGCAAAAAGCAGAACACTTAATCCGCCGTACCAGTTGGAATGCTGCAGAAGGCCATAGCTGAGCCTGTCAGGCTGTATCCACTCGCGATCATAAAAACATTCCTCCGTATATATACCGAAGGTCTGGAGAACACCTGCTGTGGTCTGGATTATCGTTACGATAACAAAAACGAAGAGGATATTTTTCCTGAGCTGTTTATCCTTTATCATTGTACCTGCAAGCATAAGGCTGAAGTAGCATATGAAATGGGACAGCCATTCGTCATAGTAATAGCCGAACCATGTAGCGTCCTTGTTCTGTGTAAACAGAGCTGAAAGCAGAGCAAAGGCGAAGAGCAGAAGATAAAGAAGATCCGAGAGATAGTATTTTATATTCTGATGCTTGAGAAAATGTATGATTAATGCTGATATACCCACATATCCTGCCAACTGAACGATTATTGGCTGGCTTACGAATAAATTGCCGTGATTCTCGTCCGTTATTTCAAAAACAGGCAGAGCCAGCATTACGGATATGATGTAATAGAAGAAGAATTTTTCAGATGTGATCTTTTCAAAAAAATCTGAAATTCTGCTTTTGATTTCCTGCATGATTATATAGATTTCCTTTCTTATTTTTCAAATATCTGCCCTTTGTAGTCCCTGCCATAAAGCTCTCTGAAGGTTTCGTTTGTACACATAATGTAAACCTCCATAGATTCAGCCTTGCTTTTGAAGACCTTTAAAGACGTTTCCGTGAAAGCAACTGCGTTGTATTTTTCGGCTATATGCAGTTCATCACATATACGCACAGCAGAATACGGCTTTGCACAGACAATAAAATCGGGCTTTCCCTTAGCGGCAAGCATTTCGATTTCTGCCTGACTCTGGGATTCGGAAGGCACGATGTGGGATATAAAGGTCAGCTCGTCATATGGTTCGTAGTATTGCTTTTCTTCAAAATAAGGGCTTGAAGTAATACAGCAGTCAAAGATCATATGAGTGTTGCCGGCGTCCCATTCTGCCAGTATCTTTTTGCCGGTAAGGTTTTCATTTTTTATCCATTGCGCTAAAGACTTGCCGGGATCGAATTGATGTGTAATGTCAGTATAATAGGCATATCCGTCCCAGTAAAGATTAATTACAGCAAAAACAGCAGCCGCGCCTGCTGCTATTTTTTTTGCTGTCTTTGGTGAGAGTCCTGCCTTTTCGGTGATTTTTGAAAAATCAGACAGTGAAACAGGCTGAACATCTGAAGCGGTCCATAGAATGAACAATAAATAGGCGAGGAATATTCCGAAATGGTGTGGATTTATATAGAGCGATGCCAGAATGGAGATGAAAAAATATGGGATAATCATCTCCGGCAGCATTTTTCTTTTTCTGCATATAACAAAAATGCAGCTCCAGATAATGAGCGAGAAAAGACCTGCGGTGAGGTTTTCATAGAGTGGATTTTTTTCATTCTGAAGCATCATGATGTCTGATGAATATGAAGTTATCAGAGTTTCAGACGGAATAAGGAAAAAGCACAATAGCAAGCACAGGAAATAGCTGTTTGTTGAGTTTTTGATTTTTTCCGAGGCGGAAGTGTCACTTCTTGGCATTATATCGATTATAAGGAACACTGCAAATGCAAGCAGAAGGGTATAGAATACCAAAAGCCTTTTGTTTCTCAGTATCCTTACAGCCACCTTTTTGATACTGTGTCCGCGAAGCGTTTCACTTAAAAGATCGGCGATAACGATGCCTCCGGCGAAGGCTATTCCATAGGAATGCAGAGCGCACAGAAACATGAGCGACAGGCAGTACCTTATAGGTTTATTATTTCTCTCCTTGTAAAACATAGCCGTCATCAGTACAGCGAGCATGATAAGTATATACGGGCGTGAAGTAACGCTGTACTGATAAAGGATAAAGTAACTTAAAGGGATTATTGTTTTTGTTATTCTGCTGAATGGTGAACGGAATTCGATAAGGATGAGTACTGCTTCAAAAAAGATGAAGTTCACTCCCTTCAGTGTCAGTTCATATGGCAGTCCGAGAGAGACTGCACATTTCAGGATCATATGCCATAGGGGGGGATGCCCCTCATAGTGAGTCCAGAAAAAAATGATGTCGTGCCACGAAGCGTCCCTTGCTAACAGGTAAGCCTGAGCTTCATCAAACCACGGCTCATGGAAATACGATCCTGTAATTACCAGAGCTGATAATATTAATATATACAAAAGAGAGATGATATTGTCTTTATTCTTTAATGATCGGATCATTTTTTATCCTTTCTGTTTGCGGATAGCTGCGAAAAAGACGCAAGCCGCAGTATATGGGATATTTATACACCTGTTACATTATATCATACTTTGCTGTTTTTGTCACATAAAAAAAGCTATCATTTTATACAAAAAATACCAGTATTTTTTGTATGCCGAGCCTTGCTGTCAATAAATACGAAGTTGTGTTTTGCACTTTTTCACTAAAAAATATTGACAAATCAAAAAAATCAAGTTAAAATAGTAGTCGGAGACCAATTTTATTCTGAAGGGAGCGGCTATCTGTGATTTCTATAAAAAATGATGATTTTGGCAAAAATTACGAGCTTTTCGTGAAGCTTTGCTCTATGACGGGCGAGCCTCTCAGGCTTGTAAACGACAAATGCCCCGATATGATAGTAATGACAGCCGATACCTTTGAAAAAAGCAAGAGATTGCTTGATCTCCGCGGAAAACTCCTCGGCAGGGACGCAGATACGCTCCTGAGCTCTGAAAAGGACGACATTGAGAGACTCGGACAGTATATTAACGAACTGGAAATAAACGGGGAATAATTTTGTAATAATGTGTTCACGGATACTGCTGATAAATGAAAATCAGATGAAATCAGCCCCTTTTTTATTGACAAGGATATTGTTTTAACATATAATGTTCTTGTGGCACAAGGGGTGTGACATGAAGCATTCTTACATGAAACAGGAGGATTATAATATGGGAATTTTTGCAAGATTAAGTGACCTTCTCAAGTCAAACGTCAATGACCTTATCGACAGGGCAGAAGATCCTGAGAAGATGGTAAAGCAGGTCATTATCGATATGCAGACCGAGCTCACAAAGGCTACTCAGAATTACGGCAAGGCTAAGGCAAGCGAGCGCCTTGCTGAAAAGAAGTACCTTGAGGCTGAAAAGATCTCTGCTGACTGGGAGTCAAAGGCTAAGGCTGCTCTCGCTAAGGGAGATCAGGAGCTTGCAAAGCAGGCTCTTGCAAGAAAGGTCAAGGCTGACGAGGACGTTTCAAACTATAAGGAGATGTATGAATCCATCTCAAATCAGACCGAAGCTATCGGCGATCAGGTAGAGGTGCTCAAGTCAAAGCTTGAAGAGGCTAAGAGCCGTCAGGCAATGCTCATCGCTCGTTCACAGATGGCTGAAACAAAGAAGAATCTGGCAAAGGCTTCAGGAAGCTTTGACGGTAACTCTTCCTTTGAAAAGTTTCAGAGAATGGAAGAAAAGATAGAGCGCAAGGAAGCAGAGGCTGACGCTTTTTCTGAGATCGCAGGCGGTGCACTTTCGGGCGGAAGCGGAGATGACCTGACAGATTCCTTCGCAAAGATCGAAAATGACGCAAAGGTCGATGCAGAGCTTCAGAGACTTATGGCTGAGATGAACGGCGGAGCTGCTTCACAGGACGCTGAGTAAGCAAAATAAACGCAAAGGACAGAAAATTATGAGCCGCAGGAAAAAAGAAGACTATTCCGCAAAGAGGATGTTCAGGGATTCGCTGCCTGTTATAGGTGCGATATGCCTTGTTATCGTATCAGTATCATACATACTTTTCCGCAGCTGGAGCAATAAGCTTTACTACGAGAAGTGGAAGGAATACGAGGATTGCGGTATCTGAATAAACACAAAAGCTCCGAAGCATTGCGCTTCGGAGCTTTTTATTATTGCTTTTATTTAGTGGGATCGAGAGATGCTCTCTTGTGGAGGAGGTACTCCTGGATAGCGAGAGCGTCATTTGATGTAACACCCTTTACAGATGTATCAACGTCTGCATTTGCAGAGCCCTTTTCTGTCAGGTGGTTCTTGTCTGAACCCTCAAGGCCGTACTTGTTAGGATTTGCAAGTGACTGCATGATAAGAACGACGTCTGACATATCGATCGTGCTGTCGCAGTTAGCGTCGCCGTATACTACATTGCCGTCAGGCTCATTTGAAGAGCCGGCAAGCTGAGGAAGTTTGCTGATATTGCCTTCAATATACAATGTCAGAATCTTTATGTCAGCTTCATCAAGAGTATCACTGCCTGTAGTAGAAACATTTGCGTTCTTTGCTCCCTGCTCAGAGAGAGAATACTTTGTGCTGTCCTTGATGTGATTTTTGAGAAGGTCGACGTCTGCCTGATTAACAACGCCGTCCTCATTTACATCGCCATAAGCTGTTCCATTAACGATAACAGGCTTTTTGTCGTCAGCAATTGGAGTTGTTGTAGTAGTTGTTGTAACTGTAGTACTCCCACTTGTTGTAGTTGTAGCAGATGTTGTGGTAGTAGTCTTGTTTGGCTGCGGAGCAGTAGTTGTTGTGGTCTTGGGAGTATCGCTGCCTGTGCCGCCGAGACCGTCAGCCTTTGTGCCGTCGGGCTCTTCACCGTAGTAGAGCTTGCCGTTTACGTATACAGGTACATAAGGAGTGATAACGCCCTTTGCTGAGCCGTCGTCGCCCTTGGCTGTCTTGCCGAGGTCCTTAGCGGAGAAGTCATTTGATGAATCCCAGCCGCTGCCGTAGTCAGGCATTACAAGTGCAAGGAGTATCTCGCACTGCTGCTGTCCCTCGGAGATAGGAAGAACAACTCGTCCGTCGGGGAGATTTACCTCAATGTAGTAGATGTCTCCGCTGTACTGGATAGGCTTTGAGATCTCAGCTGTCTTGTAGCCCTTGCCTGAGTACATAGCGGACTGGTCACGGTCACAGCGGATAACGAGATCCTCAGGATTCTTGCCCTGAGCCTTTACCTCGCTGAGGTCCATGTAGTATCTGAATGAGATGTTGTCCTGTACTCTTGCAGGCCATGCGGAGTGGTTTGTAACCTTGAAGCTGATAGTCTGTCCGCTTGCGTCGCCGCCCTTTGAGAGCACCTCAACGAAGAACTCGGGACCGTCGTGAACTTCCTTCTGTGGGAAGCTTGGATCCTTAGTTCCGCCGTACTTGTCTAACATCTTGCAGAGCATAGCTGTGAAGCCTGCATTATAGTCTGTAGCTACCTCGTTGTTGATGAAGTCCTGACGATCGTCGTTGTAAGAGCCGTCCTGGTTAGGACCTCCTACGAGAGCGCCGTAGAGGATATGTCTTGTCTTATCAGGTATCTTCAGATCGTTCTTCCATGAGCCGTGAGCTGTACGGTGGTGAGGATTCTGAGGATACTTGTCGCCGAAGCCAACAACATAGCTCTGCTTCAGCGGGTTGTCGCCGAGAGCGTAGTTCACCTGAGTCTCAGCGAAATCGGTGTACTTGTCAGCCTCTGACTTGAGGATAGTGTCGCTTGCAACAGTTGCGATGAAAGCAGCTGTGTTTGCGTATCTGAGACAGCCCCAGTTGCTGAGCCAGCGGAGTCCGCCGTCTATCTTCTTAGCCTCGTCGCCGTTTACCCAGCGGTCGCAGTGCTTCTTAACGTGAGCGATGTACTTCTCATCATTTGTGTTTATAGCATAGAGCAGCATAGCGCCCTGCATATTGTCGTCCCAGCAGTGTGACCAGCCGTAAGCGAGAGTATCGCCTTCGCCCAGCATTTTGCCGAGGTTGGGGATATAGCCCTTCGCATCATCAAGGTAAGCGTTATCGCCTGTTGCGATGTAGAGCCAGTTTGCAGCGTAGAAGAGCTCGTCGTAGAAGTGGCTTGACTGATAGAAGCCCTGAGCGTCGCTCTTATTGTAAACATCGTCGCTTGGAGATGTTTTTGCTATTTTGTAGATATTCTCCGCATGCTTGATGTAGTCAGCCTTCTTTGAAGCGTCGATGTCACCGTCAAGAGCAGCAGCACCTGCTGCAAGAGCAGCTGCCATTTCACCGAATACAGCGGAGCAGCCCTTTGAGGACTTCAGTGCTGCACGGGATTCTGCGATAGAATGTGAGTTGTCCTCCATACCGTATTCAAGCAGCTCAACAGGACCCCACCATGTATGGTCGTCCTTACCGATACCAACCTGATATACTACCTCGGTGCCCTTGTCGCACTCTGCGAGATAGTCAAGAACGAACTGGAGGTTATTTACGTAAGTCTCCTTGAGACCTGCCTTTTCAACACCGTCGGGGTACTGATAGAGACCCCATGCCAGCATTGAAGCGGAATAGGACATTGGCAGATTGAACTTTACGTGGTCACCTGCGTCGTACCAACCGCCCAGTACGGGATCATGCATAGCGGAATCAGCCTTCCATTCAACTCTGTTCCATGAAGGAAGGGGACCTGACTGCTGTGCCTCATAGAAGAACAGTGATTTGTCCAGAGCGTCAGCGTAGTTGAACTTGCTGTCAGCTGCGTTGACAGTGGTCATAACTCCTGCCGGCAGTGCCGAAACGGTGGTCGAAGCCAGCAGAACGGCGGAAAGGATACCGCCTGTCAGTTTTTTTAGCATTGTAAAACTCTCCTCTCATAATTTATTGCTCCGCAGTGTACGGAGCTTCCTCACGAGTATACATAGCTATACAAATTTATTATGCCACAAAACGCCGTCGATGTCAAGGCTTGGAGGTTCATTTTATGAAGATATCCCTTTGTTCACAGATGCTCCCCTCAAGTTTGTAGCTGACGCTGAGGGTAAGTGCGGATTCGGACGCAGATGTGGATATGTTACGTTCAAGTATGTTAGTGTCGTTACTGAGAAAGTTGTTTTCATATAGGTAGACGCGCTCCATGAGCTTTTGGGAGAGCTCCTCCTCAGTGTATTCCTTTTCGGTCACTTTTGTTTCCGACAGCGTTCTGGTTTTTATGCTAAGCGGAAGCTCACGTCCAAAGAGGCGGAGCTGCTTTTCGGATAATGATGAGGTGCTTTTGCTGAAGCCGCTTTTTCCGAAGTACATGGGTATATCAAGACCGAAAAGGCAAAGTGTCCGCTGAGTATCGGTTTTTCCTGTGGAAACAGCTTCCTCGGCGTGAAAAGGTGCGGAGAAGCTGATATTCTCCTCATATATACCGCGGATGTCACCCATAGCATGATGAATGAAAGTCCTGCCTGAATCGTTTTCTGAAACACCGCTTATAAGGACAGTGCCCTTGGGGACGTAGTCACCGACTATGCGGCAAAGCTGACCGCTGCGCACAAGCACCGAGCTTATCTCGGCATCACGGCTCGCCACTATATTGCAGGGGATGCGGTCACGGACCATTTCGGGGACTTGTCTGACCTCTGTGACCTGAACGACTAAACGGCTGCCTGTATGCCGTATCCCTGCCCATGCAACATCGTCTATCATAAGGCGCAGCCTGTTTTCGATGTAGGGGAAATTGATCCTGCAAATGGGAGTACCGGCTTTTACGTCAAGCTCCTCAAGGGCAGATAGTATCAATTCATCGCTTACGGTGGAATTCCCCTCTATTTCTATAGTTACTACCACCTGAGAAAAGTACATGGCAGCAGTCAGCACTAAAAGCGCACCGATAAGAAGTCCGAGGCGCCGGCGGTAACGGTGGAGACGTGCGAAAAAGCTGTCGTACTCGGCAGCTTTCAGCTCTATGCCGTACTTTTTGGCTGTATCCGTGAATATCCCCATATCGCGGTGATAAATATCGCAGTGAAATATTTCTCCGCGGCAGTACTGTCTGCGGCAGTCTATCCTGCGCTGATGTATTTCATTTATGAATTTATTCAGCTGTTTTCCCTGCGCATTTATCCTTATTTTTCTTTTCAGCTTCATGCAGTCTGCTCCTTTCGGTGAATTCTATATTTTCTATGCAGCCGCGGATGACAAGTCCGCCTGTGCGGAAATCATAGGCTCTCAGTCCGTTTCCACGGATATCAACGTAAAGACCTCCCGAAAGAAGCCGCATGAACACCTCGTTGTACTCCTCTATTCTCTGGCAGTTGTCGATGATAAGCTCGTTGTTTCCCGAGATATGTATACCTGTGTTCAGGTAAAGAGTCTCACGTGTGAGCTCCGCAAGCCATTCAAACATAAGCTTCACTCCTGTATATTTTTTCATTTCCAATAATATGATTTATGGGGTGATGATTATGAGAAAATACGTCGAAAAAGCTTTGAAAGCGGTTGAAATATCAGCTGTCGCTGCTGCCTTTCTGTTCTGTCTTACAGATGCAGGGGCAGCTGCAGAAGCCGTGGCGGAGAGTATTTACCGCTGCATAAATACAGTGATACCTTCTCTGTTTGCGATGATGATAGTATCCTCACTGATGACAGAAAGCGGGGTACTGAGTCTGATGCCGCGCTGTATCGGCAGGTTCGGAAGACTTGTTTTCGGCATGGAGGAAAGTGTTTTCCCCATATTCACTTTCGGCATGCTTGCAGGCTATCCTGTGGGAGTGAAAATGCTCTGTGATGAATACTCCCGGGGCAGGCTGACAAGGAAACGTGCCGAGCTCCTTTCGGGGCTGTGCTTCGGAGCAGGTCCTGCATTCATTTTTGGCTGTATCTCACAGCAGTTATACTCGTCACGCTGTGCAGGACTTATTATTCTCATATCGACTATCTCAGCAAATCTCATTCTTGCATTGTTAATGTCAGTGCCGCTGCGCAGGACTGCATCAGCAGTCAGCAGTCCGTGCAGAGTCAGCATATCATCTGATATGCTGACAGACTGCATACTGCGCAGCGGCAGAGCTATGGGGAATATATGTATTATGATAGCCGCGTTCGCGGCTGCGAACGCGGCACTTGACCGTATGGGCGTGTCGGCAGCAGCAGGGGAGCTTCTTATGAAGCTCCCCGACCTTCGCCGCATTCGCGGCGAAGTGACAGTCGCCTCAGTTCTTGATGTTACAAATATCAGCAGATTTCCCTGCGGCGACTGGCTGCTGCTGCCTTGTATAAGCGCCCTTACCTCATTTGGCGGAGTATGCGTACTGTTTCAGCTAAGGGCGCTGACCGCAGGAAAGCTTTCGCTGAAGCCATTTATAATAATGAGAGCTGCCGCAGCTTTGCTGAGTTACCTTATTTGCAGACTCATATTTCCATTTTTTATCGGTTCAGAGGCAACCGAGGCGTCGGTATCACGGATAAGCAGTTCCTCGTCAGGGACAGTCGTTCCGTCGGTAATGCTTATCATAATGACAGTAATGCTTATGCTGGAGTTCAGTGAAAAAAGCAGCTTACAGCACACAAAAAGCTGCTGAAAGTTGAAATATTTGTGTACAGTGCCAAAAATTGTGAAAGCTTGCAGAAAAGGCTTGATTTATTGTAAAAAGGTGGTAAAATATAATTAGCACTCGGAGAGAAAGAGTGCTAAACTAAACTGTTAATTATTATTTTTAGGAGGTATATATCATGACTATCAAACCTTTACAGGACAGAGTAGTTGTTAAAATGGTCGAGGCAGAGGAGACCACAAAGAGCGGTATCATTCTTTCAGGTTCCGCAAAGGAAAAGCCTGAGGTAGCTGAGGTCGTTGAGGTAGGTCCCGGAACCTCTGATGTTAAAATGGAAGTAAAGAAGGGCGACAAGGTGCTCATCTCAAAGTATTCAGGCACAAATGTAAAGCTTGAAGGCGAGGAGTTCATCATCGTAAAGATGGAAGACATTCTCGCTACTGTTAAGTAAGAACTATTGTAGGGAACGCCGTCCCCGGCGTTCCGAATATACAAATGACTTATGCATGGAACGGCGAGGCGCCGTTCACTACAGATTTAAATATAATTAAAAGGAGAATAATATCATGGCTAAGGATATAAAGTACGGCGAAGACGCAAGAAAGTCACTTCAGGCAGGTATCGACAAGCTTGCTGATACTGTAAGAATAACAATGGGACCAAAGGGCAGAAACGTAGTTCTTGACAAGAAGTTCGGCGCTCCCCTTATCACAAATGACGGTGTTACTATCGCCAAGGACATCGAGCTTGAGGACGCTTTCGAGAACATGGGCGCACAGCTCGTAAAGGAAGTTGCTACAAAGACAAATGACGCTGCAGGCGACGGTACTACAACTGCAACTCTTCTCGCTCAGACTATCGTTCGCGAGGGTATGAAGAACATTGCAGCAGGTGCTAATCCTATGGTGCTCAAGAAGGGTATCGCAAAGGCTGTTGATGTTGCTGTAAAGGCTATCATTGACAACTCAAAGGCTGTACAGGGCACAGAGGATATCGCTAAGGTAGGTACAGTTTCTTCTGCTGACGAAAATGTTGGTAAGCTCATTGCAGAGGCTATGGAAAAGGTAACTTCTGACGGCGTTATCACTATCGAGGAAGGCAAGACTGCTGAGACCTACAGCGAGGTAGTTGAGGGTATGCAGTTCGACAGAGGCTACATCTCACCTTACATGGTTACAGATACAGATAAGATGGAAGCTGTTTACGACGATGCTTTCATTCTTATCACTGATAAGAAGATCTCTTCTATCCAGGAGATCCTTCCACTTCTCGAGCAGATCGTAAAGATGGGCAAGAAGCTCGTTATTATTGCAGAGGACGTTGAGGGCGAGGCTCTCACAACAATTATCCTCAATAACCTCAGAGGCACATTCAAGGTTGCAGCTGTAAAGGCTCCCGGCTTTGGTGACAGACGTAAGGAAATGCTCAAGGATATTGCAGTTCTCACAGGCGGCGAGGTTATCTCATCTGAGCTTGGTCTTGAACTCAGCGAGACAACAATCCAGCAGCTCGGTCAGGCTAAGCAGGTAGTTATCCAGAAGGAGAATACTATCATCGTTGACGGTGCAGGCGACAAGAAGGCTATCGAGTCAAGAGTTCACCAGATCCGTGCAGCTATCGAGACAACAACATCTGATTTCGACCGCGAAAAGCTCCAGGAGAGACTTGCTAAGCTTGCAGGCGGTGTTGCAGTTATCAAGGTAGGTGCTGCTACTGAGATCGAAATGAAGGAAAAGAAGCTCCGTATCGAGGACGCTCTTGCAGCTACAAAGGCAGCTGTTGAAGAGGGTATCGTAGCAGGCGGCGGTACAGCATTCGTAAACGCTATGCCAGCTGTTAACAAGCTTGTTCCTACACTTGAAGGCGACGAAAAGACAGGCGCTAAGATAATCCTCAAGGCTCTTGAAGCTCCTGTACGTCAGATCGCTGAGAACGCAGGTCTTGAGGGCAGCGTTATCGTTGACAAGATCGTTCGTTCACGCAAGGTAGGCTACGGCTTCGATGCTTACAACGAGGTTTACACAGATATGATACCTGCTGGTATCGTTGATCCTACTAAGGTAACAAGAAGCGCACTCCAGAACGCAGCTTCTGTAGCTTCAATGGTTCTTACAACTGAGAGCCTTGTAGCTGATATCAAGGAAGATGCTCCTGCAGCTCCTGCAATGCCTGCTGGCGGAATGTATTAATTAATGCATAATGCATAATTAAAGGCGAACCCGAATCAGTCGGGTTCGCCTTTTGTAATTTTGAGAGAATATATTGAAACGTTTTTATCAGTCGTCAATAAATGTGCTCTTGTATTCAGCAACTGTTGCCCTGTCTCCGTGACAGTCGACCTCTATATCCTCGTTTCTGATGAGTCTTGCTACTGAATAGAACAGTATAGAATATGCAACAGCGTTTACGAGAATACTGAAGTATATCCTTATTCCAAGGATATTTCCGAGCATTCCTGCGAACATTATAGCGATGCATACGATTATCAGGGTTTCAAGCTTTTTTCTGTCATTGTCAAGCTGAAGGAATGACAGGCATACAAAGCCGGATATTGACGAATGAACTATTGCAAGCAATCTTGAATAGGGCTTGTAGAACTCAAATTTACCTGCATTGATCTCAAGGAACATCATAACAGCTTCGAGTATGATATACAGTGTAAGGCAAAGCTTCATAATGTTTCTGAATCTTACTGACGAAGAAATGAGCCAGTCGCCGAAAATAAATGCTGCAAATCCGGAGAACTCCAGAGCATATGCCAGGAATTCAAGTATTCCCGACAGCACTGATTTTTCAACATATGTCTTGTAGAATATGAAGCAGACTATGCTGAATGCAAGGAAAAGTATATTTCCGATAAAACAGAATTTTATTCCGTTGTTTAGACGTTCATGCATAGCGAGCTCCTTAGCCGAGAGCCTTCAGAGCTCTCTGTCCGATGTCTTTTCTGTAGTGAGCGCCATCGAAGCTTATCTTTGCCACGCCCTCATAAGCCTTATCGAGAGCAGCCTGTAAGCTGTCGCCCTTGGCAGTAACGCCGATAACGCGTCCGCCGTTGGTGAGGAACTTACCGTCATCTGAAAGCTTGGTGCCTGCATGGTAAACGAAGCAGCCTTCTACCTGTCCCTTTTCGTCGAAGCCCTTCATCTCGATGCCCTTTGGATAGCTTTCAGGGTATCCGCCGCTTGCCATGACTACGCAGGCGCAGCTGCCCTTATGCCACTTGATGTCTACCTTGTCAAGCTCATGGTTGTAGATAGCCTCGAATATCTCATAGAGGTCAGCGTCCAGCATCGGGAGAACCACCTGTGTCTCGGGGTCGCCGAAGCGGCAGTTATACTCAATGACCTTAGGTCCTTTGGGAGTTATCATAAGTCCGAAATAGAGACAGCCCTCAAATGTGCGGCCTTCAGCGTTCATAGCGTTCATAGTAGGAATGAAAATCTTCTCCATACATTCCTTTGCTATATCCTCGGTGTAGCATGGATTAGGAGAAATAGTGCCCATACCGCCTGTATTGAGTCCCTGATCGCCGTCGAGAGCGCGCTTATGATCCATTGAAGAGATCATTGGCACCATTGTTTTGCCGTCGGTGAAGCTGAGAACGGATACCTCGGGACCTGTGAGGAATTCCTCTATAACTATACGTGCAGAGCTCTTACCGAATTTGAGCTCGTCGATCATTTCGTGAACAGCTGCAACAGCTTCCTTCTCATTCTGAGCGATGATAACGCCCTTACCGAGAGCGAGACCGTCAGCCTTGATAACAGCAGGGTAGCTGTTCTGTTCCTTCAGGTAAGCGATAGCCTTATCGGATTCAGTGAAGACCTCGTAGAATGCGGTAGGGATATTGTACTTTTTCATAAGCTCCTTGGAGAAAACCTTTGAACCCTCGATAATAGCGGCATTTGCCTTGGGACCGAAGGTCATGAAGCCCTCTGCCTGCAGGGCGTCCACCATACCCAGTACCAGCGGATCATCGGGAGCAACAACTACCATATCAGGCTTGAGCTCCTTTGCAAGAGCAACAACGCCGTCAACATCTGTAGCGCCTACATTGAAGCACTCAGCATATTTTGAGATACCGCCGTTTCCGGGGGTGCAGTAGAGCTTTCCGACATTGGGGCTCTCAGCCAGCTTCATTATAATGGCGTGTTCGCGTCCGCCGCCGCCTACTACTAAAACGTTCTTCATTGGAAAATTCCTCCTGATATATTTAAGATAAAGTATTTTCGCTGTCAGTATTTCCGCTGCAATTATTCGGATAAACAGGCTGTTCAGCGCCGTTGTACAGTTCAATGGCTCCGCAGCAGTAAAGGATTATGGTCGCAGCAGTGGAAAACAGCCCGGTAACAGCTCTCGGGGTGCTGAGTATTGATAAAACAGCTGTCTCATTTAAAGAAGTGAGTCTGGAAAGAATTGGGGCGCTTATAATGGATATAACAGATGACAGCAGCGAAAAAGCTGCTGTGAGAATTATAGTTATAAGACCGCGCTGCTTTTGCAGATCTTTTTTGCTGATGTTATAAACTGCGAGTATGGATTTTGGCAGAAGTGCTATGACGAGCATAACTGCGGAAAAAATTACAGAAACCGCGGAAAGCTTCTGATCTCTCAGAATATCGCCGTAAAACATCATATAGAAAAGTCTTTGCAGGGGATTACAGCATAATATGACCATATCCAGCACAAACTTTATTGCAAAAAATGCTGCTGCCAATCGCAGAGCAGTATCAATTGATCGTTTTCTTTTCATTTTTATGTCCTTTTATGTATGTTTTGAGTCTGCCAGTGATCCTCCGTATATTTCCACCGCACCGCAGCAGCATATCATTATCAGAGCTGCACAGCTCAGCAGACCTGTCATGCTTCTGACTGAATTCATAGCTGTTATCATGGAAGTAATGATCTCGTCGTATTTTTTTGTGAGATACTTCAGAACATAGCTATGAAGGAAAACAGACGAAAGAAAATCCACAAGAAATATTGTCCCTGCGGCTGCGACTGTGGATTTGCCGCGCTTTTTTGTCATATCAGTCTTTACGTAGTTTACTGCTGAAAGGATGCCTATTGGTGCTGAGATAATAATGGCTTCGATAATGAGTCCTAATTTTATATCTGTTGGCAGAACGTCTTTCTGTACACCAACGCCGAAAAGAGCTGTCTGTACTGAATAGTGATTGTTCAGCACAAAGAAGATATCCAGCGCAAGTTTGGTAATTGAGAAAAGAACTGCGATTAGTTGTGTGACTCTTAGTGTATTTGGTTTTGACATTGTTTCTCCTTATTATTTGTATTTCAGATGTTTTACGTGTCTGTCCTCGTCGATTCCGAGAGCGGCTGCTGTACATACCAACACAAGAGCTCCCACAAGGAAAATGCCGAAGAAGAAATTGATATATTCAGTGCGCTGTATGAGCCAGCCTTCCGAGATATGTGATGTTATAGATGAGCGGGAGATAAGTACAGCGATGATATGCTCTGCGATAAAGCCTGCTATCCAGAGTGCGGGAGCGGCTTTCAGTGTGCGTTTGCATCTCTTTGCAGAGAATGCCCAGCCCACACAACTAAGTATATATACGGTGAAAGGGAGCCATACTGTCTCTGACAGACAGAGCAGTGCCCTGCACTTGCCCGAAATGTGCATATCGGGGTGAGAAGCAGCGAATGCTTCACTTGCTGCGGCATTGAATACCGAACCGGAAAAAAGATAGGAAATAATTGCCAGAATGATATAAAAAGCACATAAAACAGCAGCAGCTATATAGAGCTTTTCAAGCTTTATGGAATTATAGTTTCCCATTATATCTCCCCCTAAAACGATATAACATGCAGTATTGATCTGTATCTCATACAAGTATAGTATAACATAACCTATGGAATAATGCAAGAGATTTATTTCTGGTTTTCAGTAAGCTTTATGGTGGTGAAAAGGTCAGAAATTTTATTTTCGACTAAACCGAAATTGGAGCTTTCGGCGTATGCGCAGAGGTACCTGTCGCCGTAGTCTGCAAAATAGTTTCTTCCGTGGATATTTTCATCAATAGCCCATTCATAGTAATAAAAAGTCATAGCAGAAGTAGCAGCTGCTCCTGTGAAGATTATATCGTCATTATTGTTGTTCATAACGATATCCTGTGCGCTTTTTCCGCCGTGGTCATCATCTGAAACGTAGAAGCTTATTCCGCAGCTGTTTATGTCCTTGTTGACTATCAGTTGAAGGTCGCAGGTGGCATCGGCCTGAGAGCCGCTGAACTTCCATATATTCGGGTCTGCATACAGTGAGAAGCCGTCGCCGCTGTATGTGCCGTTTTCGTATTTTGCATTACTGCGGACATTCCCGGCAAGAACGGACTTTGATGCGGCTTCTGTGTTGCTTTCCGACGGAGGCGTGATACTGTCCTTGTCAGTACAGCTTCCCAGTGTGAACAGAAGCAGCGAAGCTGCCATAACAGCCGATATACTGTGTTTTTTCATAATATCTCTCCATAGTATAAGGCTGCGGTCATATACTGACCGCAGCCCATAGGTCATTAGTGGTGGAACAGGCGGATACCT
The DNA here is from genome assembly GCA_004554385.1 of Ruminococcus flavefaciens. Classification (GTDB taxonomy): domain Bacteria; phylum Bacillota; class Clostridia; order Oscillospirales; family Ruminococcaceae; genus Ruminococcus; species Ruminococcus flavefaciens_T. The sequence continues at coordinate 67,483 of SFMO01000127.1, forward strand.
GTGAATGCCATTGCTATGTTGTACTTGTTGCAGGTCTCGATAACGTTGTCATCACGGATAGAACCGCCGGGCTCTGCAATGTACTCAACGCCTGACTTCTTAGCACGTTCGATGTTGTCACCGAAGGGGAAGAAAGCGTCTGAACCGAGGCAAACGCCTGTGTTCTTTGCGAGCCATGCCTTCTTTTCCTCCCGAGTGAATACAGCAGGCTTTACCTTGAAGATACGCTGCCACTCGCCCTCGCGGAGAACGTCCTCGTACTCGTCGCCGATGTAAACGTCGATAGCGTTATCACGGTCTGCACGGCGGATATCGTCAACGAACTGGAGTCCCATTACCTGTGGAGACTGTCTGAGCCACCAGTTGTCAGCCTTCTGACCTGCAAGACGTGTGCAGTGGATACGTGACTGCTGTCCTGCACCGATACCGATAGCCTGTCCGTCCTTTACGTAGCAAACGGAGTTGGATTGTGTGTACTTCAGTGTGATAAGTGAGATAAGGAGGTCGTCCTTCTTATCGTCGGGGATATTTTTGTTATCTGTAACTACATTAGCGAGAAGCTCACGGTTGATGTCAAGCTCATTGCGTCCCTGCTCGAAGGAAACGCCGTATACCTGTTTTGTTTCGATAGGAGCGGGCTTGTAGCTCTCGTCCATTTTGAGTATGCAGTAAGTACCCTTTCTCTTTGACTTGAGGATTTCAAGAGCTTCTGGCTCATAGTCTGGAGCTATAATGCCGTCTGAAACCTCACGCTGTATCATCTTGGCTGTGCATACGTCTACCTTGTCTGAGAGAGCGATGAAATCGCCGTAAGAGGACATTCTGTCAGCACCTCTTGCTCTTGCGTAAGCGCTTGCAAGGGGAGTGAGCTCACCAAGATCGTCTACCCAGTAGATCTTCTTGAGGTCATCGCTGAGAGGTCTGCCGATAGCAGCACCCGCAGGTGAAACGTGCTTGAAGGAAGTAGCTGCGCACATACCTGTAGCAGCCTTCAGCTCCTTAACCAGCTGCCAGCCGTTGAAGGCGTCAAGAAGGTTTATATATCCGGGCTTGCCGCAGAGCACCTCGATAGGGAGCTCGCTGCCGTCAGCCATATAGACTCTTGAAGGCTTCTGATTTGGGTTACAGCCGTATTTTAACTGCATTTCATTTGACATTGTTAATGTCCTCCTTATATTAATTCATAATTCTTATGCCTTTTGATCTGCCTGATTGACTTTTCTTATCCTTTCAAGCTCTTTGCGGATATTGTCAGCCCAGTCTGCATCGTCGTTGCTTATACGGTACACACGGAAGCCGTTGGCGATACCGTTTTCGTAGACGGACTTTTCGTCGTCCACATGGAGGTCTATGCGGTAAGCCGCAGGATATTTCGACGGGAAATTCGCCCTGCCCCTTGCCACTTCTTTTTCGTGGCGGACGGCGTTGACTATGCTGTCTATCCTTATGCCGTAATGCTTGAAGATACCGTTGATATAGCGCTCCGTTCTGTTGGAGGTAGTGTATATCCACAGCTCTGTATCGGACTTGTTTATCTCCGTGAGAAGCTTCACAGCGCCCTTTCTCAGCTTGTCCTTGTATAGCTTGTTATACGGGAATTTAAGCTCGGGCTCTGTGGGGACTTCCGCAGGATTCACAAACAGAGTTTCATCAAGATCAAATGATATTTTCATAATTATCAAGCCGAAAGGCGGCGTTATTACTTGTTCTTGTTTACGATACGTGTCTCCTCAGTATTGTTTTCGAGGTTCACATAGCGGACGAAAAGGGATACCTTGTTGTCAGCGTTGAGGTTGTTCCAGAGCATATCTGTGAACTCGTCGATGCTTCCGCTGATGCCTACGAGCTTGGGCTCACCCTCAAAGCTCGGGAGCGGTGAACCGTCGCCCATATATGTATGAATGAAGTGTCCCTCGCCTGCAATAGGATTTGTGTAGCTGAATGTGTATCTCTGACATGAATCAGGGTTGCCGTTAGCGCTCTTGAGAATGGACATTGCGTAGTTGAAGCCTTCCTCGCCGAAGCGGAGTATTCCTGAGATACGAGGTGTGAAGTTAGGAGCATCGTCCTCGAATTCTCTTGTGCGGAGAGCCTGCTCGAATGTGTACTGCTTGTCCATAAGCTCATAGATAGTGTCGGTCTGGTCACCGTTTGTAACGATGAGCTTATTGCCGAGAACTCTTACGGGAGCGTAGATGATGAGGTGGGGATCAGTGAGCTTAGAGGGATCGAAAGCCTCTGTGCGGATACCCTTGCCGTCCTCGATGAATACGCGGTTGCGGCTGTTTTCGCTTCTGCCCATGATAAAGTAAGCGGTTACAGCGAACTTTCCGTCTTCAGATTTACCGATGACGATACCTCTTCCGGGGTAAGCGTTAGTGCTGAGTTCCTTTGCTAAATCAAGCTTTTTCATAATAAATACTCCTTTCGGATAATGGTTTATACTTCCTCTACAAAGCCGCTAAGTGGCTTTGTGGCTGCTTTGCAGTAAAGGCGAGTATATCAGTGGATAGATATGATATGATGAATGAACATCGCGGCTTCTGCCAGTTTTGGCGTGTAGCCTGTTGCCTTGGTGATGATGAAGTCCGCAAGAACTATCACCAGCACTGCAAGGGTGATGATATTGAGAGTTCTGGGTTTCGGCTTTGCAAGAAGCCAGTCAAAGAATGGCTGTACTATATACATGAACAGCAGACCGCCAAGTCCGAATCGGACAGAAGTACTGAGGGCGATACGCGCTTGAAAGTTGTACTTGTACCGTGCGTAGGTCTGCCACGGCCATGAGCCTGTTGTGGCTTCAAGTATGTATGTAGCGGCAAGCTCCACAAGAGTGGCGACTGCCATACAGCCGAGAAAGATGAGCAGGGGCTTGACTATATTCAGCCATTTCACGTCCTTTTTGCGCATCAGCCGGCTGAAGCACAGCAGGAACAGGAGTGCTCCCACACCGTATATCGGGCAGTAGGGACCGAACATATTGCCTCTGTTATGAAACCCCCAGCGGTAGACCACTGTTTCGAGGAAGACCTCGTAGCACCAGCCCAGCACCGCATACATCCAGAAGCAGAGAAACAGCTTCTGAATGGTTTGCTTTTCCAATAATTCCTTTATTTTTGACATGGTATTATTTTACGTAAGCCTTTCCGTCAACGATGTCTATCCTGTCCTGACAGAAGAGGGAAACAGCCTGAGGAAGGAGCTTCCATTCCACGTTTTCCATAATGCGGCGCTGGAGCACCTCGGGAGTATCATCTCTCTCCACATTTACAGTGCCCTGAAGTATTATAGCGCCTGCGTCGGCTTCCTCATTGACGAAGTGTATGGTAGCACCGCTGACCTTTACTCCGTATGCAAGAGCGGCTTCGTGGACCTTTAGTCCGTAGTAGCCTTCACCGCAGAAGGAGGGGATAAGTGCAGGGTGTACGTTTATTATTTTGTAAGCGTAAGCCTTTGTAACGCACTGGTCAAGGATAGTCATAAAGCCTGCAAGCACTACAAGGTCTGCTTTTTCATCGTTAAGAGCCTCAAGGATGGCTTTGCTGTAGCTTACGCTGTCGGAGTATTCCTTACGGGGGATAACTCTTGTGGGTATATCATTGTTTTTTGCTCTTTCAAGAGCGTAAGCGCCCTCCTTTGAGGAAATGACGCAGGTTATTTTTCCGCCCTTGATGATGCCTGATTTTTCAGCATCTATAAGAGCCTGCAGGTTAGTGCCGCCGCCCGAAACGAGCACGACTATATTCTTCATGAGGTGTTCCTCCTGTTTGTTAAGTGATAAGCAGCACGGCTTACTCAGGGAACTGAACGTGTCCCTGAATTATTTCGGTATCGTCATATGAGAGGGGTATATCCTTGTCGATTACCACCTGACCGTAAATATCGGTTATGCGGAAGGTGAAAGGTCCCTTTCCCATATCTCTTGTCTCGAAATAATTGTAGGGGCGGCGCGGGACTTCAACGAATTCACCGTCCTCATTGAGGTATTCCAGCTTGGTTATAGGGTAGCGGTGATTGCGCACCTGTACTCCGCACCAGAACTCTGTACTGCCCTCTTTGTATTTGAAAGAGATAGGAGCGTCCGCCGCAGTATCAAGAGGGATTATCTTCCAGCTGACGGGAACTCTGCCCTTCTCAACGGGAGCGATGAGAGGGAAGGCGTCAGTATAGAGGTCGAGGTCGCCCTTTTTGCCCTCGGGGAGCTCGTCTGTTACCAGCATTTTTATAGTACCCAGCTCACCTGTGACTTCGAGATAAGCACCTGCGAGCTGTGCCTCATTATAGTCGGAGTGGTTCATAGCGACTATCCAGTAGTCATGTGAGACAGGATCGAGCATAGCGTGACCGCCTGTGTAGCCGCCGCCGTAGAAGGTACCCTCGCCTGTATGTACAGTGCCCTTTGGTTCGAGGATAGCGTCCTCATCGATGGGAAGGTCGGGTATCTCAAACTCTGTGGGAGCCTTGCCGTTTACGCCGAGGACGAACTTCTGCAGGGCATTGAGATCTGCTCTTGAGATCTCCTCATTTTTACGGGCGGTTATAAGGTCGAAGCTGTCGACTCTGCCGTCAGAGTTGTAATCCATGTCTATCTGTGAAGCTGCTCCGCCGTATAAAGGCGATGCTGCAAGAATGGCACAAGCCATTCCCACAGCTGCGAATTTAACGATTTTCATAAACATCACCATACTTTTAAAAATCTTCCAAATCCCAATCCCCTTGGTGTGTGTAATAATGTTGTGAATTCGGATATTTTTGCGGTTGCTGTTATGATGTTTAAAGAGAAGTCTGCTTTATCAGCAGATGATAACGCCTTCCTCGGATTCAACGAGCTCGCCGAGAACATAAGCGTCCTCACCTGCAGCCTTGATAGCTGCGATAGCCTTATCTGCGTCATTTTTGTCAACAGAAACGACCATACCTACACCCATATTGAAAGTATTGAACATATCTCTCTCGGGAATATCACCTGTTCTCTTGATGAGGTCGAAGACAGGAAGTACCTGTACTGCGTTTCTCTCGATCTTTGCAGCTAAGTTCTTGGGGAGAGAACGTGGGATGTTCTCATAGAAGCCGCCGCCTGTGATATGGGAGATAGACTTTACCTTAACTGCGTCAAGAAGGCTCATTACAGCCTTTACATAGATGCGTGTAGGAGTGAGGAGGCACTCGCCGAGAGTAGTTCCGAGGTCATCGAAGTGCATATTGAGGTTCTGCTCGTTTACGTCAAAGACTCTTCTTACGAGGGAGAAGCCGTTTGAGTGAACGCCGCTGGACTTGATAGCGATGAGAACGTCGCCTGCCTTCTGAGTATCGGGCTGGAGGATCTTGTCCTTATCAACAACGCCTACAGAGAAGCCTGCAAGGTCATATTCGTCCTCGGGCATAAGACCTGGGTGCTCGGCAGTTTCGCCGCCGATGAGAGCGCACTGTGCCTGAACGCATCCCTCTGCCACACCTGAAACGATGGTAGCTATCTTTTCGGGATAGTTTTTGCCGCATGCGATATAATCAAGGAAGAACTGTGGCTTTGCACCGCAGCAGATAATATCGTTTACGCACATAGCAACGCAGTCGATACCTACAGTATCATGCTTATCCATGATAAAGGCTATCTTTATCTTTGTGCCGACGCCGTCAGTGCCTGAAACGAGAACAGGCTTGTTTATACCTGTCATATCCAGCTCAAAGAGACCGCCGAAGCCGCCGATACCTGAAAGAGCGCCCTTTATCATAGTGCGGGCGATGTGCTCCTTCATCAGTTCAACTGACTTGTAGCCTGCGGTAACATCAACGCCTGCCTTCTTGTAGCTTTCGGAAAAACTGTTGTTCATTAATTTACCTCCATGAAATAAATGTAGGGGACGACGTCCTCGGCGTCCCGCAAAGCTTATGGATTTTACGGGCTGTCGAGGACGCCAGCCCCTACAATAAGTTAAGATCAGAAAGTGATCGTGTCTGTTTTTTTAAGGCTGCCGCTTTCGGCAGAGGGAGAGCTTATCATGTATACATCTATTTTGGCGTCACCCTGTGGATATCTTGCATAGACGTATTGTATCGTTTTTATTCTTTGCCGTTCCAGCAGTATGTACAGAGCTTGCAGGCTTCGAGTCCGACAGCCTTTTCCGTGCCCTCAAGTGTCTGGAATTCCAGAGAGGTAAGGCGGAGCCTCTTACAGATCTCATCTCTGAGTCTGCGGCCTCTCTCAGTAGCGGAATTGCTGTATTCCTCAATGTGTCTTACGCCGACAGGACCTTCAAATTCGTCGATTATCTGACGGGCGATAAGCTCCATTTCGGAAGTGCTGCGTGAGAAGTTGAGGTACTTGCATCCGTACATTATAGGTGGACAGGCAGAGCGCATATGTACCTCTTTAGCGCCGTGCTCGTAGAGAAACTCAACAGTTTCTCTCATCTGTGTTCCTCTTACGATACTGTCGTCAACGAAGAGGAGCTTTTTGCCGTTGATAAGCTCATGTACGGGGATGAGCTTCATTTTAGCCACCTGATTTCTCATGCTCTGGTTTGTGGGCATGAAGCTTCTTGGCCATGTGGGAGTATACTTGATGAACGGTCTTGCAAAGGGGATACCGCTCTTGTTTGCATAGCCTATGGCGTGGGGAGTGCCTGAATCGGGAACTCCGCAGATATAGTCAACGTCGGGAAGTCTGCCGTTCTTGATGTCATTCTCAGCCATTATCTCGCCGTTGCGTGTACGCATTACCTCGACATTAACGCCCTCATATACAGCATTTGGATAGCCATAGTAAGTCCACAGGAAGGTGCATATCTTCATCTTTGAAGGATCGCCGGGAGCGATGGTCTTACATTCGTCAGAGGTGAGCTCAACTATTTCGCCTGCCTCCAGCTCCTTGTAGGTGGAATAGCCCAGCTTCTGGAATGCGAAGGACTCGGTGGAGAGGCAGAAACCGTCGCTTCTCTTGCCTATGATGATAGGAAGTCTGCCGAACTGGTCTCTTGCAGCGATAATGCTGTTCTTTGTGAGGATGATGAGAGACATTGTACCCTCTATCTTTTCCTGAGCATAGCGGATACCGTCAACGAAGGAATCCTTCTGTGCGATGAGGGCGCCGATGAGGTCACCCGAGTTGATATTGCCGCTGCTCATCGACTCAAAGTTTGCGCAGCCCTTTTCGAGGAGCTCATCAACCAGCTTGTCAGCGTTGCGGATTATGCCCACTGAACATACTGCATAAAGACCCAGCTTTGAGCGGACGAGGATAGGCTGAGGGTCTGTATCGCTGATACAGCCGATACAGAGCTTGCCTCTCATATTTACAACATCATTTTCAAATTTGGTACGGAAGGGAGAGTTTTCGATACTGTGGATATTTCTCTGAAAGCCGTTTTCCTCCGACCATGAGGTCATACCGCCTCTTCTTGTGCCGAGATGTGAATGATAGTCTGTTCCGAAGAATACGTCGGTAACGCAGTCATTTTTAGAGGCTGCACCAAAAAAACCGCCCATATATTATTCTCCCATCAGTCTCTTCATGATTTCCTGATATGCCTCTTCAACGCCGCCCATATCTCTGCGGAAGCGGTCCTTGTCGAGCTTCTCGTGGGTTGTTGAATCCCAGAAGCGGCATGTATCGGGAGAGATCTCGTCAGCGAGAATGATAGTTCCGTCAGAGGTCTTACCGAACTCGATCTTGAAGTCGATGAGGTCGATATTGAGTCCCTTGAAGAACTTAACCATGAACTCGTTTACCTTGAAAGCGTACTTTGAGATAGTGTCGATATCTTTCTTAGTAGCGATACCGAGAGCGAGAGCATAGTAGTCATTGATGAAAGGATCGCCAAGGTCGTCGTTCTTGTAGCTGAATTCAAGAATAGGGCAGAGGAGCTGCTTGCCTTCTTCAACGCCCATTCTCTTTGAGAAGCTGCCTGCTGCAACATTTCTGATGATTACCTCAAGGGGAACGATTGAAACCTTCTTAACGATAGTTTCGCGGTCGCTGATCTCCTCAACGAGATGAGTCGGAACGCCTTCCTTTTCGAGCATCTTGAACATATAGTTTGTCATCTTGTTATTGATAACGCCCTTGCCTGAGATAGTGCCCTTCTTCTCGCCGTTGAACGCAGTTGCGTCATCCTTGTAATCAACGATTACGAGGTCGGGATCGTTTGTAGCGAAGACCTTCTTAGCCTTGCCTTCATAGAGCTGTTCCTTCTTTTCGATGTTTGACATTTTAAAATTCCTCCTTGAGAATATATAAATGATTATATATGCAATTCCGCATCATCGCGGAAATTGTAGGCTTTTACTTTCTGATGGCTTCTTTTGCGATAAGAGGATCATCATTCTGATCTCTCATCATTATAATGTCTGACTCTCTTGCTGTCGAAGTCATATAGCAGACACCTGTTTGTGTGTCGGCGAACACGATGATCTGCTTTGAGCCGCCGATTATCTGTGAGCTTATTTGAGTGAAACGGGGTTCGTTGTCTTTGTTACTGTTATTATTATTACCAAACACAGTAGTGATCCTTTCATATAAGTATATTTGCGACTTGTTGAGGTGTATCTGCGATAAAGTCCGCACCTGCTTCATTTAGCTCTTCTATTGAGCCGTAGCCCCAGAGAATGCCGAGGCATTTCAGCCCTGTTTTGTGTGCGCCGAGAACGTCCTGTCTGCGGTCGCCTATCATAAGCACGCGGCTTCTGTCGTTGATACCTGCCTTTTCGAGGACGTATTCTATGACCTCGTCCTTGTAGTCGCGGGAGCCGTCCAGCTCAGCGCCGCCGACGATTTCAAAGAACTGTGAAAGTCCGAATCTTTCAAGTATGCGGACTGCGTAGACCTCAGGCTTGCTTGTAGCTACCATTAGCCTTTTACCAACCTTTTTCAGCCGTTCAAGCATTTCGGGTATACCCTCATAAACGCGGTTCTCGAAAAGTCCCACGGTGGAGTATCTCTCCCTGAATATCTTTACTGCCTCGTCGATCTGCTTCTCGTCCATGCCGAGAAACTGAGAAAAGGACTGGCGGATAGGCGGTCCGAGGAACTTATTGGTATCCTCCGGGATCTCGAAGCCCATTTGCTTTATGGCATTTTCAAGGCATCTGAGTATGCCCTCATTGGAATCGGTAAGAGTACCGTCCAGATCAAATAAAAGTGTATCGTAATTGCTTATCATGTGTTAAGTGTCATATTGAACCAGTCGTCTGTGCTGCCCATGATCCATTCGAGACCGAGTCTGCGCTCATAAACGACGTCTGCGTCAAGGTCGCCTACAGGCCAGTCGGGATCGACGGACTTGTGGTGATCGCAAGCCCAGTCATAGCGGAAATAGAGATCTGCCATATCCAGTATCTCGTCTGCGGATCTGAGTTTGCAATGGCTTTTGAAGTCCTCATAGCTCTCGCACTGAGAAACAAAGCTTATAGCCTTTGCGCAGTCGCAGATGGAGCTTGCGTCGGTGATGTCGTCCACGAGTCCGAGAGCCCAGAAAAGAGCCCAGCTGCTTTCGTATTCCCAGACTACCGCTTCGATAAACGGCTGTGGTTCATCGTTGTTGATGACGTGGTTTTCGTAATTATTGAGGCAGTCCTCAACACCGAAATAAATAACGAGCCGTCTGAATTTCTCAGCGCCGTCGGGATTGTTGTCGTTCAGCTCGATAGCAGCCTGTGTGGAGAGCAGAGCGGCTATTGCGCGTCTGCAAATATCGTCGAGGCTTCTGAGCTTTACTTCGGAAGCGGGCTTCAGCGGAAAGAGCTCTTCCTCAATGCCTATGCCTTTTTCGGTGAGTATCCTTTCGGAGTTTGCTTTTCTTTCTTCGGGTGCCATGGGATTACCTCCTTTTTGAAACAGAGTAATGTCTTGCAAGCGGCATCAGAGAGCAGCTATCTGCTCCTGTAAAGCCTTGTCCTTTGCGATAACGCCCTCAGCCATTGCCTTCTTCTCGGCAGCCAGCTTTTCAGCCAGCTCCTCGTCTGCGACGGCGAGCATCTGTACAGCCAGTACAGCAGCGTTCTTTGCGCTGTCGATACCTACTGTAGCAACAGGTACTCCGGGGGGCATCATAACGGTAGCGAGAAGTGCGTCAACTCCCTCAAGAGCTTTTGACTTCATAGGGATACCTATAACGGGGAGAGTTGTGTGACCTGCAACAACTCCTGCAAGGTGAGCAGCCATGCCTGCTGCGCAGATGATTGCGCCGAAGCCGTTTGCTCTTGCATTTGAAGCGAATTCACACGCCTCGGCAGGAGTTCTGTGAGCGCTCATAACGCGGCACTCGAACTCTACGCCGTACTTTTTGAGCTCTGTAAGAGCTGATTTAACAACAGGGAAGTCACTGTCGCTTCCCATGATAACTGCAACTTTTTTAGCCATGATATTTTCTCCTTTAACTTTCTATAGAACGAGAGACGATGATCTCGTTTACACTGCTGTCTGTATCCCACAGGTCTGTGCCGTAAATCGCCCAGAGCTGGTCGGAGCCGTCTGACCAGGACATTTCATCGATTATGCCTTCACCTGTGTATTCCTCGGGACGAATTCCCTCGCCGTAGTCGGCTGTCAGCGTTTCTGTTACCATGCCGTAGCCGTCGGTAAGTTCTGCCTCGGAGTAAGGGTGATCGGACTTCGCCGCATTGCCCACAGCGCCTAAGTGATAGCCGCAGCATATCAGCGTATGGCTTTTAGTGTCGAACTCTGCGAACATATATCCTCTGAGTCCTGTGCCGAATATCTCATCGGAAACTACGTTGTAATCATATTCTATGGAAGGCTTTGAGCCTGCGTCATATCTGTAGTCGTATTTATCGCCGATAACGGAGAATACTTCCTCTTCTGTCATGCCCGTTCTGAGCTCTGACAGCACATTTATGCGGGCTGCGGCACTGTTTTCCCCGGGGGTCTCTGCAGTGGTCACGGGAGCAACAGTAGTTGCCACCGTAGTTTCTTCCTCGGTGGCAGCCTCGGCAGTTTCCTCAGCGGTCGTGGTCTCTGTCTCAGTGACTGTTGTGTTTTCATCTGCCTCAGCGGCAGGGTCATTTATCTGTCCGCAGCCTGCTGACAAGAGCAGTGCAGCGGCAACGATAAAAGCGAGTTTCTTTTTCATAATATCCCTTTTTGCTGTTAGTTTTCCTGTGAAGCAGTTCCCTGTTGAATTTCAGGTGCTGCCTCAGGATAATCAGGTTTTGCGTCAACAAATGAAGCATACACTGCTCTGAAGTCGCTTTCGTTGCTGCCTGCGAATTCAATAACAGCCTTGTACTTGCCGTAAAGGCGCTTCGGATTGTTTTCCTCGTTTCTGTAGGTGATACGGGTATCAGCCGTTACAGAAGCTGTATAATGCGGAACGCCGTCCTCTGATTCCGAGGATATTACACTTATGTCGGACAGTCCCAGAAGCTTTCTTGAGGTAACTCTTTCTTCGCCGCCGAACAGAGTCGTGAATTTATCCGCAGACGCGCCTTTTATCTCGGCGAGGTTCTTCTCAGCTTCCTTGCTGTCGGCTGAATAGGCATATTTTATGTACTTTCCGATAGTACTGCTTATTTCCTCCATCATGGGCAGAGTCAGTCCCGAAGCGGTGATATTGACACTGTACGGGCAATCAAGGCACACGTCCTCAAGAACGGCATTTTTAAAGATGAAGTCCGAGTTCCTGACATAATATGTGTAATTGCCTTTGCCTGCGGTGACGGTAAGGTCGCCGTTGTTGTATGAGCAGCTGTCCCACGCCCTTGAAAAGCAGGGGACGAAGTCGCTGTTATACACCACAGAGGATTTTTTGTCGGCAGCCTGGGCAATGTACAGAACGCGCCCGGCACTTGCGGCAACCTCAATATTCGAATAAACAAAGGGAATTATGATATTGCCCTCGTAGTCGATACAGCCGAAGAGCTCCTTGCCGTGGATACGCTTTGAAGCTATGCATTTGTCGCCGTTCGTGAACTTTATGCTCTGCCATTCGGGTGAGACTATGACACGTTCGCTGCTGTCGATAATTCCCACAAGGCCTTCGTTGTTCTGGAAGGCGCGGTTGCCTGATGAGTCGAAGCCGAGCTTCTTTTCGATGATTATCTGGGAGCCGCTGCTGACTGCGCTTTTTCCTGTTCTGGAATAGAAGCGTGTTATAGCAACTGCGAGGACGATAATACCAATAAACAATACCGAGACTATGAGCCTTGTGTGTTTATTCAATATCTCCCTGCCCCCTCATGCTCACTTGCTGTCATTTCCGTCAGCCGAGCTGTTTTCTGAAGCGGACTTCTGTCCTTCAGCCTTGCGCTGACGGTAGATGTCCTCAGTCTCCTTGGTTATATATATCGGACGATTTTTCGCCTCAAGGTATGTCTTTGAAAGGTACTGTCCCACTATACCCACGCTGAATAGCTGAAGACCGCTGAAAAGGAATATCAGGCACAGCATCGTGGGGTATCCGTCGGGGGCGTCGAGCCAGCCGAACATTGACCTGATGATAGTGATGACAATGAGAACGAAGGCGATGAAGCAGGTGATGATTCCCAGCAGTGAGGCGATAGCCAGCGGAGCTGTTGAGAATGCCATGATGCCCTCAAGGGAGTACTTGAAAAGTCCCCAGAATGACCACGATGAAGTACCTGCGGGGCGCTCGACGTTTTCGTATTCGATGTAGCGGGTGTTGAAGCCCACCCAGCTGAAGATTCCCTTTGAGAAACGGTTATACTCTGACATATCGAGGATAGCGTCCACCATCTGACGAGTCATGAAGCGGAAATCCTGAGCGCCGTCCACGATCTCGGTCTGGGAGATCTTGTTCATTATCCTGTAGAAAAGCCTTGCGAACCATGAGCGTACCTTTGATTCGCCCTGTCGGCTGACGCGGCGTGTGGTAGCGCAGTCGTATTCGCCGTTACGCACATAGCTGTACATCTGAGGCAGGAAAGCAGGGGGGTGCTGAAGGTCTGCGTCCATAACCACGACGAAGTCGCCCTTAGCGTTTTTCAGACCTGCGTACATACCCGATTCCTTGCCAAAATTACGGGAAAAGGAAATATATCTTACCCGCTTGTCTCTTTCCGAGAGAGCGCGGAGAATATCAAGAGTCGTATCCTTTGAGCCGTCATTTATGAAAAGATATTCAAAGGTGAGCTCGGGGAAATCCTTTGACATCTGACCTGTGACCTTGGTTATCTCATCGTAAAACATGGGCAGGACTTCCTGCTCATTATAACACGGAACTACTACTGAAACGAGTTTCACGTTTTTTCCTCCTTGTAAAGAAGCTGATGCAGAACAGGAAAGACGATTCCCATATCTGCCAATACACTATTAATAATACAACAAAATGAGAGATAATGCAAGAGCTAAATGCACGATTTCATAATTTTTTACACCTATATAAAATAATGGCAGATAAGAGAGTTGTTTTTGGACTTTCTGATAACTTTGTGGAACACGCAAATGAAGAAAATGCTGTTTTGCCCGAAATACCGTATGAATTATTTGTATAATTTACTGTAAACAAAGTATGGGATTTCTGACAAAAAAATCAATAACGATTTGTTATTTTCACCGAAAATTTTAAATTCGGTATAATTTTTGCGGTCATTTTTGAAGAAAGTGTTGATTTTTTTTGAAATGTCATGTATAATATACTTGTATAGTTGTTCGCGTCGCGGATGGTTCGTATATGACACCTCTCAGGTCAACGGAACCTGTTCTGCGGCGATGTGGGAAATCGGCGTTTCGCTGCCGTAAAAGCGGAAAAAGCAGCTTTGCTGCGGTTGGGAGAGAGGAATATGGATATAACACTGGTAACATCTTCGTTTGACAAAGTGGTTCACGGAACCGAAAACGAAAAGAAAACAGGCTGTGGTATCAACCTTCTGAAGCCTGAAAATGTGACTCGTTTCCACAGAACTTCACAGATGACGGATCTGAAGGAGATAACCTGTGAGAAATGTAAGGCAAACCTTGCCAAGAAGCTTATCAAGGCTGACAAAAAGGAAATGGCTCTTCTTCTCAAGGAGGAGAAAAAGCGCGAAAAGCTCGGTATGAACGACGCAGGCATCGTGCCCCTCGGAAATACCACTGCAAGGATCACAAGAGATCCCGATGCCAAGAGAAAAGAAGAGGAAGCAAGAAGAAAGGCAGCTGAAGAAGCGAGAAAGGCTGCCGAGGAAAAAAGAGCTGCTGAGGAAGCAGCAAGAGAAGCTGAAGAGCAGGAACTCTATGCAGCGTTCACACCTAAGCCTGAAAATACTATACCCGGTACAGGCGTTGCAATGGATGAAAGCCTTGCTCAGTTTGCAATAAATGCACCGACACCTGAAGCACAGGCTCCCGCACCTGCTGCAGAGGACGACTTCCTCGCACAGTTCGCAATAAACAAGCCTGCCGATACAGCAGCACCTGCTCCCGCGGCTGCAGCACCGGCCCCACAGGATGATTTTCTTGCACAGTTCGCTATACCTGCTCCAGAGCAGACACAGAATACAGATACAGCACCTTATTATAATGCACCCCAGCAGCCCGTTGGCGGCTACAATACGATACAGCAGCCGGTTGGAGATTTTGGCTATGAGCAGCCTTCAATACCTGCTCCGCCTCCTGCACCTGCACACAGCGATGAGGATATAATGAACCTCTTCTCTATAAACAATGAGCCTGTTCAGGAGCCTGTTTACGATCAGCCTCTGATCTATGACGGAAGCCAGACGCTCTATGACGCTCAGGGCAATCCGATAGAGGGCATCATAACTCCTGTGAACGAGTATCAGGCAGCTCCTGTCGGAAATGTGGGACAGGATACAGCATGGGACTATGTGGCAGACCAGTTCTTTGGCGCTGATATTCCTGCTGCAGGTGATCCTTCGGCTGTAACCGCTCCTAACGGTTATGACGATGCTGTGCCCGGCGAAATGGCAGAGCTCGATATACCGACAATAAATGATATATCTGCTCCTGTTCTCGATAATATCCAGACAGCAGGCGGCATTGCACCTCAGCCGTACGGAGATATACCTGTTGTGGGAACAGTTCCTGCACAGGGCAATATTACAGCTCCTGTATACGGCTCGGCACCTGACCCGAATACAGCAAATATGTACGGAGATATCCCGCTTGTTGAGGATATCGTGGCACCTGAATACGGTGAGCTCCCCACAGCAGCAAGCGTTGCGGCAGAGGCTCTCAGAGGTGCTCCTACAGTAGATGACATCACAGCACCTGAGTTTGACAAGCTGCCAACAGCTGCACAGCTTGCAGCAGAGGCTCTCAGCGGTGCCCCTACAGTAGACGACATCACAGCGCCTGAGTTTGACGAGCTCCCAACAGCGGCAAGCGTTGCGGCAGAGGCTCTCAGCGGCGCCCCTACAGTTGACGATATCACAGTTCCCGATCTCGGCGAGCTTCCAACGATTAACGATATCGCTGCACCAGTGCCCGGAGATATGCAGGTACCTGTGCTTGATGATATAACCGCACCAATTAATAATGCGCCGTATATGGCAGAAGAGGAGTTTGAATTTAACATGAGTGATTTTAATAATACAGCACCTAACGCACAGAACGCAGGCGCTGAGCAGCCGCAGCAGGCTCAGCAGCCACAGATAGTAAAGGTTCCGCAGTTCGCAGGCTATGACGCTAACAATCAGCCTGTTTACAAGTATGTTCCAATGAGACTTATGGGCTATGACCAGAACGGCAAGCCTGTATTCGCTCCGCTCAATGCTCAGCCTCAGCAGGCAGCAGCTCCTGCACAGCAGACAGCTGCACAGGCACAGAGAGCTGCAGCAGCTCCTGTTCAGCAGCAGGCTCCCGTACAGCAGGCTCCTGTAAAGTCTATCGTACCTAAGAAGCCCGTTCCTACAACAGGCGTTCCTACAGCGAACATCTCAAAGATCGCTGTAAATCCACACGCTAAGTCAACATCACAGGCGTTCATCAATGCTATCTCAAGCTCAAGAGAGTACGCTGACAAGAACCTCATCGAAACACAGGGACTTCAGGCTAACAGCCCGATACTCACATCTGTTGAGGACGTTCTTTCCACAATGGGCGATGACTCTGCAAGACAGAAGAAGATCGCTCAGGCTCAGCAGAACGTTCCTGTATTCGACGAATACAAGGCTCCTGTTTCATCATATAACAGAAGAAGCACTCCTTCTCCAAGACCTCAGCAGTCCTTTGAAAAGGATGTTCGCTATATGACAAAGTCCGAGCTCAAGGCTAAGAAGAAGCAGGACAAGATCGACGCCAAGTTCAGAAAGGAAATGAACAAGAGAGGCTTCTGAGTCGGTCAACACCAATGAAATGAGGAAAAAACATGGCAGAAAACAAGATCCTTGAAGAGCTGAGAGCTAAGCTCACAGGCTCTGACGAGGAGGATACAAAGTTCCTTCGCGCTGAGGCGGAGCGCTTCGCCGAGAAGAAAGATCTCGAGGGCGTAGACGCCGCAACGCAGCTCCTTATCGAGCTTATGCCCCAGGAGCAGAAGGACGAGATAGAGAGACTCATCACCCTTGACGGCATGCGTCTCGATGAAATGCATGAAAAGATAATAAAGCTCATAGGCGAGAAGAATATGACCGATGCCAAGGCTCTTGCAGAAAGACTCTACAAGAAGATAAAGCTCGATTACAGCGAGGGCGAGAAGAATAAGTTCGTCTCTCTCAGGAACCCCTTTGAGGATAATCTGTATCAGCTGAGATACAAGCCTGAGAAGACCCTTAACCGCACTCCCTTCGATTTCGCCACATTTATCACTACATACGGATACCTGCTCGTAGAGACAGGCTCTCCTGTTGACGCTATACCGATACTTGAGGATGCCATTGAGTACAATCCTGTTGACTGCGGTCCGAGATTCGAGCTCGCAGAGGTGTATAAGCTCCTCAAGAACAAGAGAATGCTTCTTGAAACCTCAAGAGAGACTCTCAAGGTTGCTTCGTCACCTGTGGCTATCGGCCGTGTTTATGCAAATGTAGGATATATTCTCACAGAAATGGGCGAGTTTGATGACGCTGTAGCTTTTCTTACAGCAAGTCTTATCTTTGCACCGCATCCTGCCATTCCATATGAACTCAGGGATATCGCCAACAGAAAGGGCAGCCATATAAAGCAGCCTACCCAAGAGGAGATCAACGAGGCCATGAAGAAGTACGACTTTGAATTCGGCCCCAATGCAGACGTTATATCTGTAGCGGCTCAGCTTTCGGCTAATTACCTTTTCGAGCAGGATATACCAAATGCTCTGAAGGCTCTGAAGATGACCTATAACCTTACCCGTGACGAGAAGGTGAAGGAGATAATCCTGAAGTATGAGCCCGACGCTAAAATGGAGGGTACTGCTCAGGAGGGCGGAAAGCCTGACATCACTCAGACTGTGAACGATTCTCCCGAGGAATAATGAATAATATCTCATCTCCCGCAGATAATAGCTGTGGGAGATGATTTTTTATGAGCAGAAACAAGAAGAATATTCCCGTTCCGGACCCCGAAAACGAGGATGAGTATATCCTGCCGCCGGCATCGTGGAGCAATATGACGGGGCATATCCCGTATTCCGCAGAGGCGCTGATGGAGAGAGCCTCCTATGATGAGGTATACCCATTCCTGACCGAATACGGCGGAGAGAAGGAATAAAAACAGAAATGCCGCAGGGAGATACTCTGCGGCAACTGTTTATATGTACAAAAAATATGCTGCGGTTTATGCAGTTCTTACAAAATTGCAAAAACTACTTTATTTATTACTTAAAGCATGATATAATATATGATGTTAATTTAAGGCAAAGCCTTTGATATCTCAATACATTCAGCTCAATACGGCAGTAACGAATACTTAAAACAGGGGTGGCATATGAAAAACGGAGTTAAGATGCTGGACATCGCTGAAAAGCTTGGAGTGAGCGTAGTAACAGTGTCCAATGCTCTTGCGGGACGCGACGGCGTCAGCGAGCAGATGAGAAAACGCATATGCGAAACAGCAGAAAAAATGGGCTATAAGCCCTCGAATACCAAGAGCGAGAGAAAGCGGCTTTCGCTTTCAAAGGTTAGCAAAAACGTGGGTATACTGACCTCCGAGCGCTTTGTGGGCGCAAGGGGGACCTTCTATTGGGAGCTTACCGCAAGTATATCGAACCAGCTCTCTCAGCATAACGTGTGCACGGTCTATGAGTGCGTTACAGCTGAAAGCGAGACAAATGGCATACTGCCCAATATGGTCATCGAGGGCAAGGTGGACGGAGTCATTGTCATCGGACAGGTCCACAGAAGCTACATAGAATGTCTGAAAAAGCTTACTATACCGCTGATGTTCGTGGATTTCTACGACAACAGATACGACATCGATTCTGTTATTTCCGACAGCTTCAACGGCGGATATATCCTGACAGACTACCTTGTGTCAAAGGGACACCGTAAGATTGGATTTTTCGGCACTCTCAACGCGACCAGCAGCATCAACGACAGATACCTCGGCTATGTCAAGTGCATTATGGAGAGTGAGCTGGAATTCCGCAGGGAATGGATAATCGGTGACCGGAATGAGAAGGGGATACTCAACGAAAAGATAGACTTCCCCGAGGATATGCCGACAGCATTCGTGTGTAACTGCGACGAAACTGCATTCCGCGTAATATCGGCGCTCAAGACCAAGGGAGTGCGTGTTCCCGAGGATATAAGCGTGGTGGGATACGATAATTATACCGTATCAAGTATCTGTATACCAACTATAACAACAGTTGAGGTTGACCTTTCAAAGATGGCTGAGGTCTCGGTAAAGATAATGCTGAAAAAGCTGGCAGACCCGAAATACAGGGAAGGAAGGCGCATAATCAGCGGAAGGCTCATTGAGAAGGAAAGCGTCCTCGACATAAACGGAAGCTACAGTGAGGAGCGTTCAAATGCTTATTGAGAACTTTTTCGGTCATCTGCGGACAGTGCTTCAGCATCGCCATCAGGTAATGAAACACTGTATAAAGGCAGGTATCCCGATGAGGGGGCTGCTCCACGACCTGTCTAAATTTTCACCTACGGAATTTATCCCGGGAGTTATGTATTATCAGGGCAACCGCAGTCCGAATGAGCGTGAGCGTGAGGTGGACGGCTTCTCAAAGGCGTGGATGCACCACAAGGGCAGGAATCGCCACCATTTCGAGTACTGGACGGACTACAACACAAAGACCAAGAGGCTTGAACCTGTGAAAATGCCTGATATATTCATATTTGAGATGTTCTGCGACCGTGTTGCCGCTTCGAAAATATACAACAAGGAGAAATACAACGATGCCATGCCGCTGGATTATTTTCTCAGGTCAAAGCAGAAGCGAATGATCGAAAAGACCACTTCTGCAAAGCTGGAATTTCTGCTGACTATGCTCCGCGACAAGGGCGAGGACGAGGTATTCCGCTATATCCGCAGACAAGTAAAAAAGAACCGTTGATACTTCATTGGACGCCTGTGGGCGTCCTCTCTGTTTTCAAGAAAGGAGGAGATGCTATGAACCCAAGACTGCCGTATCTCCGTTCAAAAACCGCAAAGCTGACAACTTCTCCCGGCGTTTACATAATGCGCCGCAAGGACAGCTCTATAATCTACATCGGAAAGGCGAAGAATCTTCATAACCGCGTCAGCAGCTATTTCCGCGAAAATCCTGACCACACCCCGAAGGTAGCTGCAATGGTGTCCAACGTCTATGACTATGACTTCATCGTGACGGACAGCGAGTATGAGGCTCTGCTGCTTGAATGCAGTCTTATCAAGCAGCATAAGCCCAAATACAATATCCTCCTGAAAGACGATAAGGGCTATCATTATATCCGAATTTCCGATGATGAGTACCCTCGCATAACCAATGAGAAAAACACAAAGCAGAGCGGCAGATACCTGGGACCATACACCAGCGGATTTATCACAAAGGAAGCTGTGAACGAGGCTAACCGCGTATTTATGCTGCCGACGTGCAGACGAAAATTCCCTCAGGATTTCGGCAAAAGCCGTCCATGTCTCAACTACCATATCAAGCAGTGTATGGGAGTGTGTCGGGGCAGGATAAGCGCTGAGGACTATCAAAATGCAGTTGAGCAGGCAGTGGAGTTCATAAAGAGCGGCAGCGCTCAGTCCGTTGAGCGTATGGAGGCAGAAATGAATGAAGCCGCAGAGGCTCTTGAATTTGAAAAGGCAGCCATGCTCAGGGACAGGATAAATGCCGTGAAAAAAGCTTCGGAGAAGCAGAAGATAATCAACAGCGGAGTGGATTCGGCAGATGTTATCGGCGTTGCCGAATACTATGACGGACTGTATATTTCTGTGCTCATGTACCGTGAAGACAGACTGTTCGACAAGGCTGTATTTGAGTTCCCGATACCCGATGAGGGAGATGACATACTCAGTCAGTTCATGCTTCAGTTTTACTACAAAAAGCCTGATATACCGCACTCTGTCATTATTGACCATATCCCTGAGGACTCAGAGCTGCTGACGGAGATGCTTGAAGGTCAGGCAGGCCGCAAGGTTAAGCTCCATGTACCGCAGAAGGGACGTCAGCTTGAGCTTCTGAAACTTGCCAAAAATAACAGTGCGGAATATGCAGCCATAAAGAACGACCGTACAGGCAGGGAGGTCATTGCTCTGGAGCAGCTGGGACGCAGTCTCGGACTTGCCAAGCCGCCGCGATATATCGAAGCGTATGATATTTCCAACCTTTCCTCTGAGTCCATGGTTGCAGGCATGGTGGTGTTTGAGGACGGCAGACCGCTGAAAAAAGCCTATAAGCGCTTTACCATCAAGGAGCAGGAGCTTCAGAACGACTACGGAAGCATGCGTGAGGTGCTGAAAAGGAGACTAATGCATATCGTGACAGGGGAAGGGGACGAGTATTTTACAAGGACTCCCGACCTGATACTTCTTGACGGAGGCAAAGGCCATGTAAACGCTGTAGCACCGCTGCTCAGAGAGCTGGGGCTTGATATACCGCTTTTCGGCATGGTCAAGGATGACAAGCACCGCACAAGGGCTATAGCAACGGGCGGACGGGAGATACAGATAAACAGCCTGCGATATGTGTTTGATCTGGTCACAAGGATACAGGACGAAGTGCACCGTTATTCAGTCAGCTTCATGCATTCACGCCACAAGAAAAAGACGTATAGCTCCGAGCTGCTGAAAGTACGTGGAATAGGCGAAAAGAAGGCTGCAAAGCTGTTCATGAAGTACAAGACCATCGCTAAACTTAAGGAGGCTTCTCCCGAGGAACTGGCTGCTGCGGCAGGGGTGGATCAGGAGACAGCGGCGGAGCTCTGGAAGGTCATCCGCGAGATGTGAACGGTCACGGGGAATATTCAGTAAAAAATACCAGTATATTATAATAGTATACGGCTGGAAAAATTTAAAAACGGGGTATATTCGGTAAAATATTTGAATCAAAAAGCTGCTTCTGCTCATATTTTTTGTATAGTTATATCAGTATTTTTGGATAGAACGGTCAAAATCACTAAATTACCAATATGCAAATTGCCGCAGTTTACAATTCTGTAAAAATTCGTGAAAAAAATGAGCTTTTATGTTGCAATTTGAAAGTGAGTGTGATATAATTATTGTGGAAGTTCAACAATGTTTGGTATCAGTGTGCTATACCTCATATTGTGCTGCCTTTTTTCATCGATTTTTTGAGGAAAATAAGCCGTTTGAGTATTTCGATATTACCGATCGTATAATTCTTGGTAAATATTGATAAAAAACGGTTGATTATTTATGTCAAAAAAGCGATTGAAAAGTAACATTTAAAATGTTATAATTGTTATTATTAAGGCAGTGAGAAACGTTCATCACAAGTAATTAATTATGGAGGTGGTTTCATGAAGAGTTATTCCTATGATGCTCAGGACGCAAGAAATAAAACTGTAAAAGGAGTTATAAATGCGGAGAATGAGCAGGAATTCCTGCAGAAGGCCAAGGAAAAAGGTCTGTATATCAGGGATTTCAAGGAAAGCGATTCAGATGACTCAAAATCAATTTACAAGTTTAAAACTACGGAGCTTGCGTTCTGCTGCAGACAGCTCAGCGCTATGCTTACGTCCGGTCTTACACTTGTAAAAGCCATTGATATCCTGACAAAAGAGCAGGAAAACGAAAAGGGCAGAGCGATCTGGCAGGACATTTACGAGAACGTACAGAAGGGTGAATCCTTCTCGTCAACTCTTGAAATGCACTCAGGTTCCTTCCCGGACTTCCTTATATCCATGGTCGGCGCAGGCGAGAGCTCAGGTTCTCTGGATATTATAATGACACGAATGTCAGATCACTATGCAAAGGAAAACAAACTCAAGAACACTATCAGAGGTGCTATGATCTATCCTATCATACTCCTTGTACTTTGTATAGTTATCGTAATCTTCCTCTTCACAGTAATCATGCCTACATTTATAGATATGTTCGAAAGCAAGGAAGACATGCCTGTACTTACACGAATAATGTCCGGAATCAGTGACTTCCTGACTCATAAGTGGTACATACTTGTTATAATACTTGTAGGTTTGTTTTTTGGTATCAAGATCGCACTCAAGAATCCGGGAATGCGCGTCAAATTCGACAGAATGCTTATCAAAGGCCCTGGATTCGGTCCTCTTGTTACAAAGATCTACACAGGCCGTTTCGCAAGAACTCTTTCCTCACTTTACTCAAGTGGTCTTCCGATGGTTGAATGCCTCGAAAGAGCTTCAGCGATCCTCGGTAATGCCTATGTTGACGAAAAGTTTATCGACGTTGTTGACGAGGTAAAACAGGGTGAAACGCTTTCATCGGCAATCACACGTACAGAGATATTCGAGCCTATGTTCTGCTCGGTTATCTACGTCGGAGAAGAGTCAGGTGCTCTTGACTCGATCCTTGAGAAAACATCTGATTACTACGAAGATGAATCAGATTCAGCCGTTCAGCGACTTGTAAGCATGATAGAGCCTATCCTCCTTATCTTCATGGGCGTAATCATCGGACTTGTTGTTTGTGGTATTTACCCAGCGCTTTACGGAGCAATGGAAAACGTAGAAAACGGTTAATAAAGAAAGGTGGAAAGATAAATGCTTTCATTTGATATCACTGATAGAAATATACGAGTTGTTAAAGGCGTTGAGAATGCCAACAAGATCAAGATCGGCTCAGCAGCTACTGTAAATGTTGAAGAGGGTCTTATCGTTAACGGTCATGTTAAGGACGTTCCCGCAGTTGCTACACTTATTAATAATGTAAGAAAAATGCACAAGATGCCTGATAAGGAAGCGATCGTTTCGATCTCCTCCAACCTTACTATCTTCAAGGAAATGACTGTTCCGAAGAGCAAGGGTCAGGATCTTCAGAAAACTGTTAAGCTCCAGATGCAGTCTGAGCTCAACCTCGACGATTCATACAGCGTATCCTACATCAAGGTAGGCGAGACTGATTCAAGAGACGGCGGCGAGCCTTCGTACAAGATACTCGCTACAGCTTGTCCTTACGAGATCGTAAACAGCTACAGAGAAGTATTCAAGCTCCTCGGTATCACACTCAGATCAGTAATGATCGGTTGTAACTGTATCACAAAGGTACTTCTTGCTGATACCAAGATCAGATCAAAGATGCCTCTCCTTGCTGTACAGATCGATAACAACTTCATCTCACTCAACCTCTATGAGCAGGGACAGCTTTCATTCTCACGTTTCGCATCTATCGATGCAGCCGACTACGGTTACTCAGATGACTACGTATTCGAAGCTGTAAATGAGAACATCTTCCGTATGCTTCAGTTCCACAGAAGCCGTAATACAGGAGAGTCCATCGAAAACGTTATCTTCTACGGAGATACTCATGAGTATGTAAGACTTACAGATGAGCTCGAAAAGCTCG
>SFMO01000019.1 GCA_004554385.1 Ruminococcus flavefaciens
CAAATTACCAATCGTATGCTATCAGAAAAGGGAGATATTAGAGTTATTAAATCGAGAAATATTAATGACTTAGGTACGGAAATTGTTCCTATTGCTGGTTACGATTCCTACATTTCAAAAGAAGAAGCACAGAATTTAAGTGTTTTTTCATTTTATTCTGATTCCTCGGTTTACCTTACACCTAATATGACATATAAGCCCAGATTGATAGAAAAGCCTGCAAACACGCTTGTTAACGGCTCGGTTGCTATTTTAACTTTAAAGAAAGGGTTATCTCTTACTGAAAAGCAACGGGCATTTTTCTCAACCGACGAATATCGGGCTTTTTATAAAATTGCTCGTAATTATCAGACAAGATCACTAAATGTTGATAGCAATTCAGTATTTTTCTTTGGTTTACTGAGAGAGGTGTAAATATGAGATTTTTAAGTAAAGCAGAAATAGACGAATTCTTATCTCAAAGAGACTATGACATTCGAAAATCACATAACGCTCGTTGGATAGATCAGAAATGTACGCCTGATGTCCTTACGATAATTGCAGACTGCATTGCAAATTATGTATCCGAGAAAGGAAACGACTATTTTACTTCTATGGATATTTGGCACGATGCTTATACAGTAGAGAACGTTGAAAGTATATTTAAAAAGCCAAACCCAGATGAAACTAAAGCACGAAGCGAATATGATAAGTTCTTTCAACAGCCAATGGAACTGCTCGCCTATTCAGGAGTGCTTGAAAAGGATAAGAGAAAAACCAGAAACTATTATCGTGTCGCCAACGAGGAGATGCTCGAATATATTTCTCTCCGAGACAGAAATGCTTTAACTTTCTTACAGTGCTATATTACTAATGTCCTTTCTGATTCGGGCATCATTGGTAAATTTGAATTGTTTTTCAACAATACAAGCAAAGAAAACTTTGATTCGCTCAAATCAGATTATGAGGATTTTATAATTGCAAATACTCCAATAAATGGGCTAACAGAGTGCCGCAGAATATTTACAAAAGTAATTAATCCGCTTGCATTTTTACACGGAACAGAAGGTACTGAACGCGGACATCTCTCTAAGCATAAAATCACATACGATATGCTTATGTATAACCGAGATAATTTCAGGGACATTTATTCCGATAAACCCAAGGAAATGACACGCTCAGAATATGAAATGACCTTAGGTATCAAAATCAATAAAGACCTTACAAAGTATATGTCAGCCAAAGCTAAGCGCATAGTGAGGGTTTATAATGATCAGTTCCGAAACGGGCTTACTGAAGTTCTTGAAGATGAGCGCCATATTGGTGATTTAGCGACCAACATTCATCACATTTTCCCTGAAGCTGATTATCCGACGATTTGTTATTATATTGAGAACCTGATAGCACTTACACCGACGCAGCATTTTAACTACGCTCACCCGAATGGAAATACTCAGTCTATTAACAGAGAGTACCAGCATATATGTTTATTAGCGAAATCAGCCACTATTAGAGATGACTTGGAAAATCATGAAGAACCTATTTATTCTTTTGATAAGTTTATTTATGTGTTGCTTGTAGGCCTTGAAAAAGAAACCTTTTCAGAAATTGAGTATGGCGATTATGATGGCTTAGTCGCAGCGATAAATCTCGCATATTCGGCATAATTACGTCCTGGCTACAATCAATGAATCTATTGTAGACAGGAGGTGAAGTATAATGCAAAAGTACGTGTTTGGTAAAAATGGACAGGTATATTTTGATACAGATGAAGAACTTAGGGAAGCTGTAGAGTGTATATCCTTACTTCTCCAAATGTTGATTATTCTGTTCATGAAAACAATCAGAATCAGGGGGCTTGGGGACCCGAGGACAGAATCCATTTTAAAAGTGCAGTTGGTGCCCAGAATGCCTTAAGCGTATTATGACTGCTGGCAATGGTAGTATTTACGGTAGAATTAACTGCAAAGAATTTGTTGATTACTTAAACGCTCAAAAGTGAGTTAATCATCATAGTTTGCTAATGATTGTAGCTTTTGTATGCAAACTATATGTTGACCGCCTTAGATAACTCTAAGGCGGTCTTTTTCGAACTATGACCGGAATCAAAGATAAATCACTCCGCCTCGGCTTCCAGACCATACACAAAGCTCATAACGTCCTGCTTCATTTTCTCATAGAAAGCACTCAGCTCCTCATCGGGCAGACGGTTCTCGGCTTCATACTCATCGAGCTTATCCTGCATCTGCTTCGTGAACACCTTGCGTTGCTGGTCATACTTCTCCACAAGTGCAGGATCATCAAGCACCTCGGCAGACAGTTTTGTTTTCTGCTGACCGATATAGTTACTGAGTCTTGTGCTGTACACCTTATAAGTGCCGTTCTCTCTTTTGCGCCTTTTGGCATTCTTGACTTCACGCTGATAGGTTGCCTGACAGCTCTCTGCTTCACAGGCGACCGCATTTTTCTTTCCGAGGAATACCTTACCGCAATACTTACAGCTGCAAACATATAGCTTCATCTTATGAATAGCAAAGCTGAAATCATAGAAGAAGTTCACAAGTGCCGTGTCAGCTACGGTGTATATATCGTTCCTGTCATTTCCCCGTATGATTATCTTATCAAAACTGAGCCTGAATGCTTTCATATCGCTCTCGGAATTGAAGTCGAAGTTCCAGTCATCACGCATGACCTCACGGATATGGTTGAACACTTCATTGACATACTCGGTGGACTTCTTCAAAGCACGGGTATTAAAGAAAGCTCCTGCCTTGTCTATGTCCTCTCTCGCTTCGGTGAACACATCACGGAGCGTGTCGGAATAATATCGTGTAAAGAAATTGAAACTGTTCAGGCAGTTATCATCAAACCGTTCCAATATCTCACGGAACACCGCACCTCTGCCGTTGATAGCACCTATCAACTCGTCCGTGAGCTGCTCATAGTCCAGAAAGCCGTTGCGGAACTCCATTATATCTCTGAAAACCTCATCAAAACTCAGGACGGTCTGCATATCTTCGGAGATATTTCCCCATAATTCCGGATCATCCTCCGTGACCACAAATATAACGTTCTTTGCCTGCTCGTCGATGCGATAGAGCAGGATTTTTCTATTTTCAGCCATGTTTTGCTCCTTTCCTATAACGTAATTTATCGTGTACGTTATGAATGTTATAGCACTTTAGACCATGCTTGTCAATAGATTTTGATAAAACATAACGTCATTGAAACTTACGTTATATGATTTATGAGATGAATAACGTCAAATTCCAATATTATAACGTAATATTATGGACTTATCGCATATCGTTATGGTAAAATGGTTTTGTCAGCAAGAGAAAGACAGCTGACAGCGGAACAACATACCTCATGTTGACCGCAACATTTATAAAGCGCTTTATAAAATATCAAACGAAAGGACGATGATAGATCGTTGAACAATGAAACACAGTGGGTCCAGCCCACACCGCTCAGGGGAAACAGGTCAAACCTGATAGACTTCCCCGTAAATGCCTTGCCGCCTATACTCCGTGAAATGGCATTTGCTATCTCACGGACTACACTTTCAGATGTGTCTATGGCGGCTACCTCGATACTCTCCTCGGTGAGCTACTGCTTCTCGGGACAGTTCCGTATCGTAGGCAAGAAAGACCACTCCGAACCGCTTGTTATCGACAGCCTTATCGTTGCCGAAGCGAGTTTCAAGAAATCACCTGTGATGAAACTGGTCGCAAAGCCCTATCAGGACTATGTGCAGGAATACAATGAAAAGAACAAGGCTCTCATTTTGGAAAATCAGGCAAAGAAAAAGGTCATAGCCAACAAGCTGGCGGCACTTGAAAAGAAAGCCGATGCCGATACAAAAGAGATGTCCGACCTTGCTATGGAACTGAGCAGTATCACAAATGCGGACTTCCGCCGTATCATCGTTGATGATATAACGCCCGAATCCCTCGTCAGGCAGCTTGCTATAAACGGCACACTTCTTATGATGTCCGATGAAGCAGGCTCGCTCGGCAACTTCAACGGCAGATACAGTGCCAACGGTGCGCCGAATCTCGACTTGCTCTTGAAATCGTGGAACGGTGAAACTTTCATCAGTGACCGTATCACCCGTGAAAGCGTTATCCTTTACAAGCCCTATGTTTCTATCTGCCTTGCGTGTCAGCCATATATCTGGGACAGTATGATAGGAAATATGGCGTTCAGGGGAAGCGGTTTCCTTGCAAGGCTTGTGTACTGCTTTCCGAAAGACCTCAGAGGAACACGCAAGTACAACACCGAGCCTATCCCCGATGAACTGTCCGAACGTTATCACAAGTTGATATATGCTCTGCTGAACTACAAGTTTCAGCGTTTTGAACTTCATCAGGCGGACGAAAAACTTCTTTTACTTGATGAAAAGGCAAAAGATGAATATGTGTTCCTGCACGATCAGTTCGTGGAAAAACAGCTTGTCACCGATATGGCATTCTGTGCCGACTGGGGCGGTAAGTTTCACGGACTGGTGTTGAGGATATGCGGTATACTGCATTGTATCAAAACGGTGCTGAATGGGGAGAAGCCCGATGAGGTCAAGGTATCTCACGATACGATGTGCAACGCTATCGAGATCGGTCATTATTTCCGCTTGCAGGCGATATATGCCTACGGGCTGGGGGATACCGACAATCAGACTTTGCAGGCAGAACGAATAGTCGCAAAGATACGCTCGAAAAACATAACACAGATCAGGCAGAATGACCTTTACAAACTTTGCCGCTGCAAGCTGTTCAAGAACGCTCAGGAGTTCGCAGAAGTGGTAGCTGTCCTTGAAGAATACGGCTATCTCAAAAGCGAGACCATTCCCGGGGCTAACAACAATCCCAAAGGCTGCACGATGCTCTACATCAACCCGTTGATGTTCAGACAGTGAAGCATACACATTCAACACTTTCCGCACTTTCTGTCTTGAATGTGCTGAAAATGCGGAAAGTTCACAACACAAACCGTAGAAAGAGAGAGGTTTACACTATGACTACAACACAGAAAAAAGAGATCGTAGACAACATTCTGGAGCTGCTCATTCAGCTCACCGAGGACGGAGAGAACTCCGCTCCGCAGACCACTACCGCACCGACTTCCAACAAGGTCGAGATGCTGACTATCAAGGAGAGCGCCGCACTCATCAGCGGACTTTCCGAACACACAGTACGCCAGCTTGTGAAGCAGGGCAAAGTGAAATCCGTCCGCACTGGCGAGGGCAGGAACGGAAAAATACTCGTCAACAAGGCTGACCTTGTGGAGTATTTTCAGGGAAAGGGGGCGTGAGAATATGTACGAGTACAACGAGAACGATATCCGCAACAACGGTATCCATACTTTCGATGATGCCGAGCAGGAGGAGCTTTACTACAAGATGCTCCATACGCTGTTCTATTGTGGCTTCTATGCTGCCGATAACAAGGACTGCGATCCCTGCCATTTCCTGACCGAGCAGGAGCAGAACGTTTACAAGTCGGCTCTCGACTTCTACAACTCTATCCCGTTCTGAGAGTGACTGTATTTGAGCAAGTAAGATCTGCTATTGATATGAGAACTGTAGCGGAGGGATACGGTCTTGAAATCACTCGTGGCAGTATGGCGCTTTGTCCTTTTCACAATGAGCGTACTCCCTCTGCAAAAATTTATCCCGATGTTCTGCATTGTTTCGGCTGCGGAACACACGTTGATGTTATCGGATTCACACAGAAAATGTTCGGACTGGACAAGCCCATTGATGCAGTCAAAAAGCTGAATGAAGACTTCGGGTTACATATCGATATTGGTAAAGCTCCGACTGCAAAAGAAGTGTCCGAATATCAGAAGCGTGTTCAGGAAAAACGAGCCTATGAAGAATGGGAAAAGTCCGCTTGGCGAACGCTGAACGATTACCTGTGGCTGATGCGTGAATGGAGAGAATTTGCTCCTGCTTCTCCCGAAGAAGAATGTGATGAAAGATTCGTATATTCTTTGCATCATCTTGACTATGCGGAGTACCTCTGCTGGGAGTTCATAAACTTCAATAAAGCAGGTCGGCTTTCCATAAAAAATATCGTAGATCAGATAGCGGATTTTCAGAAAAATATGAGAGCTGATTTTTGAAAAAATCATCGTTTCCGATATGGTATTTTTTCAAAATTGTAATGCGTTTTTCAGCAGCTCTCATGGGTGCGATTTTGAATAACCGTACCCACAATTTCGGCTGCTCCGCCAGCCGATAGGAGCCTCGCAGAGCCCCGGCATTTTTGATAGTCGTGTATGCGGCTGTCAAAAGTGCTTTGGGGTTACTGGCGGCGCACCGCAAGTAAATCTCAGCGCTCCGCGCTGTTTGGTTTGCCGATCACCACTGTATCGTTGCAAGCCAATCCAAGCCCATCAAAGGCGCTCACATAGCAAAGGCATCAAGCCTTTTGCGTACCTATTTCCCCCTCATCAGAGGGTTCAATAAAAATATAAAAAGGAGACATTTTTATGAGTGAAAAATCTATCTCTATGTGCGAGGGAAAAGGCAGCCTTTCACATAACAAC
>SFMO01000128.1 GCA_004554385.1 Ruminococcus flavefaciens
CCTTTGGAATCCCGTTCATGGGCTCGGCGTACTTATCGCGCTGTAAGCGATGTACAAATATCATTTCTTATATTATTAAGCGAGTTTACGAGCGACAACGTGGCAAGCGGTCGAGCTGGCTCAGCTCGAAATTTTGATTTATATTATTATACCATATAAATCTGAAAATAGCAACATACGCAGAGAAAAAGCTCCGTGTACGTTATCTGCGGCGCAAAAATGCAAAAAGCCGTCCTTCCCGGACGGCTCTGTATTACTTTCTTCTTGTACCATTTTTTCTGTCGGTACTGCGCTTGAGGTCACACATACGCTCCTCACTTGTCTGCTTGAAGCGTGACATCATATCCTCAAATGTCATCTCTGAGGGCGGTATCTGCTTTTTAGGCTCCCAGATAACGGGCTTGCTGCGCTGCTGACGGTCATTGCTTCTCTCACCCTTATCAAAGCTTCTGTCGCCCTTGTCGAACTTTTCGCCGTTCCTGTCGCCCTTATCGAATTTGCCCTGTCCCTTGTCGAAGCGTCTCTGACGCGGCTGAGCATCACCGTTCTCAGAAGCCTTTTTGATGGAAAGGCTCACCTTTCCTGCCTCGTTGATACCGATGACCTTGACCTTGACTTCCTGTTCCTCTGTAAGATGCTCTCGGATGTCGCTTACATATGTATTGGCGATCTCGGAAATATGCACCATACCTGTACCGCCTCCGTCAATATCGACAAAAGCTCCGTACTGAGTGATACCCTTGACCTTTCCGTTGTAAACCTTACCTATTTCCAGCTGCATAAATATTTTTAACTCCTTTTTATGGATCCTTCAGATCCTATTAATCCCTTGTAGTGTCGTAAAATCTGCGCTCGTCGGGATAGGCATAATTCCTCTCCTCAAGTGCGACCTTTTCCATATACTCCTTCAGGTCGTCACTGTCAAGGACACGCTGCAGCTCGGCATTTTCGGTCTCATAAGCGTCTATTTTAGTCTGAATCCTCGCCATCTGCTCTTCCTTAGCGGCGCAGTCCTTCTGCGTAGTAGCGATAAGTACTCCGCAGCCGATAACAATAGCGACAGCCGCCAGTTTAACGAGTCCGCGGTTGAACAGACCTTTTTTCTTCAGTTTTTCGTGTTTCATTTTTTTCGGCAACGCTTTTCACGTTCTTTCTCTTTTTATTTGCCATTTTATTATACAACAGAACGCGCCTGTTTAGCAATACTATTTTTATTTTTTTAAGTGGTTTAACAATAATTTGGAGATTTCCTACAAATTTAACCATTGCTTTTTTACACGGAAGTGCAAAAACAGTCTTCAAAGGGCTGAAAGCCACCTTCAAAGCCGCTCCAAGTCCTGCGAGGAGCTTGCGAAGGACCGCCGTGACAACTCTTCCAAGAGTAAAAAAATAGAGAGTAAAGCCGATAGCGCTTCCAATGACAAAATACAGGCGCATCTCGCCTCTTGCAGCGGCATTTGAAAAGGCTGTAAGCAGGACCGCATAGGCTGCCAGAAAGCCAATATCCTCTGCCGCTGTAAGCAGACTGTTATGCGGAAGAAGCATTCTGAGCACACGAAGCACATCATAAGCGGCTCCCACAAAAACACCTGCAGCGCATGACAGTCCGAACAGCCAAAGCTCCTCGCTGACGGAAAAGAATGTCTCGGGAACTGTCATCTGAAAAGCTTCCCCAGTGCTGAAATAGGACCTTTTCTGTCCTTGTCTCCGTATATGAGTGCCCATATATCGCCTGTTATGGTCATATCTCCTGTTTCGACGCTCATGGCATCGATATGGAGCTCACGCCCCTGCACAGTAAGCTCCCCCAGCTGAGTATACAGACTTATCTCACGTTCATCAAAGCTGTCAACGTCGGTTATTCCTGAAATACTCAGGCTTTTTCGGTTTTCGAGAATGATATTCTGATTTTGTTTAACGGTCTTGTCCTGCATGGTCTTACCTCCGGATCACTTGATACTTCAAGTATATTCGGCAGCTTACCTTTATATGCAGATATGCGGCCTCATATTTTACGGATAATAGTAATCCAGCAGCAGATCCACCACCATGGAATAGGCCCTGATGCCGTCATCTCTGCCATTCATTTTTATATTGGTATCTATGGCTGCGGTGGAAACTTCGCTGACAGCCTCTGTGGAGATGACCTCCTTGTCGGCATTCTCCTCCCAGTAATTCTCAGGCATGAATCTGAACCAGTCACGTAGGACTTCATCGGAGATCTCATCAGAAAGAGGAAGGGCTGATTCCACATGATTTTCCCAGACTGCATTATGTACGTATTCCAGCGCATCAAGATATGCGGAATAGCGGAACTCCACATTATCGCTGCCCGAGGCTGCTGCAAAGGATATGAAGTTCGCCTCGTCCTCCTGTATGAAGCCCTTGAGGTGAGCAAGCTCATGGCAGACCGTTGACGGCAGATTCGCCCTTACCATATCATCATTGTAGTTGGCTTCAATGGTGTAAGGAAGGTAAATTCCCGTGAGATTGGACTGGCTCATAAAATAGGAAAACTGTATGGGCTTTGCCTTGGGATAATAGCCGCGGAGCTGCGGATATTTCTCTCCGACTTTTTTCATAGCTGTGCGGGCTTCGTTTCTGAAGTCGCATGTAAGCTCAAAGCAGCCGTTTTCGTCACGCGGCACTTCTTTTGCAAGCTCATTGCACTCCTTTATGAGCTTTCCGTACAGGTCTGTTATCTCCTCGTCGGTATGCTCGTGAGAATTCGGGAAATACTTCTCGGAAAAGGGCGTACACTGGTACATTATAAAGCAGTTCATGGTCTCGGTCACGGTTATGTAGCAGATTATCCACAGGACGAATGTGCCTGTGAAAGCGGCTATTTTCCTGCGTTTGCCCTTTGCGAATATGAGCAGCAGCAGAAACAGCGGTATGCCGAGTAATATCAGAGCTACAGCGGCAACTGTCAGCATTTCTCCCAGTGAAAACGGCAGAAGTCCGCTTATAAATGATATGCAGTCCGATATGTACGGGAATATCCTTGTAACGTAAAAGTCCGCAAAGGGACGGCTTAAACGTGCTGTAATATTAAGAATTATCATTAGTCCTATCAGTATGAGCGGTATGCTGTATCTTTTTTTCATTGCCGACCTCCCGGAAAATAATATATATTAAAGTATACCACAAATCCACTTATCCTGCAACTGACATTATTTGCCATCGGCTGTATAGCTGCACAAATATATAACAGTGATTTTGGCAGATACCTACAAATCAAATTGTTTTACCGAAATAAGTGAGAGGATCTGCTGCTTCAAACGTCTAATTATTAGAGAAGCAAAAATGCTCAGATAACAAAAGAAAGTAAACATATAGAATATGATCGCAAAGGAGGTCATCTTATGAAAAAAAGGCTGTTTTCAGCTGTTCTTACAGCAGCATTGACATTATCGGCTTTAACGGCTGTTCCGACTTATGTTACAGCAGAGGAAGCTGTCCCAGACAGCAGTGTATCGGCAGAAAGCGAACAGACAAAGAATTACTGGATATTCTACAAGAATATCGATACAACAGAGATCGACAATGTCGCCAGCCAAAAGGCTCATGATTACGAGTACTCACTCTATGATACGGAAAAAGACGCAAGAACTATCGAAAGACTTGTGACCGACTACTATCAGAGCATGAGACTGGAAATGCTGAAAGAAGCCTTCGCAGAGAAGTCAGCAGAGATACTCAGCGAGTTGGGTGTGGAGCCTTCCGCCGCATGGTGCAGCCGGTTTACCCCGTCTATAGTATGTTCTCTTACGGACGAGCAGTACAAAAAGGCTGTTGATATGGACATAATAACCGAGATAAACCTCTATTCACCGCCTGACCTCCAGCCTGCCACTGACATTGCAGACGCTCTTGAAAAAAAGGAAGAAATCCTCAACGCCTACACCCGCAGCACCGACGGCAAATCTCTCTGCGATGATTATGTTAAGTTTGATGTTGTATTAAACGCAGGCAAGGACAACAGGACCGATTATCTTGTGGTCTACGGCTTAAAGAGCAAGGACGATATAAGCAAAGTAAAATCACAGCTGGATAGGAAGCATTTCTGGGAGAACCCCACAATGGAGCTTTACAGCGGCGTTAGTCTCTATGACATCGCCAAAAGTCAGGGGAACCGTATAACACCTGTCATTTTTGTGGAGGACGAAGCTCTTGGCTGGGCATTTCCCGTATCCGTCAAGGAATACTCAGAGCAGGTCGGCTTTGACGTTTCTCCATATATCATAAGCCTTGGCGACGGCAACGGCGATTTCCGAATAAACGCTGCCGATGCCTCCGATGTTCTCAGCAAATACACTCAGGCACAGACGACAGGCAGTGCAGGTCTTTCTACCGCAGAGATAAAAAAGCTCGATGTTGACGGCGACGGAACAATATCCGCGCTGGACGCTTCAGCAATACTCTCCTACTACGCTTACACCGCAACAGGCGGAACAGCTTCGCTGAAGGATTATCTTAAATAAGAACCACATCGCAAAAAACCGCAGGTCATGCCTGCGGTTTTCTTTATTGTTCAGTTGTTGTCGTTTCAGCAGTCACTGCTACCGAAGTTTCAGCGGCAGTTGCCTGCTCTATGGTGATCTCCGCAGTTTTCATCTCGGAAAACTTCATTGACAGCTTGTTATTTGGCATTTCAAAGCCGCTGAGCAGACCATTCCCATCAACAGAAAGAGTGTAGTCTCCGCCGTCGAGACTTCCGCTTATTTTCAGAATACCGTCGCTCTCCTCGCCGCTGAGCTCATCAAGCTTTGCATTATCCTCAACAGCCTTGATGAGATTGAGCATCATTGCCTTTACAGGCACAGCGGACTGCGGCACCGAAAAGCTGAGCCCCTTATAGGACGCAAGCACATTGCCCTCGCTGAATTCCAGCTTTACGCCGCTGAGAGTATTGGGCTCTGAGAATTCTATCTCCCACACTCCCTCGCCATAGCGCTTTATCTCGCCCTGGGCTTCAAGGCGGTCAATGGTAATGCTGACAGCTGCCGAAAAAGCGCTGCCAAGACCGTTTCTGCGCGAAGAGCTGCCGCCCTTGGTCACTGCACAGGCTGCAAGGCACAGCACAGCACCGATAGTCAGTACGAATGTGAATATCCTTTTCATGTTACCAGCTCCCATAGAGTTATGATAATGATTTTCACATCCGACCTTAGAGGGCTCCGCTCATACGGTCATATTTTTCTTCTTTTCCTTTAAAATACCGAAAGCGTCGGAGATATTGCTGATTATATCCCTCGGCAGCATAGCCTCCATACCCAGCTTCTGTGCTGCCGTATCACCTGCCAGTCCGTGCATATAAACACCTGCACAGGCGCCGTCAAATATGCCGCAGCCCTGTGCAACGGCAGCACCTATCATACCTGCCAGCACATCGCCGCTTCCACCAACGCTCATACCTGCGTTGCCAGTGTGATTTGCAGCTGTGGAGTGGCTGTCAGCCACAACAGTGCCTGCGCCCTTGAGTACAACGGTTATGCCGAACTGCTCAGCGTACTTCTCAGCGGCAATAAGCCTGTTTTCGGCTATCATCCCGGTATCGCAGCTGAGGAGCCTTGCCATCTCGCCCATATGGGGAGTAATTATGATGTCCGTCCGCTTCTTCATTAAAATATCTATGTCCTTAGCTATGCAATTTATTCCATCTGCATCGATAATTACGGGACAGGGAGCATTCTGAGTTATATATTTCGTCAGCTCTATTGTGTCGGGAGTAACTCCCATGCCGCAGCCGATAACTACTGCGTCAGCCTTCTCCATAGCCTTTGCGAGTATATCACGGCTGCTGTCATAGAGCATGAATCCGTAATCATCGCAGTCCAGCTCAATGAAAGTCGCCTCAGGAGCAAGAGCTGATACTGTATCTATGCACTTTTCAACCGAAGCAAGGCGGACAAGCCCTGCGCCGCTCCTGAGAGCTCCAAGCGCAGCAAATGCCGCTGCTCCGCGCATAGATGAGCTGCCTGCGATAACAAGGACGTTTCCGAAATCACCCTTGTGAGCGTCTCTTTCACGCTTTGGAGGATATGAAGCAAGGAAATTTCTCTCGATACGGTAATATTTTCTCTCGCCGTCAAGTATCTTCAATGCCTCCTCAGGGATGCCTATATCGGCAACAGTCACCTTTCCGCAGTATTTCTTCATGGGAAACTGTGACATTCCTGACTTTATAAAGCCGAAAGTGATAGTTTCGTCAGCCTTGAATATTCCAACAGCAGCTGTACCCGAGGCACTGTTTCCGCCGCTGGGAACGTCTACCGCAATACGGTATGCCCCCGAGCCTATACCGAATATCCCCATGGTGTCCTTATCAAGCTGTCCATGGAAGCCCGTACCGAAAACGCCATCCACAAGCACCTGAGCCCCTACAACAGCTCCCTTGATAAGGCCCATACGGTTCTTTTCCGCAAGAAGTATGTCATCCAGCGGATTATGCTCCTTTTTATCGTCAGAGCTTCCCGAGCTTCTTGGCTGTATGGTCATATAGTCAAGCTCCGCCGCTTCGATAGCAGCCTCAACATTGCCGCTGCGGAAGCCCTCGATGAAGGTCATGCGTTCACGGGGAAGTCTGCTGAGCATTTCCTGTGCAAGAGGAGTCCTCGGCAGCCCTCCGATATGTATTATGGTTATCCTGTACCCCTTGTAAACAAGGATGTCCGCCGCCGCAAAGCAGTCACCGCCGTTGTTTCCCGTACCTGCAAGGAATACCACCGAGCAGGACTCAGGCTTCAGCTTTGCTTCATCGCTGCAATAATTCTCGATAAGCTCCGCAAGCCTTGCGCCTGCGTTTTCCATCAGCTGCCGCTTTGAAACTCCAAGCTTTTCGGATCGCTCCTCGAGCCTGCTCATCTGCTTTGGTGTAACTATCTGCATATAAAAGACCTCCCCTTTTAGCGTCTTTACGCTGAAATAATATATTTACTTCCCGTTTACTGCTGCTTTGTTCTCAGCTTTGCAGGAAGAGCTTTTTTGATATTTTCGAGCATTCTCTCGTCAGGAGCAAATATAAGTCTCGCCGGTCCAACGCTCTCATCGTTGAAATCCGCATAGTACTCATGAGAAGCAATATTATCCGTAGCAAGGATCACCGTCATATCAGCTGATTCTTCCATTCCGTCATCGTACTTTCCGAAGTCTGTGAACTGACGCACACTTGTAGAGAGCATCTCGCGGCGCTTTTTCTTCGCGATTATCTTGTCCACATCAAGCTCACCGTTAGTGAAGGTGTATTCGTATTCGACGTAGGTATTCTGAACGAAATGATAGGTACCATAGCCTGAAGCCGCTGCAAGCACAAGACCAAGCAATGACATGACAGGGTTTCCGAGCTGAAGTATTGAAAGCGCTGCAAGCGCCAGTGTGAAGAGTACTCCGACAACTATGAGCATTATGCGCCTTGTCTTATCGGATGAGGTTTCGTTCTTTTTTACCAGCTGTTCTGCAAAATTATCCATTTTTTTATCTCCGTTCATTTATTATTTCATTGAAGCTGTACTTTATATAATAGCATATTTCTCCGAAAATATCAACAGGCACGGCAAAATATCAAAGATTTTTTATTATCGGCGAAAAAAAGATCAATAGCCGCTGCATCGTCAGATTGCAACAATTCACCGTGTTATTTTCAATTGCTTCATGTTTTTTTCACAAGTTTGAGACAAGAAGAGTTTTTTTTCAAAAAACACTTGATTTTTTTGGATTTCAGCTATATAATTGATGTATAACCTTATGACCAAGAGAGTAAGTATGTATATGTTTCCTCAGAGAGGAGCGAAAAGGTGAGAGCGCTCTGTAACTGTCCATACCGAAGTTCACTTGCGAGGGGCAAGGCGGAAGCACTGTCGGTCCACAGTACAGTGTAGTAGGCTGCGACGCAGGTCTGCGTTAAAGACAAGAGAGTGTCGGCTCTCCTGACAATGGGTGGTATAAAAGCAAGGTAAGTCTTGTCCTGTTGGACAGGACTTTTTTATTTAGTCACGACACATAAACCGTTTGCAGGGGCCGGCGTCCTCGACAGCCCCTCGCCCCAAGGCGAAAAAATGATATTGGCGGGACATCGAGGACGCTGTCCCCTACACTATTTCTTTGAGGTGAAACAATGAAAGAACAGCTTGAAAAAATCGAGGCGCTGGCTAAGCAGGAACTCAATTCCTGCACTGAAATAAAAGCGCTGGACGACCTGAGGATAAAATTCCTCGGAAAAAAAGGTGAACTCACAGCTATACTGAAGCAGATGGGCAAGCTCTCAGCAGAGGAAAGACCTGTTATCGGTCAGCTTGCAAACAAGGTCAGAGCCGACATCGAAGAGGCTCTCGGCAGCAAGCTCGCTTCACTGAAGGCAAACGCACAGGCTGCAAAGCTGACAGAGGAGAAGATCGACATCACTCTCCCGGGCAAGCATGCACCTTTCGGAAAACTCCATCCGCTCACTAAGGTGGAAAACGAGATCAGAGAGATCTTCATAGGCATGGGTTTCAATATCGCTGACGGTCCCGAGATCGACGACGATTACCACGTTTTCGAGGCTCTCAATCTCCCCCCCGATCATCCTGCAAGAGATACTCAGGATACATTCTACATCGAGGGCACTAATGAGACTGTTCTCCTCCGCACACAGACTTCATCTGTACAGGTTCACGTTATGGAGAACCAGAAGCCGCCTATCCGCATAATCTCACCCGGCCGAGTATTCCGTTCTGACGCTGTTGACGCTACTCACTCCCCTCTCTTCCACCAGATAGAGGGTCTCGTAGTTGACAAGGGCATCACAATGAGCGACCTCAAGGGCACCCTCGAA
Organism: Ruminococcus flavefaciens; assembly: GCA_004554385.1. Lineage (GTDB taxonomy): Bacteria > Bacillota > Clostridia > Oscillospirales > Ruminococcaceae > Ruminococcus > Ruminococcus flavefaciens_T. The sequence continues at coordinate 8,816 of SFMO01000128.1, forward strand.
ATGCTTATGAAGAAGCTCTACGGCAACGACTGCAAGCTCCGTTTCCGTCCCCACCACTTCCCGTTCACCGAGCCCAGCTGTGAGGTAGATATCAGCTGCTTCAACTGCGGCGGAAAGGGCTGCTCAATGTGTAAGGACGAGGGATATATAGAGCTTCTCGGCGCAGGCATGGTACACCCCAAGGTGCTGGAGAACTGCGGCATCGACCCTGAGGAGTATTCGGGCTTTGCATTCGGTCTCGGTCTTGAGCGTATGGTAATGGGACGCTACGATATCAACGACCTCCGTCTCCTCTATGAGAACGACGTGAGATTCTTAGAGCAGTTCTGAGCATGGGATATGATAAAAAAGTAAACGAGCTGAAAAAGCACAACAAAATTGCAGGTATCATAGCTATAGTTCTGGGTACCCTGAGCGGCGCCATAATGCTTCCTGTAATACTTGATTCAAAAAAAGGCAGCTCACAACTGTTTATGCTTTTCGCTCTGCTTCTTCCGGCAGCTGTTATAATCGTCGGTATATGCCTCATGCTTCTGACTGATAAGAGACTAAAAAAAATGTGGGCATCTGTAGGCATATATGATAAGAATGAAATAGCGGCAATGTTTGATAAAAGACATGTTTTCGATGAGTATGACGGAGATTACTTCATAACTGATGATATAATAGTAAATCTCAGCTCGCTGAAAGCTTACAGAACATCCGCTATCAAGAACATCTCAACATCGGATATCCGCGACTCAGACAACGAGGGAAGAAATCTTTCAACATACACATATATCATTAATTTCAAGCTAAACAGCAATGCGGCTCATAAAAAGGATATCATGTCATTCAACTCTAAAAAAATGCGTGACAGCGCTTATGATATGATCTTCGGAATGACCTCACTCAATTGATCAGAAAGGAAAAAAGATATGAATTTATCTATGAAATGGCTCGGCGACTATGTAAAAGCCGATATGCCTATAAAGGATTTCTGCCATGCCCTCACCATGAGCGGCTCAAAGGTAGAATGCTACGAAAAAGAAGGAAGCAATATCTCCAACGTAGTAGTTGGTAAGATACTCTCAAAGGGACCTCACGAAAATGCAGACGCCCTGTTCGTTTGTCAGGTGGACATCGGCGCAGAAGCTCCCATACAGATAGTTACCAACGCAAAGAACGTCAAGGAGGGCGACCTTGTTCCAGTTGCTCTTGACGGAGCTGTTCTCCCCGAGGGCAAGATAAAGAAGTGCAAGATGCGCGGCGTCGAGAGCTTCGGTATGTTCTGCGGACTTGATACTCTCGGTCTCACAGCACACGACTTCCCATATGCAGACCCTGAGGGCGTTTTCGTTATCGAGGAGGACTGCAAGCTTGGTGAGGATATCCACACAGCTATCGGTCTTGACGATACTTCTGTTGAGTTCGAGATAACCTCAAACCGCCCCGACTGCCTCAGCGTTATCGGTCTTGCAAGAGAGACAGCCGCTACCTACGGCACAGAGCTCAAAGTTAAAGCTCCAGAGTTCAAGGGCGTTGACGGAGACATCAACTCAATGCTCAAAGTCGATATACACAACACAGAAAAGTGCCAGAGATACTGCGCAGGTATCGTTAAGAACGTCAAGATAGGCCCTTCACCAAGATGGATGAGAGAGAGACTCCGTGCAAGCGGTGTTCGTCCTATCAACAACTTCGTTGACATCACAAACTATGTAATGCTCGAATACGGTCAGCCTATGCATGCATTTGACCTCCGCTACGTTGAGGGCGCTCACATCAACGTCCGCAACGCTAAAAACGGCGAGAAGATAATAACTCTCGACGGCGTAGAGCGTGAGCTCACAGACGATATGCTCGTTATCGCTGATGAGAAGAAGCCCGTTGCCGTTGCAGGTATCATGGGCGGCGAATACAGCGGTATCATGGACGATACAACTACTGTTGTATTTGAGTCGGCTTACTTCGAGCCAACACAGGTAAGACAGACCTCAAAGAAGCTCCGTCTGAAGTCCGATGCTTCTGCACGTTACGAAAAAGGCGTTGACAGACTTATCTCCATGACCTGCTTAAAGAGAGCATTTGAGCTCGTTGAAGAGCTTGGCGCAGGTGAGGTCCTCAACACAGTCATCGACTGCGACTACACAGACAAGACTCCTGCAGCTGTTGAGTTCAGCGCAGAGTGGATAAACAATTTCCTCGGCACTGATATCTCAGAAGCAGATATGATAAAGTATCTTGAGCGCCTTGAATTCAAGGTTGAAAACGGCAGTGTAATAGCTCCTTCATTCCGTATAGACATCGGCTGCAAGGCTGACATTGCAGAGGAAGTTGCACGTATCTACGGTTACAACAACATCCCTTCGACTGATTTCCGCGGCGTTGCAAGAGCTGAGTTCACAGAGGAGCAGAAGTTCGTCCGCACACTGAGAAATGCAGCTGTAGCTCTCGGCGGATATGAGATAGCAACATATTCATTCGTATCTCCCAAGTACTTCGACAAGATACGCTTACCTCAGGACAGCAAGCTCCGCAAGGTCGTAAAGATAGTCAATCCTCTCGGCGAGGACACAAGCGTTATGAGAACATCAACTATCCCTTCAATGCTGGACGTTCTCTCATTCAACTACAACAACCGCAATGACAAGGCTTGCCTCTTTGAGATAGCTAAGGAGTACCTCCCTGCACAGGAGGAAAAGCCATTCATCAACGGCGATACTCTTGCTAACAGCGGCAAACAGAAGCACAGATACAACTACTCACTTCCCGATGAGCCGCAAAAGCTCACTATCGGTATGTACGGCGGTGACGCAGACTTCTACACTATCAAGGGAATGGTCGAGCAGCTCCTCGCTGAGCTCAAGATAGATGATGTTGAGTACGTACGCGCAGGTGACTGTGAAGTATTTGACGAGAAATACGCTCTCCATCCGGGCAGAAGCGCAGTTATCATCAGAAACGGCGCTCACCTCGGTATCATGGGCGAGGTTCACCCCGAAGTCCAGGAGACCTATGAGATAGGCGTAAAGACCTACGTTGCAAAGCTCAATATCCCTGAGCTCATGGCAGCTGCCGCAGAGAAGATAACATATCAGCCCCTGCCTAAGTTCCCTGCAACTACCCGTGACCTCAGCCTTCTTGTTGACGAGGATATGCCTGTTGCAGAGCTTGAAAAGGCTATCAAGGGTGCTGTGGGCAAGATACTCGAAAAGGTAACTCTCTTCGACGTATACCGCAGTGATGACATGAAGAAGAGCGGCAAGAAGAGTATTGCTTACTCTATCTCAATGCGTTCACATGAGGGTACTCTCACAGACGAGCAGGCTGACGGTGCTATGAAGCGTGTACTCAAGGCGCTCAGTGCTATCGGCGCAGAGCTCAGAGGCTGATCCTCAGATATTCTGATCGGAATCAGGAATTAACAAATATAAAAAAGCCCGAAAGCTTGAAATGCTCCCCTTTTGTTAGACAATGTGGTATAATAGAAATATACCAAAATGAAGTCTAACGAAAGGGGACATTTTTATGCCAAAAGGAAAACCAAACAAGAGATATACACCTGAATTCAAGATCAAGGTTGTTGAAA
>SFMO01000129.1 GCA_004554385.1 Ruminococcus flavefaciens
ACTGCCGAAAAGACCGGCATCCACTCGGTGGGCACTTTTTGCTGTTACTGTTAGTAACATGAATTTGTGGTGTGCCAGATATCTTTCTTGAAATGTTATGAATTCTGACAACAAACCTATTGACATTATCAAGCTCATGTGCTATAATAAATCCATTATAAGCGATAAAACAACTGCTACTATCAGTAACAATGATGTGTATAGGAGGTAAAGCACATGAAGCACTTGTCCCTTGAAAAGCTGGCTGAGATCGTCACCAGCAAGAGAAAGGCCATGAAGCTCTCGCAGGTTGTGACTGCTGAAAGAGCCGGAATGAACCGTTCACTCTTATCCCGCCTTGAACAGCAGGAGTTTACACCCTCTGTGGATCAGCTGCTCGCTCTTGCAGAGGTCCTTGAATTCGATCACAGAGATGTATTCGTAGACGATACTGCTGCTGATGTTACTCCTGTGGAGCGCAAGAAGATCGCTGTGGCAGGTACCGGCTATGTGGGACTGTCCCTCGCAGTTCTGCTTTCGCAGTACAACGATGTGACAGCTGTGGACATCGTTCCCGAGAAGGTTGAGAAGCTGAATAACTGGCAGTCTCCGATCCAGGATGACTTCATCGAGCAGTACCTTGCAGAGCATGAAGAGCGTCAGCTTTCCCTCAAAGCTACAACAGACGGCGAATCTGCATACAAGGATGCGGATTTCATCATCGTTGCTGCACCTACGAACTATGATCCCAAGACCAACTTCTTCGACTGCTCCGCTGTAGAAGCAGTTCTTTCCCTCATAAAGGATGTAACTGGCAAAAAGAAGAAAAAGCCTACTATCGTAATCAAATCCACTATCCCTGTCGGCTACACCGCGCAGGTGCGTGAGAAAATGGGCATGGATAATATCATATTCAGCCCTGAGTTCCTCAGAGAATCCAAGGCACTCTACGATAACCTTTACCCCTCTCGTATCATTGTTGGCTCTGATGACGCTAACATGAAGGCAGCTGAGGAGTTTGCCACACTTTTACAGCAGGGCGCTATTAAGCCAAACATTGATATTCTATTCATGGCTACAACTGAGGCAGAGGCTGTTAAGCTGTTTGCTAATACATATCTCGCCCTCAGAGTATCATACTTCAACGAACTGGATACTTACGCAGAGGTCAAGGGGCTGAATACTGCAAATATCATCAGAGGTATCTGTCTTGATCCACGTGTGGGTGACTACTACAACAACCCATCCTTCGGTTACGGCGGCTACTGCCTGCCAAAGGATACCAAGCAGCTTCTTGCAAACTATCAGAATGTTCCTCAGAACATGATGACTGCTATCGTTGAGTCAAACAGGACCAGAAAAGACTTCATTGCTGACCGTATCATGGAGATCGCAGGTACTTATGGCAACAGTGCTGACTATTCTGCTGAACAGGAAAGCAAGCAGAAGGAAATTGTTGTGGGCGTATACAGACTCACAATGAAATCCAACTCAGACAACTTCCGTCAGTCCTCTATTCAGGGCGTTATGAAGCGAATCAAGGCAAAGGGCGCTACAGTTATCATCTACGAGCCGACACTTGAAAACGGCAGCACATTCTTTGGTTCTCTCGTGGTGAATGATCTGAAGAAGTTCAAGAAGAAGTGCGGCTGCATCGTGGCAAATCGCTATGATTCCGTACTCGATGATGTTGAAGAAAAGGTATACACAAGAGATCTGTTCAGAAGGGATTAAGATATGAGCAAAACCAGAATTGATTTAAACGGCAAGACCATCCTTGTGACCGGTTCTCCCGGATTCATCGGTGCAAACCTTGTGCTGAGACTGCTGAAAGAAATGTCATCCGGCACAGTGGTCTCCCTTGACAATATGAATGACTACTATGACCCGGCACTGAAGGAATACCGCCTTTCTCTGATCAAGGAGGCTGCGATCACTTCGCCTGTCAGACATGTATTTGTCAAAGGGTCTATCGGCGATAAGGCGCTGATAGATAAGCTGTTTGCCGAATATCACTTTGATGTAGTGGTCAACTTAGCAGCACAGGCAGGCGTTCGCTATTCCATCGACCACCCGGATGTGTATATTGAGTCAAATATCATTGGCTTCTATAACATTCTTGAAGCCTGCCGTCATAATCCTGTAGAGCATCTTGTGTATGCGTCAAGCTCTTCTGTCTATGGCGGAAACAAGAAGGTTCCTTTCTCCGTTGAGGATAAGGTGGACAATCCGGTATCACTCTATGCAGCAACCAAGAAAAGCAATGAGCTGCTTGCACACAGCTATTCCAAGCTCTACAACATCCCGTCCACAGGTCTGCGTTTCTTCACAGTATACGGCCCTGCAGGAAGACCGGATATGTTCTACTTCTCAGCTACGAACACATTAGCCAAAGACGGAACGATTAAGATCTTCAACTACGGCAACTGCAAGCGCGACTTCACATACGTTGATGATATTGTTGAAGGCGTGTATAGAGTCATGCAGGGAGCACCGGAAAAGGCAAACGGCGAGGACGGACTGCCGCTTCCGCCTTATGCAGTGTATAACATCGGCGGCGGTACTCCTGAGAACCTGCTGGACTATATCAGCACATTACAGGAAGAACTTGTGAACGCAGGTGTTCTTCCGGCTGACTATGATTTTGAGGGACACAGAGAACTCGTCGGAATGCAGCCCGGAGATGTACCTGTGACCTATGCGGACAGCAAGGCTCTTGAAGATGATTATGGTTTCAGACCGACGATAGGAATCCGTGAAGGACTGAGAAAGTTCGCTCAGTGGTACGCTGAATATTATAAATAAACATAATGCCCACTTACTACGGCTTCAAATGGCATAGATAATTTGCCGATTGAACGCATAGTTTGTGGGCATCGTTTTTGTAATGCTATTACAAACTTTTCTGTTACCTCTTGCAATGTAAATTTTTTTGTAGTAAGCTGATAAGCAAAAGAAACCCACGTAGGAGGTACATAAAATGAAACATCCATTTTACTCTGTGAGCATTGATGACATTCCTTTCGGAGATCGTATTATCGCAATTCTGCTACGCACATATCTTGTCAGATGTAAGGATGCCGAGCAAAGACTGGCTGCTGTGCTCAGCGAAGGTATTGTCCTGAAGCTTCCGGCTCTTGCCAAAGATCAAGATGCGATTACACTGAAGACAGTGCTTGAAGGAGAGCACCTTGCAAAACTGATCGATGAAGCGATTGTATTTGTGAAAGCAGATCAAACCGATCATTCAGATTCCGATATGGGAGATATCTTCGCATCCGCCAAGGAAATGCTGGATAATATCACTGGAAAATCGGTTGTGATGAATATGAGCGCCGAACTGGCTGAATACATCACCAAGCTGTACTATGCGCAGAAAGCCGGCGAATAAATATAATTGAGAAATACTGCCCGCGTAGAGAGCAGAAGCACCTAAGACCTGATCCGGGTGCTCTGCTGCCTATGCGGGCAGTATTTTTGTTTTAGATTCCGTGCTCCTGAAGGAGCTTTTTCATATGTCTAAGCATATCCATGAGG
>SFMO01000130.1 GCA_004554385.1 Ruminococcus flavefaciens
CGGCTATATCGGAATACGCACACAGCCGAGGACTTCTCTCCGAGCTGAACGACATGAAAACGGAGATCGAGGACTTGCAGGTGAAGCTGAAAGTCCTGCGGAAATACCGCAAGCTGAAAGTGTACGGCGAGGAGCTGAAAGTCCTCAGCGGAAGTGCTGCGAAGAAGTACCGAAAGGAACACAGTACAGAGCTTACCGAGTACGGGCAAATCCGCACTAAGGTATTGGAGCTTTATCCCTCCGGTCATATCCCGACCGTGGAGAGCCTGGACAAAAAAATAAACGCCCTTATACAAGAGCGTTCATTGAAGGATCAGCAGTTTCGTGAAGCGGACAAGCGGGCGCGTGACCTTGCCGACGCACAGCGTACCATTGAGGAGTTTCTCCGTCAGGAACGCAACGAACAACAGCAAGACCGCAAGCGTAAAAAGAATGGGGATTTGGAGTGATTACAAGAGCCATTTTTCCCGTAGTTCTACTTCATAATCATCACCAAGTTCCATGACAATCCGATAATATGCTTGTTTTGCTCTTTCAATAAAGTCGGCTTGCTCTTGTTCTGACCACAGAAGCGGATTCGGAGGATACTCCCAATCCAATGCTTCATCGTGTTTATTGATAAGATACTCAAGCTCATTTTTCAAATTGTCAGAAAGAGGTAAACTATCAAGCTCGATTGGATAATCATATTTCTCACGGGCAGCATCATTTACACTCCATAAGCAGATACCGCTGCCCCAATCATACATATATTTCAAAGCATATTTTGCCATATCATTTCTCTCCATGATTAGCCTTGTATTCTTCCAACGCCGTGAGCAACAGCTTATTCATGCTCATACCCTGAGACTCTGCATAAGCCTTGATCGCATCACGCTCCTCGGCGGACACATACAGCTTCAGCGTTTTGTAATTTGCTTTGGCATACTGAGCGTTTGAGGATATTTTCTTGGAACGAGCCTGCTTCTGCTGACACTCCTTACAATACTTTTGAGAGCCTGCCGTCACCTTATAAGGCTTTCCACAGATAGAGCATATCTGTTCGCTGCCGATCGCAACAGCTTCTCCGGCTTGCTTCTTCTCCTTGTATGCCCTGTTCCGTATGACCTGAGCCTTATCACGGCAGTAGATACAGTATTTCGCTCTGGCGGACGGTGATTCAAACTCCATTCCGCAGATCTGGCAAGTGTGCTTATACATCAGATCACCCCTTGATCGGTTATTACAGCTATTCTATCACATTAGTGGGGATATGTCAAGTATAATCGAAAACTTAGTGAAGCTGCACTGGGGAAATCAGATAATTTGCTGCGCATTGCCGAAATTCAAATACTTCTCAAAATTATACTTGACAATAGGGATATTGCATAGTATAATAAAAGCACAACAGGAACACAGAAACCCGAAACCACGAAAGGAAGGTAAACCTTATGTTAAACAAATTCTTAGTCTCAGGCAGATTGACTGCCGCTCCCGAAATCAAGACTATTGGTGAGAACCGCCTCTGCAAGTTCACTATCGCTTGCGAACGTCCGAAGCGTAAGGGCGAGGAGACTGCCGAGACAGACTTCTTCCCCTGCACCGCCTGGAACCGCAACGCCGATGTGATCGTCGATTGGTTCGGCAAGGGCGATATGGTGACACTCGTCGGCTCAGTCCACAACAACCGCTATGAAAAGGACGGTCAGAAGCGTTCGGCTATCGAGGTCAAGGTCGAGGAGATCCACTTCAACGGCGGTAAGAAGCGTGAGAACACCGCACCGACTGACAACGGCTACGATAATCCCTACGCAAAAACAGAGGACGATCCGCTGTTCTAAAGTATAATCACAAGGAGGATAAAGAAAATGGGCATCACGATCGCAATCAGTAATCAGAAAGGCGGTGTGGGCAAATCCACCACAGCCTATAATCTCGGAGCTTGCCTTGCTCTGAACCATGACAAGAAGGTGCTTCTCATCGACTTCGATCCGCAGGCGAACCTCTCCGAATACCTGAAATACGAGCCGGACGGCAACCCGACCATGACACAGCTTATCATGTCATTCTACGCAGGAACTCCCGTGACCGCCGAGACAGCTCAGAAAGCTATCCGTCACAGCGAAACCGCAGGAGTGGACTACCTTCCCGCCGACATCAACCTCGCCAATGCGGAAACGATCATGGTCACGATGATCTCAAAGGAGCATATTCTCCGCAGGATACTCACGGAAGATGTGATCGGAGCGTATGACTTCGTGCTGATCGACTGCCTGCCGTCCCTCGGAACGCTCCTTATCAATGCCCTTACCGCTGCGGACAGAGTGCTGATACCCGTGCAGACGCAGAAGTTCAGTATGGACGGTTTGCAGTCCCTTGAAGCTCTCACACAGCTTGTCAAGGCAAATACCAACCCGAAGCTGAACCTCATCGGAGTGCTGCCGACTATGGTTGACCGCACAAAGGTCAGCAGAACGGCGATTGATACTCTCAATGAAAAGTACGGCGAAATGTTGTTCAGGACAAGCATCAGCAAGTCTATCGAAGCTGCCAAAAGCTCAGAAAACGGCACACCGCTTTGTCTCACAGGTCACAAGTTAGGTCAGGAATATGATGAATTGGCTCAGGAGGTGCTTTCAAGATGTTAAGTATGTCAGAACTCGCAATGAACCCGAACCGCAAGGTCACTACCGTATGTTACGGCAAAAAGCAGGAGTGGGACGATCGTGAAGAAGCTCAGGCTTATTTCCTTGAAGCGATGATGAACAGCGACGGCGCAGAGCATGACCGCTACTCAGGCATCTACATTCAGCTTCAGAACGGGCTTAGCTACTGCACCGATGAAGATGATGACGAGGAGGACGAGTGATGAAACCATTTGATACCGACAGGACACCGTGGCTTTTCACTCCCCACGGCGAGGGTGAGCTGAATGAGTATTTCAGCTCCGACCACAGCATAGTCATTTCCGAGACTTCTAAGGAAGTGATCGCAAGCCTTTCCGAGAGCCGTGACAGGTTCTCAGGGAAGCTATGCTACACCTTCAATTACAATCAGCGCAGATACAGATACACGCTCCTGCGGTTTGCGGATATGATCGTCCGTGCAGATGTGACGGCGAAAAAGCTGAAAAGCCGCATTATGGAGCTTGACGCAGAGAACCGTGAGCTTCGCAAACAGCTTGCGGACATGGAAAGGAAGATGAAACGATGAATACACCGCAGTTTGACCTGAGTGCTATGCTCTCCACACCGCAGCAGACCGCTGTTCAGCAGATTCCTTGCGACAAACTCCACCCATATCACAATCACAAGTTTGAGCTGTACTCCGGCGAGAGACTTGAAGATATGGTAGCCAGCATCAAGGAAAATGGTGTGCTATCACCGATCATCGTTCAGCCGGACGGAGACGGATACGAAATTCTTATCGGTCACAACCGCTGGAATGCTTCTAAACTTGCAGGACTGTCGACTGTTCCGTCGATCATCAAGGCAGGGCTCACCGAGGACGA
>SFMO01000020.1 GCA_004554385.1 Ruminococcus flavefaciens
GAAGCATCATACAAACATCATCTTCTTGACAAGTGGCTTGACGAGAACTATGGTTCAGAAGATTATGACTGGACTGAGATAGGAGAGCTTCAATATGAATACAAGGACTACTACTGTCGCCTGATCGAAGATTGGGATTTTGAGGACGATAATGAGGGTGGCTGGACAATTAACACCGAGGACAACCATTACAGCTTTTATCTGCTTAACGGTATGTGGCAAATGACAGACAAGAATGGTGATACCGTTGACTCATTTCCGCCGTTCAGCACATTAGAGGAGGACGATCCCGAAATCGCAGACGGTTACGAGATCAACGATGACGGTGCGGATAGTCCGAGAGTGATCGGTAAGGTCACAGGCGGAACGGAAACGGCTTCTGAGGGCGGTTCTTCCGCAGAGGGTAACGATGTCACTGTTAATCCGTCAGGCGGTTCTGAGGGCAATTCTGACGGTTCTGGTGCAAGTTCTCTTGCGATCATCGCAGGAGTGGCAGCTCTCGCAGGAGTTGGCGGCGTAGCTTACTACTTTACAAGAAAGAGGAAGTGATTTTATGGTTTTTCAGAGCAAACAAAAGGTAAACGGCGCTCCCGTATGGGAAGTCGATACCAATACACAGACGGTACGCCACCGCAACCCCAAGACAGGCGAAAGGTCGCGCTATGTGTTCCACACCGACCAAATCAGGTATTATCTGCACCACATTGAAGATAAGCGGCCCGAACTCTTGCAGGAGATCGTGGACAAGGGCGAGATTTACAAGCACCTGGACGAGCTTGATACAAAGGTCACGGACGCAGTAAACCGTCAGACCGAAATGCTTATGCAGTCGAGCCGTGACTATCAGGTTGCCGTTGAATCGGGCGATCTCAACGCTGTCGGCGCTATCGGCAATCTGCTCCGTATGCAGGCGCAGAGAGTCGTTTACGATACCATGATCTATCTTTGGAGGGACGAATAATGTTTTGTGCGAACTGTTACAATGAAATTCCCGCAGGCAAGAGCTATTACAAGCATCAGGACACAAATCAGAGCTACTGCTCCCTGGACTGCCTGAATGACCACATGATCTATACCCACACGATCACCCTTGAAACGAGCGAGGGCGAGGAAAGCACCGAGGAAAAGGACAATGACGAGTGAGGATTTCATCGAGGACTTGCGGAGAAACGGTGTGAAGCTCATAAAAAAACGACGGCTCTCTTACCGAGATCCCGCCGGACTTCTTGAAACGAGCCACCGAGCTTTGCAGTCAGCTCAGTTGCAGCTCGATCAGCTATGATATTGTTGATCCGCAGGACAGCGAGCATACAAAGCTCAGGGTGCTGGATTGTGGGTATGCGGAATAATAAGAAACGGATAGCCGTCTGTTTAGGACGGTCTATCCGTGTTTGAGAGTATTAGCTTTCTTTTGTATAGTAATACAAGCCGTCTGGCGTATCTTGTATCTTAGCATCTTTTGGAACTATTTTAATAGCCGATACTATATCCATGTAATCTGGAGCGGGCGAAAACAGACCAAAAATTGCTGAGATTATGCATACTGTTAAAACGGGCTTCATTGATATTGGAACTATGATAAATGCCACAAGAGGAATTATGCCAAGCATCGAGGGGGCTAATGACATAATGATAAACCGTGTTTTTGTGAGTGGGTGATATGATATAGCATAAGCAGCTATTTTTCGCATACAAAGACCAACCCATACTGTTGCACCTTTTGGATAACAAAGAGCGTGCATCAATTCATGAAGCGGTAATGCAACAACAAATCCAATTACAAACGCTGGAATCAGGTATAATGGTTCGATAGGTGGTTGCTTATTCAAAAACGCTTTCAAGAAAACCGACAACACACATATTATCATTGGAATAATCCCATAAGGCAGAGCCTTTTCAATAAAGCCATCTGCATCACGCAGCTTTACAGCATTATCAGGAATGTCGGGACAATCATGTGATGTTCCAAATCCCTTTTTGTTTCCTTCCCATACAATTTGTGGCATAATATGACCTCATAGTATCATTTACTTTATGCGAGTAAGCCGTAATGCCCTCGCTTTTCACTATTATAACAAACCGCACCGAAAAAGTCAATTAGTAAGCTCTTTTTTCACGCCCTTTACATTGCAATATACCGCCATTTGTGATATAATTAAGTTATAGAGCAGATCGGAGGTGAACTGCAATGGATAACGAAAACGAAGAATTAGTAAACCGATCATTATACAAGCGAATCAAATCAATGAACCGTGCCGAAATGGAGAATTTCGTGAGAAATGTCTTTAATCAGGGTTATGAGAAAGCCGAGGAAGAAACGCACAGCATTGATTATGACAGTCTGAGAGCCGACCTGAGCCGCATTAAGGGTATCGGTGAGAGTCGGCTTGATGGGATAATGACGGTCATCGACAAACATATTGAAAATACAAATGATAAAGGAGGATAAAACTTGACAGTTGATACCAAAGAGGTAGTCACCACGATAGCCTATATGATCGGTGTCCGAATGTCGGCGCTGACCGTGAGCTATGGGGAATGTGCCGAGCTGATTGAAAAGCTCCGAGCCGACCATGAAGCTACCACAATACGATATTTATGTAAGCTGCGAACCGTACTGATGCAGAAGTTCAAAAAGACCGATGATCTGATGCGGTATCAGCTCAAAAACCTGCATAACATCGAATGGTATGACCACGATAACATCAA
>SFMO01000131.1 GCA_004554385.1 Ruminococcus flavefaciens
ATCCGCAAACCGCAGGAGCGTGTATCTGTATCTGCGCTGATTGTAATTGAAGGTGTAGCATAGCTTCCCTGAGAACCTGTCACTGCTCTCGGAAAGGCTTGCGATCACTTTCTTAGAAGTCTCTGCAATGATCTTGCTGTGGTCGGAGCTGAAATACTCATTCAGCTCACCCTCGCTGTGGGGAGTGAAAAGCCACGGCATTTTATCGGTGTCAAAGGGGTTCATCACTCGTCCTCCTCATCATCTTCGTCGGTGCAGTAGCTTAGCCCATTCTGAAGCTGAATATAGATGCCCGAATATCGGTCATACTCTGCGCCGTCGCTGTTCATCATCGCTTCAAGGAAATAAGCCTGAGCTTCTTCACGGTCGTCCCACTCCTGCTTCTTGCCGTAGCAGACGGTAGTGACCTTGCGGTTAGGGTTCATAGCGAGTTCTGACAAACTTAACATCTTGAAAGCACCTCCTGAGCCAATTCATCATATTCCTGACCTAACTTGTGACCTGTGAGACAAAGCGGTGTACCGTTCTCGGAGCTTTTCGCCGCTTCAATGGACTTGCTGATGCTTGTCCTAAACAGCATTTCGCCGTACTTTTCCTTGAGGGTTTCTATCGCCGTTCTGCTGACCTTTGTGTGGTCAACCATAGTCGGCAGCACTCCGATGAGGTTCAGCTTTGGGTTGGTATTTGCCTTGACGAGCTGTGTGAGGGCTTCAAGGGACTGCAAGCCGTCCATACTGAACTTCTGCGTCTGCACGGGTATCAGCACTCTGTCCGTAGCGGTGAGTGCATTGATAAGGAGCGTTCCGAGGGACGGCAGGCAGTCGATCAGCACGAAGTCATACGCTCCGACCACATCTTCCGTAAGTATCCTGCGGAGAATATGCTCCTTTGAGATCATCGTGACCATGAGCGTTTCCGCATTGGCGAGGTTGATGTCGGCGGGAATGTAGTCCACTCCTGCGGTTTCGCTGTGACGGATCGCTCTCTGAGCTGTCTCGGCGGTCACGGGATTTCCTGCGTAGAATGACATGATAAGCTGTGTCATGGTCGGGTTGCCGTCCGGCTCGTATTTCAGGTATTCGGAGAGGTTTGCCTGTGGATCGAAGTCGATGAGAAGAACCTTCTTATCGTGATTCAGAGCAAGGCAAGCTCCGAGGTTGTATGCGGTAGTGGATTTGCCGACACCGCCTTTCTGATTGCTGATTGCGATGATAGTAGTTTCCATTTTCTTATCCTCCTGTGATTTTGGCTCAGAACAGTGGATCGTCCTCTGTTCCTGCGTATGGGTTGCCGTTGTCGGTCGGTACTGTGTTCTCCTGCTTCTTCTTACCGCCTGAGAAGTGAATCTCCTCGACCTTGACTTCGATAGAAGAACGCTTCTGACCGTCCTTTTCATAGCTGTTGTTGTGGACTGAGCCGACAAGTGTCACCATATCGCCCTTGCCGAACCAATCGACGATCACATCAGCGTTGCGGTTCCAGGCGGTGCAGGGGAAGAAGTCTGTCTCGGCAGTCTCCTCGCCCTTACGCTTCGGGCGGTCGCAAGCGATAGTGAACTTGCAGAGGCGGTTCTCGCCAACGGTCTTGATTTCGGGATCGGCAGTCATTCTGCCTGAGACTAAGAATTTGTTTAACATAGGTATTTACCTTCCTTTCGTGGTTTCGGGTTTCTGTGTTCCTGTTGTGCTTTCATTATACTATTCAATATCCCTATTGTCAAGTATAATTTTGAGAAGTTTTTGAATTTCGGCAATGCGCAGCAAATTATCTGATTTCCCCAGTGCAGCGTCACTATATTTTCAATTATACTTGACATATCCCCACTAATGTGATAGAATAGCTGTAATAACCGATCAAGGAGTGAGCTGATGTATAAGCACACTTGCCAAATCTGCGGAATGGAGTTTGAGTCTCCGTCAAGCAGAGCAAAATACTGTATCTACTGCCGTGATAAGGCTCAGGTCATGCGGAACAGGGCATACAAGGAAAAGAAGCAAGCCGGAGAAGCTGTTGCGATCGGCAGCGAGCAGATATGCTCTATCTGCGGAAAGCCTTACACCGTGACGGCAGGCTCTCAGAAATATTGTAAGGAGTGCCAGCAGAAGCAGGCTCGTTCCAAGAAAATTTCCTCAAACGCACAGTATGCCAAAGCGAATTACAAAACGCTGAAGCTGTATGTGTCTGCCGAGGAGCGTGATGCGATCAAGGCTTATGCGGAGTCTCAGGGTATGAGCGTGAATAAGCTGCTACTCACGGCGTTAGAAGAATACAAGGCAAATCATGGAGGAAATAATGAGTAAACAGGAATGTTTCATTATGGGTAGCGAACCTTTATCAGACTGGACTGTTGATGATGTTCGTAAATGGCTTTCTGCCCATAAAGATCAGCAAAGTATAATTGATGCTTATGCTGCTGTTCATAACAAAGCGTGGTGGATAGAAGATAATGAGTATGATTATGAAGAAGGTACTACTGCTTACACCTACGCTTGCGAACAGACTGATGCTTGGTTTGCCCTTATGGATGAATTGCAGGAAATCATCTTCGGTTATCTCCGTGATGAGGGAATTACAATTCCAGAAAAAGGCTATCATAAGGTACTTGTTCCGTATATGGAACAGCACGGTTATAATGATGGAAATGGTTGGTGGGTGAAAAAGAAATAATCACTCCAAATCCCCATTCTTTTTACGCTTGCGGTCTTGCTGCTGTTCGTTGCGTTCCTGACGGAGAAACTCCTCAATGGTACGCTGTGCGTCGGCAAGGTCACGCGCCCGCTTGTCCGCTTGACGAAACTGCTGATCTTTCAATGAACGCTCTTGTATAAGGGCGTTTATTTTTTTGTCCAGGCTCTCCACGGTCGGGATATGTCCTGACGGGTATAGCTCCAACACCTTAGTGCGGATCTGCCCGTACTCGGTAAGCTCTGCGCTGTATTCCTTGCGGTACTTCTTCGCAGCACTTCCGCTGAGGGCTTTCAGCTCCTCGCCGTACACTTTCAGCTTGCGGTATTTCCGCAGGACTTTCAGCTTCACCTGCAAGTCCTCGATCTCCGTTTTCATGTCGTTCAGCTCGGAGAGAAGTCCTCGGCTGTGTGCGTATTCCGATATAGCCG
>SFMO01000132.1 GCA_004554385.1 Ruminococcus flavefaciens
AAGGATCAACAGTTTCAACGAAGGCGGTCTCCCACCTGTGGCACTAAGAAATTCAAAGCAACGATCTCATCACGCTGCCTGATATATGCCTATTTCAGATTTTGGGTATTCTATGACTGCACATTTCTTGACAATTCCAAAGGAAAGGCAAAAACGAAATACAAGAGCGATTATAGCGATGAGCTTAGTGAGTATCGTGAGGTATATCAGAAGATGAAAGAGCTGTTTCCGGACGGCAACGCTCCGAAACTGAAAGACCTCCGAGCCGAGCGTGAAAAGGTTCAGAAAGAACATGATAAACTTTGTTCGGAACGTACAGCTTATAAGAAAGAAGCGGACAGGCTGTCACGGCTTGCAAGGCAGAAACGAGACAGTCAAAAGACCGTTCAGCGTTATTTACAGAACGAACAGGCTGCAAAAAGAAAGAAAAATCAGCTTGAATAAAAATACGGCAGGGAGAATGTTCTCCTTGCCGTGGTGATGTGTATAGTGACTATGAATCAACAGAATTTATATCAGTTATGATTCCTATTTTGCGTTTATTCATAGTTTGATACAACAATCCTTGAACATATTATCTTGTAAAAACCAATATCAAAAACGTACTTTTTCTTATTGTAGAAAGTAGGATAGCAATAGAAATCATTTATCCAATCACATACCGGATCGGTTCTAATTTCAATATCGTCTACTTCTTCAAAGCGGAGTTCTAATGTTTTGGTATACTTTACTTTCATAGTTGCACTCTTTTCATCGTGAGAAAAGAATACAACTTTACTGTCATGGAAACCAAAATCAGATAATATTTCATGACCTTCAATATATGAAACTTGCTCATCGTATGGCTTATCTTCGCATTCAAATTGATAAATAAGACTATCCGTATATTGTTTCATATACTCTAACTCTTTTTCAGTAGGCTTTAATCCTGCTTCGATTGCAATCTGATACTGCTCCTTGGCAGGTAAATAATATCGGTGTAAACGAGTATAATCAGATTGCTTAAAATGCTGTTCATCTCCCATCATCATCAGGATTCGAGCAAAGATGAGAGGTTCTTTATCTTCAGCAGTTAGTGCAGCGTAGTACGCCTTCCACATATGATAATAGCCTTTATTATCATCTCGGCTCCAGTGTCCGCAATGCTTTGGACACCACAGGGCAAATTTAGCAGTCTCATAATCTTTGAGTATTGCTGACCATGTTTCGTTCATTTCAAATTGCCTCTTTTCATGTGTTTTTTACAAACAAGTCGAGTGCCTGCTTTCATCAATAATTATACATCATCACCGCAATTAAGTCAATCGCATATCTACAGAAAGAAAAATATTTTTACATCAGAAAGGAAAACAAATATGAGCAAAATAGGTTATATCCGTGTTTCTACGGAACATCAGGAAACAGCGAGACAGCAGGAGATCATGGACAGCTATCAGGTTGACCGTATCTTCTCCGAGAAGCTGTCAGGAGCGAACACAGACCGCCCTCAGCTCAGGGCTATGCTGGACTATGTGCGTGAGGGTGATACGCTCTACATCGAGAGTATCAGCCGTCTGGGACGTTCTACAAAGGACTTGCTGAATATCATCGACACCCTTACCGAAAAGGGCGTTACCCTGGTTAGTCACAAGGAAAACATCGACACCGACACGCCTACGGGCAAATTCATGTTGACTGTGTTCGCAGCGCTGTCGCAGTTGGAGCGTGAACAGCTCAAACAGCGACAGCGTGAGGGCATCGAGATTGCCAAGGCGCAGGGCAAATACACGGGAAGAAAGCCTATTCCTATCGACTGGACAAAGTTCGGACAGCTCTATGGGGAATGGAAAGCTAAGAACATCACAGGCAGAGACTTTATGCGGAGAATGGGCTTGACAGCGAACACATTTTATCGCCGTATCCGTGAATATGAGGTCACCCACCACATCACCGAGCCGACTTCTGCATGATGATAGCCGTCAACGGAACGTGAAATCCACTCAGAGCCGTCCAACGCTACGAAGCTGAAAAACTATCCACTGAAAAAGAAAAGCCCTCAGAAACGCTTACAGAGCATTTCCGGGCTCTGAAAAATAAACTGTGTAAATGAATTTCCCACAAAAATTTTGACCATACTAAAATTGCAGCCAAACAAGGCAACGCTGAGGAGCGACCCGACGCGGGCTGCGGAATAAAACGGTGAAGAGCAGTTACAGAAATGTA
>SFMO01000133.1 GCA_004554385.1 Ruminococcus flavefaciens
AAACAACCTGTTCCGATAATTAAAGGTAGGTCTGCTCCTCGTCCGGAATTTTCTCATCAGCGCAAGGTGTTTTGTCCCAAATATTCTATTTGATTTTTTATGCGGGGTAAATGCCAATATCGCTTAAGTTGTTGGCATTGTACTCCTGATACGCCACGGTCTCACCGCAGGAAATCTTGAAAAGCGCTACATCGGCAGAACCGATGAGCCGCTGTGCAGTGAGGGTATCTCTCAGCTTAAAACACATGAGCCGATGGCCTGTGATATGCTGGTTTGCAGTCCCATGAAGCGCTGTTTACAGACGGCTGAGATACTCTTTCCGCAGAACATCCCCTTCATCGCACATGACCTCCGTGAATGCGACTTCGGTGACTTCGAGGGTAAAAACTACAGAGAACTTTCCGACAGCGCAGATTATCAGAAATGGATAGACAGCGGCGGAAGTCTGCCCTTCCCCAAAGGCGAATCTCCCGATGACTTCCGAAGGCGGTGTACCGAAGCATTTGAAACTGTCATAAGAACATGCTCGGAAGCCCATATGGTCGCATTTGTCGTACACGGCGGAACTATAATGTCCATACTCGAAAAATACGCCCTTCCGCATATGGATTATTTTTGTTATCAGTGCGAAAACGGACACGGTTACTCCTGTTTATGGAATGGAAAAAATCTTGAGATAAGGAATATACTATGAAGCAACTTTTGCCTGCTCTGCCTTTAATACTGGGATTTCTGCTGGACTGTGCAGTCGGAGACCCATATAATATCCCCCACCCTGTAAAGCTCATTGGCAGACTTATCGGCGGACTTGAAAAGCTGGTCAGAAAGCATATGCGCGATCTTCGTACAGGAGGTATTCTCCTCGGACTGACGGTAATTGTACTGTCAACTGTCCTGCCTCTTGTGCTTCTCGTGATCTGCTATCACATCAGCATTATACTCGGTATAGCTGCCGAGACAATAATGTGCTGCTATATGCTTGCGGCAAAATGCCTGTGCAGTGAGAGCATGAAGGTCTGCAAAGCCGCAGAGTCAGGCGATACGGAAGTCGCAAGAAAGGCTGTATCAATGATAGTCGGCCGTGATACCGCTGTTCTCGACAAGGACGGCATCGTACGTGCGGCAGTTGAGACAGTTGCCGAAAATGCCTCCGACGGTGTGACAGCTCCGCTGTTCTATATGGGACTTGGCGGCGCTGTGGGAGCTTTTTTCTATAAATCTGTGAACACCATGGATTCAATGATAGGCTACAGGGATGAGAAATACGCCGACATCGGACGCTTTGCTGCAAAGCTTGACGATGTTCTGAATTTTATTCCCTCACGCATGACAGCCCTGCTCATGGCAGCTTCTGCACCACTGGCGGGACTGGACGGAAGAAATGCTTTTCGGATCTGGAAACGTGACAGGAAAAACCACGCAAGCCCAAACTCAGCACAGACCGAATCCGTCTGCGCAGGTGCATTGCACGTCAGGCTGGCAGGTGATGCATGGTACTTTGGAAAGCTCCACAAAAAGCCGTATATCGGCGACGATGACAGACCTGTAAAGCCTGAGGATATACGCCTTGCAAACAGGCTCATGTACCTTTCATCTGTGCTCATGCTGATAATATCGGCTGCCGCAAGATGCTTTATTTTGGGAGGACTTTTATGATACAACAACATGGCGGAAATATCGAGCAGCTCGGTGGGATAATGGATTTTTCGGCAAATATCAATCCTCTCGGTATCCCCGACGGAGTCAGAAGGACGGTCGCCGAATCTGTGGACAGCATTGAAAAATATCCCGATCCCTACTGCACTGAGCTCCGCATGAAGCTTGCAGGGCATGAACATATAAGCGCAGGCTGTATCGTCTGCGGAAACGGTGCAGATGACCTTATTTTCCGCATAGTACACGCTTTCAGACCTGCAAGGGCACTTATCTGCGCACCGACCTTCAGTGAATACAGCCGCGCCCTTTCAGAGGTCGGCTGCGAGATCACGGAACATCTGCTCACAGAAGAAAACGGCTTCGGGCTGACAGAGAATATTCTCCCGAAGCTCGACAGCTCTGTTGACATATGCTTCATCTGTACTCCGAACAATCCCACAGGCAGACTCACAGCTCCCGACCTGCTGAAAAAAATCGCTGAAAAATGCATGGAAAACGAGACGATACTTGTATGTGATGAGTGTTTCCTTGACTTTGTCAGCGGCGGTGAGAGCTTTAGCATACGCCGCTTTTTAAATGAAAACTGCATTATCCTCAAAGCCTTCACCAAGCTTTATGCCATGCCCGGGATAAGGCTCGGATACGCCATTTGCGGCAGCTCCCGCCTCTCCGAAAGGATAAAGGAGAGCGGTCAGTTCTGGAGCGTTTCAGCCATTGCACAAAAAGCAGGTATAGCTGCCCTTGCCGAAAGGGAATATCTCGCAAAAACTGTAGAGTTAATCACACGGGAACGCAGCTTTCTTGCACGGGAGCTCTCATCGGCAGGTGCAAAGGTCTTTGAGGGAACTGCAAATTACCTGCTTTTTAAAAGCCGCAGCGGACTGGGTGAAGCGCTCCTTTCAGAAGGAATACTCATCCGTGACTGCCAGAGCTTTCACGGACTTTCCGACGGCTTTTTCCGCACAGCCGTCAGAACTCATAACGAAAATATCCGGCTTGTCAGCGCGGTAAGGAGGTGTTTGAATGGCTAAGAACATAATGCTTCAGGGCACTATGTCAAACGTGGGCAAAAGCTTTCTGACTGCTGCTCTATGCAGGATATTCCGTCAGGACGGATACTCCGCAGCCCCTTTCAAGTCTCAGAATATGGCGCTGAATTCATTCATAACCGTTGACGGTGCAGAAATAGGCAGGGCTCAGGCTCTTCAGGCAGAAGCCGCAGGAATAGAGCCCTCGGCACTTATGAACCCGATTCTGCTGAAGCCGACTACGGACGTTGGCTCTCAGGTCATAGTCAACGGAAAAGTCCGCGGAAATATGCGCGCTGCCGATTACTTCCGCCATAAAAAGGAACTTATCCCCGACATTCTTACAGCGTATGAACAGCTCGCCGCTCAGTACGACATAATAGTCATAGAGGGAGCAGGAAGTCCCGTAGAGCTAAATCTCAAGGCTGATGACATAGTCAATATGGGACTTGCAGAGATGGTGAAGTCCCCTGTCATGCTCGTCGGGGACATAGACAGAGGAGGTATTTTTGCGCAGCTCATCGGCACTCTCGAGCTTCTTGAACCTCACGAAGCCGAAATGGTAAAGGCTCTGGCGGTAAACAAGTTCCGCGGCGATAAATCGCTGTTTCAGGATGGCATCAACATACTTGAAGAGCGCTCGGGGAAAAAGGTAGCAGGCGTTGTTTCCTATGTAAGCTGTGACATCGAGGACGAGGACAGCCTCTCAGAAAAGCTGGATTCAAAGGCTGCCGACGGTATAATCGACATCGCTGTGATACGTCTTCCGAAAATATCAAACTTCACCGACTTCGACGTTTTCTCACAATATGACGGAGTTTCAGTGAGATACGTCTCAAGAGCAAGCCGGCTTGGCAGCCCTGACCTGATAATAATCCCGGGAACTAAAAGCACAATTGCCGATATGAATTGGCTTCGGGAGGTCGGGCTTGACACCGAGATCAAAAATCGTCTGCGCGAAGGTATCCCTGTTTTCGGCATCTGCGGCGGCTATCAGATCATGGGAAAGACCATTTCCGATCCGGTTGGCAGTGAATGTTCAGGAAGTATCGGGGGGCTCGGACTTCTCGACTGCGTCACTGTTTTCAGCAGCAAAAAATCACAGTCTCAGACAAAAGGGCGATTCTTTGACGCCGACGGCTTCTTTTCCTGTCTCGCAGGCGCTGAGTTCTGCGGATATGAGGTCCACATGGGCAGGACAAAGTGCTTCGGCAATGCCCTTACATCATGCGGCGGAAGCTTCTGCGGAAATGCCGCAGGCTGCTACGTACACGGCATCTTTGACAGCTCTGATGTGGCGGGAAGGCTTGTCCGCAGACTTTTTCAGACAAAAGGACTGGAGTACCGCGGTCAGTCGGTGGACAGACGCATATACAGAGAGCAGCAGCTTGATCTGCTGGCAGACAGTGTAAGAAAAGATCTGGACATGGATCTTGTTTACCGTATTATGGAGGAGGGCTTATGAATTTAGAATACGTGCTGCCGTCCGACATCGAAAGACGCAGCTTTGAGATAATTGAAAGCGAGCTTGAAGCTCCTGTTCCCGAAAAGATAAGACCAATAGTCATACGTGCCATTCATACCACTGCCGACTTTGACTATGCCAAAAATCTGTACTTCTCGGAAAGCGCCGTGGATACAGCTCTTGAGGTACTTGAAAAAGGCGCTGTCATCGTCACCGATACCAATATGGCAAGAGCAGGTATAAACAAAGCCGCACTTGCCCGTCACAGCTGCGAATGCATGTGCTTCATGGCTGATGAGGACGTGGCAGAGACTGCAAAACGTGACGGAACAACAAGAGCAGCAGCTTCTGTTGACAAGGCTGCAAAGCTGGACAGACCTGTTATTTACGCTGTTGGAAATGCCCCAACGGCACTGGTGAGGCTCTGTGAGCATATGGAAGCAGGTACATTCACGCCGAAGCTCATAATCGGTGCACCTGTGGGATTCGTCAATGTGGTGCAGTCAAAGGAAATGCTCATTGCCTCGGGAGTGCCTTGCATAACCGCAAGAGGCAGAAAAGGCGGCAGTAATGTTGCAGCTGCCATATGCAATGCTCTGCTTTATATGCTTGACAACAAAAAAGGTTTCAAAAAGTGAAGGCTGATTGTCGCAAACGTATAAAATACGGGATTTACTTGAATTTTAGAATATGTTCTGCTATAATATGTAATGTTGTAAAAAACCAAATTTAATAAGCAGACGGTGCTGCCTTTTTCAGCTTGCTGGATACAGGCAGTTAAAAGGGAAACAGGTCCGAATCCTGTACGAACCCGTCACTGTATTTGCAAAGCGTTATACTACTCGCAGGATCATCCATGCGAAGTCACTGAGCGATCGGGAAGGCTGTATAATGCGCTGATGCATATCCTTTGCAGATGGATTTACCTTGCCCTCAATGATCTCGGCACCCGGGGCACTTGAGCTGAGATTCTGAATAGCCTTGCCAAAGCCGCTGCCGCCTGATGTAGCGAAAAGGATTATCTTCTTTCCCGAAAAATCATAACTCTCAAGGAATGAGTTGATTATAGTCGGTGCGATATACCACCATACAGGAAAACCGATATATACTGTGTCGTATGTCGCAATATCCGCATTCTTATCAGCAAGCTCGGGGCGCGAGCTGTGATCGCTCATCTCAACGCTGCTGCGTGACTGCTTATTCTGCCAGTCAAGGTCAGCACTTGTGTACGGTACAGCAGGACGTATCTCGTAAAGGTCGGCTGATGCAGCTGATGCAAGCTTCTTTGCAAGCTCTGCGGTGTTGCCGCTTGCTGAAAAATATGCCACTAATTTCTTACTCATAACAATTACCTCCGTTTAAAGTGATCTTCCTAATTTATATGCTTTTTCAGGATATGCTCCCGAGCCTGTCATTGACGGACTTCCGCAGCCATAGCCAAGGATCATGCCCATATCCTCAAAATTGATGTAGCGCACCAGAGTTCTGTAATGCGCTTCAAGAGCCTCAAATGTCCAGTCATCGGAATTCCATGCCACCGTCAGAAGCGCCGACTTCAGATGTCTGCGGTTGAGACTGCTGTTGTAGGCGCAGAAGCGGTCAACTACGATCTTCAGCTGTGCAGACATGCCATAGTAGTAAAGAGGCGTTGCAAACACAACCATATCGCATCCGAGAAGCTTCTGACGGATAAGCTCATTGTCGTCCCTCTGAACACAGTCGCCCTCATAGCCGCAGGCAACACAGCCTGTGCACGGAGCGATATTCAGCTTACAGACATCTATTACACAAACACTGTGGCCTTTTTCCTCTGCGCCCTTTCTGAAGCTCTGTACAAGCATGCTTGTAGAGCCATTTATGTTAGGGCTGCCCATAAGAACAACTATCTTCATTTGCTCTCTCCTATTTCAGCTTGCCGTAATCAGCGTCTGATACAGCCTCGCACCATTCTGTGCTGCCCTCCTCACCCGGTATCTCAATTGCCAGATGTGAGAACCAGCTGTCGGGAGCTGCACCATGCCAGTGCTTTACCTCGGCAGGTATATTGATAACGCTTCCCGGAGTCATCTCAACAGCCTCTCTGCCCCATTCCTGATAATAACCTCTGCCGCCGACGCATATGAGCATCTGACCGCCGCTTCTCTTTGCATGGTGTATATGCCAGTTATTACGGCAGGCAGGCTCGAATGTCACATTGTATATCGGTATCTGTTCAGTTGAAACGGGAGCAAGATAGCTCTGTCCCACAAAGAACTGACCATACGGATTTGCCTCGCCTACAGGGAAGAATATGGTGTTCTGGTATCTGTCTCTGTCTGTTGACTCCGAGACCTTATCATTCCAGACCTCCTTTGCAAGTCTGAATACTGCCCAGCCCTTCGGCCAGCCCACATACATTGCAGCATGAGTTATTATTGCTGCTATCTCTTCCTTTGAAACACCGTGCGCCTTGGCATTCTGAAGGTGATACACGAGAGAGCTGTCTGTGATACCTGATGCCATAAGTGATACCACCGTAATGATACATCTTGTCTTTACGTCTATTGCATTATCATTCCACACTTCTCCGAAGAGCACATCATCATTGAGATGTGCAAACATGGGAGCAAATTCTCCGAGCTGTTCCCTGCCTGCTGTCTGTACTATTTTTTCACTCATGTCATATCCTCCTTAAATTTTCTGGCTGCCTGTTGACCAGACATGCTTTTCATTTCTGTTTGACGGCTTGTTCTGAGCCATTACTCCTGCAAGTGCGTGAGGGACATAGGGCTCTTCGAGATATGCTGCCTCATCAGCTGAAAGAACAGTATCCACTGCCTTTGCCGCACCCTCTATATGGTGGAGCTTTGTAGCTCCCACCACAGGAGCTGTTACCTTAGTGAGCAGCCATGCAAGGGAGATCTCAGTCATTGAAACACCGTGTTTTTCCGCAAGCTCGGCAACTCGTCTGATAATGACTTCGTCCTGCTCCTTTGTGGCATCATACTTGAATTTAGCATAGCTGTCCTCCTCGGCGCGTTTTGATGTCTCTCCGGGGAGTCTTGCAAGTCTTCCGCTGGCAAGTGCACTATATGGAGTCATTGCAATATTATCTTCTGCACAGAGCACAGCCATTTCTCTTTCCTCCTCACGGAAGATGAGATTATAATGTCCCTGAACACTTACAAATTTCGCAAAGCCTTCCCTTTCTGCAATGGCATTTGCCTTTGCAAGCTGCCATGCATAGCAGTTTGATATGCCTATATAACGTGCCTTACCAGCCTTTACGACTCTGTTCAGCCCGTCAAGTATATCATAAACGGGAGTATTCCAGTCCCACATATGGTATATATAGAGATCAACGTAGTCCATACCAAGATTTTCAAGGCTCTTGTTTATCATGCGCTCTATATGCTGCTGACCTGTGATGCCTGCTTCTATGTCAGCAGGGGTTCTCGGCAGGAATTTCGTAGCTACAACGACCTCATCACGCTTGACAAAATCACGGAGCGCCCTGCCCACATACTGCTCACTGGTGCCCGACTGATAGCCGATAGCCGTATCAAAGAAATTCACGCCCAGTTCCAGACCACGTTTGATTATCTCACGGGAATGTTCCTCATCGACAGTCCATGAGTGCTGTCCGTTCTGAGCATCGCCGAACCCCATACAGCCCATGCATATCCTTGATACGTTTAGTTCTGAATTTCCAAGCTTTGTATATTTCATGACTTACCTCCCAACAGCTGCAAAACGCAGGAATAAATTATTTCATATATGCTGTGCATCCTGAACCCGATATTTGCCTCACGCATTGCCGTGAGCTGTTTTTCCGTTGCCACAGAGTATGGATAAACTCCGAACAGGAACGGAAAAAACACAAATATGAAGCTCTCATCATCGATCTTTGGGAAAAACTTTCTGATACATGCCCTCACCGCGTCAAGAGAAGCTCCGTATGCCACCTTGAACTCAGTAAGTCTTTCTGGTCGTGAGTTTTCCTCCATGTCGTAGTGATTCATAGCAAGCAGCTTCAGAAGCTGCTGATGCTTTTCAAGAGAATGTGCCATGGAATCGGCGAATTCCCCGGCGGACATAGTTTCATTCATGTCAGCAATGGAATCCATCTCCGATGCCCAGTTCTCGTATTCACGCTGCATCAGAGCGAGAAAGATCTCCTCCTTGGTCTGAAAGTAGTTGTATATAGAAGTCCGCGTAAACGAAGTAACTGCACCGATCTCCTTAATAGTTATCTCCTTGAAGCTCATAGTCCTGTAAAGTCTTTCACAGGCATTTACTATCTCTTCCTTTCTTGAAGCTGTCAGCTCGGGTGAACCCTTCGGCATCGCTTCGCCCCCTCTTTATATTGAATATGTAAATACTTATCGGTTTTATTCTGACATCGTGTCATTACAGTTATTATACCAGTTTTCTGACACGGTGTCAACAAAAATTTTCTCTTATTAGAAAATTCAGCACATTGCACTGTCACACAGCACCGCAATTGGCAAATTTACCTATGCGATCTCAGTCAAAAAAAGAATTTTTTAAAAAAGTACTTGACAAATGATTTTTAGTGTGATATAATCCAAACATAAGCTATGAGGAAGACACGCAGAGTGTTGCCAATGTCTGCAGAGAGCTGGCGGTGGGTGTGAGCCGGTGATAAGCAATTCTATGTATCCCTTCTGAGCCGAAGTGCTGAAATCTTCAGTAAGCGCTTCCGTGATTCTGCGTCAATGAATAGGACTTGATGGAGTCTGAAGTGGTGTTACGCAATAGCGGCATAATTTGAGTGGTACCGCGGGTAATCAGTAATTGATACTCGTCTCAAAGAAACATCTTTGAGACGAGTTTTTTTATTTTCCAAATTCTAAAAAAGGAGAGATAATTATGAGCGACATGATGAGTTTACAGAATGCAGAAACCAGAATAAAAGAGGTCGCAGAGCGAATTGCATCACTGCGTGAAGATCTCGGCATAACTGTTGAGGACATGGCTGCTATTACAGGCTATTCCGTCGAAGATTACAAGCTGTACGAATCAGGTGAAAAAGATTTCAGCTTCACCTTTATCTATAAATGCGCTAACGCTTTCCACGTTGAGATCACTGATCTTATGGAGGGAAGCAGCCCTGAGCTCAGCGGTTACACCGTTACCCGCAAGGGTGAAGGCGTTCCCATCGTGCGCAGAAAGGGCTTTACCTACAATCGCCTTGCAGCTAAGTTCAAGAACAAGGCTGTTGAACCCTTCCACGTAGTTATCCCCTATTCAGAAGAAGCTCTTTCACAGCCTCTCCACATGGCAAGCCACGAGGGTCAGGAAATGGATATCGTTTTAAAAGGTACTGTACGTATGACAGTTGGCTCACATACAGAGATACTCCATGAGGGTGACTGTATCTACTACGACAGCTCAATGCCTCACGATGAAGTAGCTCTCGGCGGTGAGGACTGCGAGATATATGCCTTTGTTATGCCTCCTAAAGGCGCTACAGGAATGTCGGAATACCGCGAGCACGTTGCTGAGCATCACCTTACAAATGTGGACAAGGCAGGTCTTCTGAATCCGGTTGCAGAAAAGTTTGTAAAATGCGAGACCAATGACGAAGGTATACTCAGCGGAGTTCAGTTCGTAAATGAGGATAAGTTCAACTTCGCTTACGACATAGTTGACGCTATGGCTGAAAAATGTCCCGATAAAACTGCCATGATCTATGTTGACGTTAACAAGAATGAACGCACATTTACCTTCAAGGACATCAAGAAATACTCCTGTCAGGCAGCTAATTACTTCAAATCTCTCGGCATCAAGAAGGGCGACCGCGTAATGCTCGTCCTCAAGCGTCACTACCAGTTCTGGTTCTCCATCATAGCCCTCCATCGCATTGGCGCTCTTGTTATCCCTGCTTCAAATATGCTTAAGAAGCATGATTTCGAATACCGCTTCAATTCCGCAAAGGTATCGGCTATTGTCTGCACCGCTGACGGAGATGTGGCAAATGAGGTAGACCTTGCCTGCTCTGATTCACCGTCACTTACAACAAAGATCCTTGTCAACGGTCAGCGCGAGGGCTGGCATGACTTCAACGCAGAGCTTTCTGCATACAGCACTCATTTCGAGCGCACAGAGGATACTCCCTGCGGCACTGATCCTATGCTCATCTTCTTCAGCTCAGGTACATCAGGTAATCCGAAGCTCGTTCTTCACAGCTATCAGTATCCTCTCGGTCACTATGTAACTGCCCGTTACTGGCAGAATGCCGATCCTAACGGTCTCCACTTCACTATCTCCGATACAGGCTGGGGCAAAGCACTCTGGGGCAAGCTCTACGGTCAGTGGATGAACGAGGCAGCTGTATTCGTTTACGACTTCGACCGCTTCCACGCAGACAGCATACTTCCCATGTTCAAAAAGTACAACATCACTTCATTCTGCGCTCCTCCGACAATGTACCGTTTCTTCATCAAGGAGGACCTGTCAAAGTATGATCTCTCATCACTGAAATACGCTTGTATCGCAGGCGAGGCACTCAATCCCGAGGTATTCCACCAGTTCTACAAGGCAACAGGCATCAAGCTCATGGAGGGATTCGGTCAGACAGAGACCACACTCTCTATCGCAAATGTTGTGGGCATGGAGCCTAAGCCGGGCAGTATGGGCAAGCCAAATCCTCAGTACGATGTACAGGTGCTTCTCCCTGACGGAACTCCTGCAGGTGTTGGTGAAACAGGCGAGATCTGCATAAAGCTCAAGGATATGAATGCCCCGGGATACGGCGTTCCCGGTCTTGCACTGTGCTACTACGGCGACGAGGAAAACACCGCCGAGACATGGCGCGACGGTTTCTATCACACAGGCGATACCGCATGGGTAGACGAAGACGGCTACTTCTGGTATGTGGGACGAGTAGATGACGTTATCAAGTCATCGGGATACCGTATCGGACCATTCGAGATCGAAAGCGTTCTCATGGAGCTCCCATATGTGCTTGAATGTGCAGTCACAGGCGTCCCAGACGAGATAAGAGGTCAGGTGGTAAAGGCTACCATCGTTCTTACAAAGGACAAAACTCCATCCGAGGAGCTTGTAAAGGAGATCAAGGAATACGTCAAGAACGGCACTGCGCCTTACAAATACCCCCGTGTAGTCGAGTTCGTAGACGAGCTGCCAAAGACTGTCGGCAGCGGAAAGATCCGCCGTGCAGCTATCCGTGAGATGGATAAGGCTAAGTATCAGAAATAAATCCAAGCATAAAAAAGAGTCCGTTGATCGGACTCTTTTTCTTATATCAAACGGCTAATGCCGCAGCTGTGGAAGGTATGGCATTTGTCGATCCATATCCCCTGCTTTTCCGCCTTCTATGAACGGATACCGACTACAACCTGACGGTTTTTGCCGTCATCGGTACAGGATATGACTGTAAGCCTGTCATCGCCAAAATCATCAAGGACCCATGTATCCCCGGGCTGAACTGTTTTATACTCGGTAACCACATATTTATAGCGTGTGCGTTCATTATCAGCGCTGACAATATACATCTCGTCGCCGATCTTTATCTGATCGAGGTCATTGAATATCTCAGCGTATACTGTACTGTTATGGCCGCAGATACAGTAATTCCCCTTGCCAAGGCTTCCTGTGCCCTCAAAATGCCCTGCCGAGACCTGCAGCGTCTTTGAGTCGGTTCCCTCCAGTACAGGCACCTTTATATCCAGACTCG
This sequence comes from Ruminococcus flavefaciens, assembly GCA_004554385.1. Taxonomy (GTDB): domain Bacteria; phylum Bacillota; class Clostridia; order Oscillospirales; family Ruminococcaceae; genus Ruminococcus; species Ruminococcus flavefaciens_T. Next base: position 11,852 of record SFMO01000133.1, read on the forward strand.
GTACCTCGAAGTTTATATTTTCCTTCAGCAGTCTGCGCAGATACACCTCGCGGCTTATTTTTCTGTAGGCGAAAAACCCAAGAACTCCTGCACCCATTACTATCATTGCCACACCGATAACAAACATCCGTTTACGTTTTTTCTGTTTTTCCATATTACACCTTAAAGAAGCAAGGACACCTTTCAGTCGTCCTCACTGTGATCGTCATTCTCCGCCCTTTCTAAAGGGCTGCTCAATACTATATAAACTCAACTAAAATTATACACTATTTTCAGCAAGATTTCAAGCTCTTTCAGCCCCTTTCCTTCATGGGCACTGCATTCGGCTGTAACAGCTGAAATTCAGGGATAGGACAAGGACAGCAACGTGAAAAACCCTGTAAACGAAAAAGGATCTCCCTCAGGCAGCTGTCCTCAAGAGATCCTTTTTCTCTATATAATCATGTTTTCTTCTGTCTGCGGCAGATTAGGCATCAAAAGATTTAGTTTCGGTAATCTCAGCTCTGAAATCATCGTTTATTACCGCGTCCTTATCAAGCTCAATATAGATATGCCATATAGCCAAGTCACAGGTCATCACCTCAGGGGTAATACGGTCGATAGCAACGTAATCAGAAGTAAGCTCTGTCACTTTATGTCTGATCGAACCGCTTGGCTCTCCAACTGTAATCATAATAAGCTTGTGATCGCTGAACCACTTTTCATCATATTTTTCGTGCTGGGAATTCGGATTATACCTGCTAAGCAATTCTTCTTCACTATTAAACATTTCTATAACAGGTTCACGATTATAATTGCCCGTTCCGTAAACACGGATATACTGAGCTTCAAAAGGATATTTTGACGGATCGTCAGTGGTGAGCTTATTATTGATAGGTATCTTTACACAGTTAAGAGCGTTTACGAACTCCATAAGCTCTGCTTCTGTGCCGAAGCCTCTTACCTTGCAGTAGTTCTCACCGTCTATTGCGAAGAACGCGCTTATATCACTCTGACCTGTCTTGCTGTTGTCAAGAATATAGTACTTATCATCGGTCACCTTTGTCATATTGAAGCCAAGTCTGTTCGCTATGTATTTATCAAAGCTTTGCTCTGCATACCTGCTGTCTCTCAGATAATAGTATATCTGGTACTTTTCTCCCTTATATGTCACATGGTAGAGTACACCTCTGTCCTCATATCTCATATATGGCATGAGAGCTATTCCCGAATCCGGCTTTATTCTGTCCTCGCCTGCTGCATCGGCAAAGCAATAGATATAGCCATCCTTTTTAAAGCTCTCGAACATCTCCTTCATACTGTCGCGATAAGCTGCATCATAGTCATTAAGGTCATAGTTATTGATAAGCTTTATTGCCTCGTCGGTAGTTTTAACTCCTACAGGCTGAGCTGTAGGAGTTAAAGGATCACTGTTGTTCCCGAGGCCGAGAAGCTTCATCTGTATTGCCTGAGCGTCGCCGACTGTCAGGCCATTGCCGTCCATATCACCGAGGCCGTTGCCTCTCTTTGTGATGCGGTTTCCGTCAATGCCGTCAAGGCCGTACTTGTTTGGGTTTGCAAGAGCCTGCATTATCATTACAACGTCTGCCATATCAAGTGAACCGTCAGCGTTGGCATCGCCCTTTTCGCCGCCGTACTTAACTACATCAAGATCGCCGAAGTAGATGTAATTATTTGCCGTGTTTATATTGAGTATTCCCGAAACTGTATCGCCCTTGCGTATGCCGCCTTCTATGCTGTAGCCTGCATTCATATGTGCGTCCATATCTATGCTGAAAGCATCCATACCTTTGAGCTTGAAGCCGTGACTTGTCGTACCGTATGTAAAGGACTCAACCTCCGCATTCTTCCATATATAGCTGCCTACGAGTACCAAGAAGGCTGTCTTTGAGCTCAGGAAGCTGACGCTGCCGTGACCTGTGCTGACGAGGATATTATTGATATATCCGTTGTCGCTGAACAGTATCTGCCATATCAGCACCATTGCCGCCGTCGGTATTGCAAGAGGGAAAAGCAATACCGACTTTATCAGGCGAATGCATTTTATCTTTGTTATCAGATAAGAGAGGAAAAACGAGATTATTATAAGCGCAGGGATACATACAGCCGTAAACAGCGCAGTATTCTTCACAGCAAGCGCAAATGCGTCGTTTTTCATTATGACTTCATAGTTCTTTGCCCCGATGAATTTTTCAGAGACCGCTGTAAAGAACGATTTCCTCACCGAATCCAGAAACGGAATAAATATGAATATCATTACTCCTAAAAGACTTGGGAGCAGAAACAGTAAACAATATACGTTCTGCTTCTTTGTTTTACACTTTGTCATAAAATTACTCTTTCATTTTCAGCTCCAGCTGGCTCACTGTCTTTGAAGCAGCCTCAGAAATGCTTACAGAATCATTCATGCACTCTATACCATTGTTTACGATTATCTGCTCTGTTGCCTTGTCTACAGCAAAAGGAGTATCAAGTGCACGGATAAACTCGTCGAATTCCTTTGCCTGCTTGTTTGTTATCCACTTGATGTCAAAAACAAAGGTCTTGCTCTCATCTAAAGATGTCAGGTCATAGCCGTAGAAATTGTTGATATCATTTTCGTTCTTTTTGTAGAACCAGCTGAGTGCGTCAGTATTTACAGAGAATCCGCTTTCCTCCGCAAGCTTCTGGGGCTCTGCGCCAAGAGCATAGGCGATGAACTTTTCTGCTTCCTCATGATTCTTGCCTGCCTCGATGATACCGAGGTTGCACTTAGGAACAAATACCTTGCCGTTCCTGCCTGTGCCGAACTTGTAATCAGCGTTGTTTTCGGGAGTCAAGCCGTTAAGGGACTCAAGAATATTAAGGTCATAGTTGAAGGTGTTGACTGTACCGACGGCAACTGTGTGATCCTCTCTTATGACATTGAATAATCTGTCGACAAATGACATTTCATTGCCGTCATAGCCGTAAGAAACATACTCGCCTTCCTTTTCGTTGTATTTATTGATGTCATAGCAGCTGCTGAAGAACTTCTCAAGCTTATCGCTGTCGATCTTTCCGCTGCCGAAAATATCCCCGCTCTCATAAATAAGAGCTGTTTTTACAAGCTGCTCGGGCTTTTCAAAATACATTAGCGGGAAACGATCGTCATACTGCTTTCTGTTGTCCTTGATAAATCCTGCAATATCCTCAAGGCTGTTGAGCTTTTTGAGGTCATCGGAATCAGCACCTATAGCAGGAATGGTGAATTTGCAGGCTACATTGTAGACCTTGTCGCCCTTCTTGTTCCACTTTACGATATTGTCAAGAAGCTTTCCGTCCTTGTTCCATTCACTTTCAAACGAAGAAAGGTCACAGAGCATATTCTTGTCGATATAGTTATCGATATCCATTCCGTCAAGCATTATAAGGTCGGGAGCATTTCCTGAGAGGACCTGTGTCGTAAAGTCCTTCATAGCGTCCTCATAAGTGGTGCCGTCCTTCATTCCGATCTGAAAATCGATCTTTACATCTCTGTTCTGTGAAGCATATCCGTTGATAAGCTGTGAAAGCACCTCGTCCTTTTCGAGAGCGTATACCTTAAGCACAACAGCTTTGTCATTCTCCATTTCGGGATCATAGGAAAATCTCGAAATAGTTCCCTCGTCAAAAGCAACTACCATGCTCTCGTCGTCACAGCAATAAATAGATGACAGCTTGAGCGAGGGATTACCGAGGCTGCATGAAACTCCGTCAACTATCTGCTCGACATTGTTGCCGTTGAGGATATACTTGTATATACCGTCAGGGCAAGCTATGCAGATGCTGTCGTTAGGAGCCTTGCACATATCGATGTGCACCTCCTCGCCGCCTGCCTTGTTGACATATTCAGCAAGGAAATCGCTCAGAGCCTTGGGAGCTTCCGCTTCCTTATCGTTCTTGATATCATAGAAATGAACGCCCTTTTCGTCGATGACGATAACGTTGTCGCCTATCACGTCCATATTGATAACGTTCTCGCCAACTGTCATCAGCGGCTTAACAGAGCCGTTTTCAGCCACCTCGCAAAGGTTTTCGCCGCCTACCATGAAAAGCCTTCCGCTTTCCGAGTACTCGGCATGGGCTATAAAATCATCAATATTAAGCTTTTTTTCTTCACCCTCGGAAGACAGGAGCAGATACTCGGTTTCAAAGCTTGCACCGCTGATCCTGCTGATAAAATAACCGTTTTCCGAGCTTGCAAGCAAAGTCATGTAACCGTCTGAAGGTTCGATTTTTTTCATCGTCTGATTAACGCTCGTTTTCACCTTTGAGTCGCCGTAAGGGATAACATATTCATTGCAGAACATACTGTCAAATGTGGTCAGCTTGTTGTCAATGAGCTCAAGCTCTGACAATGAGAATACATCTGGACCGACTTCCATTACCGATTCAACATATCCTCCCTTTGATAATTTAACAGCCTGCTGCTGTTCTTCGTCACTGCAGCCCGCAAGTGAGCTGAGCGTCATCAATGCGCTGAATAAAGCTGCTGCCTTTAAAGTTTTTTTCATTTTGATTACCTCTCTTTCTATCCTTTTGTATACATATTCTTACTCATTCTGATCTCGTGAGATACAATTCCTTTTCCTCGTATCTCACTATACATATAATATCATTTCATTCTCTAATTGTCCTCTAATTTATCTCTAATTTATCTCTAATTTATCTCTAATTTATCTTTATTTTATCTCTAAACTCCGCTTATAAAAACAGATCCGAGCCATTG